>DATIFO010000257.1:0-12448 GCA_035455275.1 Methylomirabilis sp. (SeqCode) | reverse complement strand
GTAGACGTTCTGGGAGGTGAAGCTGAACATGTGGTCGTGGAACCAGTGGGTGCTCATGGTCTCGTGCCAGTCCCCGGGGACCTTCACGAGGCCACCGCTATCGTCGGGGCTGGACGCCCGGGGATCGGTGGCGTCGGGGTTAATGCTCTTGAGCCCCGCCAGGACGATGGGGTAGTGATAGTCATAGAACTGCCCGGGGAAGAAGTAGGCCCCGGTGAACCCGTCGTTCTCCGCCCCGTGGTGCCCGTTGTGCTCATGCGTGCTGATGGTGTGCCGGCCGAAGCCCCCATTCTGGGTCACATCGGCGGGGAGCTTGTTGTGGTGGCGGAACAGGATGGGGTCCCCGTATCGGCCCATGAGCAGCTTGGGCGGAAGGGTTCCGTTGAAGGTCCAGAGGGCAAGGGGTCCCTGGTCCGGGAGATTCGGATGGAAGGCAGGGCGGAAGGTCGCCCTGGGATCGATGCCGGAATTGAGGTGCGACGGGACGCCCGGGTTGTAGACGGTGTTCATCCGGGCCCCCGCCTGGCTCACCTCGACGGCCACCCGGGGTGGGAAAAGCTCCCACTGCTGGTGGGCCCAGATGGGCCCCGGGGGCCGCCCCTCGATGGGGCCGACACCCCCGCCCAGGATTGCGGGCACGGGCTGAAGTGTGGGGTTGGCCTCCTTCGTCGGGGCGGGACTCAAGGAGGCAAGCGGGATCCAGGGCAAGACGTCGAAGCGCGGCATGGGTTGCGTGAAGGCTTTGACGCCGAAGAGCGGGCTCGGTGGGGCGCCCGTCGGGATGTTGCTATCGGCGTAGGCGCTCTTGGCGAAGGGGCTCAACCCCTGCTTCGGGACCAGGAGGCCCGCCGTGGTGAACAGCCCCCACTTGATGAGGTCCCGCCGGCTGACCTGCCCGTGGGACAGGGCCTTGACGATCTCCATCCGATTCTTCCGTGCACCCTCGGCTTCCCGGAGCCGTGCTTTCGAGGCGTTCCAGGGCAGATACATTGGCGTTCCTCCGTTGCGTGCTGCCCATTCTTGGCTGGGGGTCGCTGAAGGACTGATGCCGCGACCCGGCCCGAGTGTGTTCTGTCACTCACCCGCGTGCGTTCGACTTCACCCTCATGACCATCACGACCTCCGCGCTCCTCGCGCCTGCACAGGCGGGCGCTGCGGCGGGCTCACATTGCCAGCCATCACGGCTGCAGAAAATTTCGGAACGGGGTTCCCGTGGCCACGGACGTCCCAAGCCCGAGGGCGTTGCCCCCCGCCCCGACGGCCGGGATGTCGATGCGGTCGTCCATCACTGACACACCGAACATCTCGGTGATGTGACCGCTTCCGCCGTTCGGAACGTTGAGGCCGGGGTGATCGAAGGGGGCCTGCTCATAGCGCACCCGGTCGTCGGTCAGCGCCTTCAGAAAGGCAACCAGGGCTTCGCGCTCCACGGGGGTCAGCAGGAGTGGGTGGACGTTGGGATCGATGTTGTCCTTGTTCTGCAGGGTGAAGTCACCACCCCGGTTGTAGTACGCTACCACTTGCTCCAGCGTCGCCTGGCCGCCGTTGTGGAAATAGGGAGCGGTCAGCTCAACGTTCCGGAGCGATGGCACCTTGAGTGCCCCGTCCACGTTCAGCAGTTCGTCGGGGTAGAGCGGCGGGCCGAGGGGCCGCAGGGGGTCCGGGCCTGGATCGAAGGGATCGGGGAGCAGCACCGTGGCCATGCTCATGAGTTGGATGACCGCGTTGGCTGCCGGCGTGCCCGTCACCCTCGACGCCAGCAGATCGCGCGCCTGGACCAGGAGTCGCGACGCCCCTGTGAGATTCGCCGGCACACCCGCAGGAAGCTGCAGGGGAAGGGGAGAGCAGCCCAGGGCATCGCGACAGCCCGTGTCCAGCAGCGCGGCATCCGCCACCGCCTCCAGGAGCGCGGCATCGTCCCCGGCCACGATGAGGATGGCGTACGCCCGGCTGAGGAGGGTCGTGACATCCCACGGGTTCCCGAGGAGCAGCGCGGCGCGCTGGAGGAGATTGAACGCCTCACCCGGTCGGGCCAGAATGCGGGGAACAGCGAGCTGGTCGTTGGCCAGCGTGACCGCGCGGTCGAAGTCCAGCGTCGGGTCCTGGGCCATCAGAGCCTTCACCCGGCCCTGCACCTGCTCGAGGAATCGCCGGCTGTTGGAGAGCGGGAGGTCGCTGGGCCCGATCCGGGCGCCGATCCCGAGATCCTCGGACGTGGGGCGCACACCGATGTTGTAGAACCCGTTGTCATACACGCCGATGTGGAACCCGACGGGATCCGCCGGGTAGCCCTCGTTGAGGTCCTGCACTGTCTGGAAGTCTCCCACGATCATGCGCTCGAGCACCTGGAGTCGCTCGAAGTTCGTCACGCCGGCATTCGTGAATTCGGGCCCCCCATGGCAGGCGATGCACTTTCCCCGTCCCATGAAGACCACCAGGCCCTGCTGCTCCACCGCGGTCAGCGCGCTGAGGTCGCCCTCCATGAAGCGATCGAAGGGGGAGTCGTTGGAGATCAGGAGCTTCTCGTACTCCTGGATCGCCAGGCCGAAGTACAGGGAGAAGTTGAACTCCGCGATGCTGAACTGCTGCGGCCCGGGGGCACCGTGCCTGATCACCGGCGTCCCCCCGGAGACGTCCACCACCTGGCCCGGGGCATCCCACCACGCCGGCTGGAAGGCCTCGCGAACCAGTGCCTCGTACCCGACCCGGATCCCATTCTGGGGATATCGGCTGTATGCCCCCAGCAAGCTGTCGTCGTGCGCCACGGATTGCTGACCCAGGGGAACGAGGTTGGCCGACAGCAGCTTCCGGCCGAGCTGCGGGAACTGGCGGCCATTGAAAGACATCTCCAGGTTACTCAGTGGGGGACCGTCTGCCTGCGAGGCCGCGGACGAGTTTTCGATCCGGACGCTCACGAAGGCCGACTGTCCTCCCTTGCCAACCCGTACAATCTGAGCTGTCGGGTCGAGGAGGCCGATCGGATTGCCGGCGTTGAATTCGCTGCGGGCCCGCCCATCCCAGAAGTTCCGGTGGTTCAGTGCAGCATTGACCGTGGGCGGCGTGTTGCGGGGCTCGACGTTTCGCACGAGCATGGACCCGCCGACGCTGAAGACGGCCCCCGGCCCTGTGAGGTTCGTCACGCCGGTATCGCCTGGCACCCCGATCGCCGCGAAGTCCGCGTTGAAGACACCCTGCGACGAGGTGACGTTGTGCGTGTCCGAGATCACGGCCGAGGCGCGGTCATCCGGGTTGCTCAGCTTGTGGAGGGGATAGTCCGTCTCCTGCAACTGGTAGTTCGGGCCGAATCCCAGCTCCGCGGAGAAGGCGTCGGTGTCCACGCCCGGCGTCGTGTTGCGAAAGCCCGGATTCAACTGGTTGAGCGATCGGTTATCCGCCCCCGCGTGGAAATGACAGCTCGCGCACGCCTGGCCGTCGCTCCCCACTTGCTGATCCCAGAACAGTGCCTTTCCGAGCGCTTGCAGCGCATGCCGGTCGCGGACGTACCCTGCGAAATCCGGTGGGTCGGGCACGCTCACTGTCTTCAGTGAGTTCAGGTGCTGCAGCAGCGCTGTCGTCCGGATGCTGGAGGAGTCGCCGACGCCCACGACGACAGGCGAGGTCAGCGTCAATGAGCTGAAGGCGCTGGAGGCGAGCGAGTCGAGCCTTGACAGGATGCGGCTGTCGGGTCGACGCTCCTGCCGGCCCACCTGGCGGCAAGCGTCACTGGAACCGGAGGAACGATCCTGGACGCTACAGTCCGCTGCCAGGAGGCGCGGATCGCCAGCACCGTGCTCTCGCGCCGGGGGGAGTGGGCCGGGGCCGATCTCCTCCAGCAACAGGGCCCCGCGGCTCCGGCCACGCCGTGGGCGGTGCTTTCGCGCCTGGAGCAGCAGATGGGTGATCCACTCCGCGGGTTGTGGAGTTGCAGTCACGGTCGGCGGAGTGGGCGCAGCGGTTGGAGGTGACGGCGCGCCGACCTGCTGGACCGGGCTTGCGGTTGCGCCGCCCGTCTGGCTCGACTGAACCCGGTCGCCGCCGCTCCGAGCACCGGATGGAGTTGCCGCCAGCGGTTGGCTGACCGGGAGGCTCGTGGCGGGTTGGGAGGTGCGCGTGGGGACCGGACCAGGCACCGGGATTTGCCCCTGGCCGGTGATGCTCAGTAGGAATCTGTCTGACTGCCACGGCTCGCTCGAAGCGCCGCCCGGCTCGGCTGCGGGCCTCAGATCCCCGCCACCCCGGCGGCCCGTGCTCTCGCCCCCTCCCCCCTGCGAGTCTTCCACGACCCGCCAGCGGGCCGGCGGTCCCAGGTCAATCTGATCGGCGTCCGGCAGGGCCGCGGGAGGGGGCATTGCGGCTGAGGGGGCAGCCCCTTCACGAGCCGTCGAGCGGGCCTCTTCGGGAAGCCTCGGCCGCTCGATCCCCTGCGCCGCCATTCCATCGATTCGCGCTTCCTGTGGCTGACCTTCGACGGGACCTTGCGCCTTGGCAGTGTCCCCCGGGCCCTTTCCGAAGTCCCGCTGCGGGTTCGGCGGCTGAGGAGCCTCCTCGCCCTCCGGCAATTCCTTCGCCCACTCCTCGATGAGCGCCGCGAGCACCTGCGGATTCGCCGACCAGGGACGATGCGTCCACTGCCCCGTGGTCCCGTTGCCGATGATCACGGTGCCGGGATGAGGGACCACGTCGTCCGGGCCCGGCCGCGTGTCCACCCCCAGATCCTTCTCCAGGAGCGCGATGTCCCTGAGCTTGCCCGTGAGGAAGAGCCAGCCCCGACCCACGTGGAAGCTCTGCATGTACCGCTTGAGCACCGCAGGTGTGTCGCTCTTCGGGTCGGTGGTGAATGAGTAGAAGAAGATGTCGCGGCCGACCCGGTCACCCAGGAGCGTATGGACCTGCACGAGTCGGGAAACTTCCTGGGGGCAGGTGTCCTTGCATTGCGTGTGGAAGAAATTGATGACCACCGTCTTGCCCTTCACCAGGTCATCGTAGAACCGGACCGATTTCCCCTGCTGGGTGATCAGCGGAATGTTGGGCAGTGCAGTGATACCCTGAAGAGCGGCCTTCGGCGCCGCCGCGGCGGTCGCCACTCCGACGATCGCGGGCGTCACATGCACCAGGCACAGCATAGCCATCGCCACGATCCATCCCCCGCTCTGCGCGAGCACGGATTTTGCGCCGGCCGCCGGCTGCAGGACTCGCAGCCCTGTCTGCAACTCGGCGTTCTCGGCGATTGGCGATTGGCTGATCATGTGTGTCCTCACGAGCCGCCTTCCGGAAGTGCGTGCGTGTCTTGCCACCGAATGGGCTCCGGCGGGCGGGGAGCCCCAAGGATGCCTTCAGCCCCCGGGAGTGCGCAGCCGATGCAGCACGCTGTCCCCAGAGGACTACCCGCCTGCGCCTCCGCCGCCCCCTGCACCTCCACCTCCGCCCACACCACCACCAAGGCCGCCGCCCCTCCGCTGAATCTGCGGCGGACGCACCCGGATGATGAGGGACGCGGTGGCACTGCCCCCCTCACTCGAGAGCACGGTGACGGTGAAGGGCGTGGGGAAGATTCCCCTCTGCGTGAAGCTGTAGGCCCCGAGACCGCCGTTCGTCATCTGGGTCGGGCCGAACCCCGTGCTCGTCGTCAGGAAGAGCGTCGCAGTCCCCCTGGTATCCGTGGACGTGGCATTCACGGTGAGGGTCCCCCGCCCGGTGTCGTAGGTTGCTGCCGTGATGGTGACCGTATCCCTCGCCGCTGGATTCCCGACCGTCACGAAGGTCGTGGAGGGCGGGCTGACGGCCACGCCGTTGCTCGCAGTGACGTTGAAGGTGAGTGTCAGCGGCGGAGCCCCGGCGGCCAGAGTCGGAGCCGTGAACGTGACGCTTGCCGCGCCGCTCACCGCCGCGATGGAATTGGCGGAGAGCGCCACGCTTGGCCCGCCCGTCTGCGCGAACGTGAAGGTCAGGGGCAGCGGTGGCACGTTGGGATCATTCCCGGTCGCCGTCAAGACCGCCTGTGTGGCCGCCTGGACCGTCTGGGGCAGACCGGCATGGACCGTGGGAGTCTTGACCGCCACCGGGCTGCACACCGGCGGCGTGGGGATCGCCGGGCTCATACCGGGGATCTCCACCAGCGGGAAAGGCTTCAGTTGCCCGACGATGGGTCCGCTCGGATCACGCCAGGGACCGGACCCCAGCGCCAGGAAGGGGAAGTCCTGGAAGTTGAGCGGGACGGCGAGCAGGGTCGAATCGCCGAACGTGGTGTTCTCCGGGAATACGTACTCGTTCACCGGCAAGGAGTACTGCATGGCCACGAGGCCGTTGGCCGAGATTTGCACGCTGCTCCCGCGGTACCGGAGCCGCCAGTTGCGCGTGGGGGGGTTGGCGTTCGAGACGAGCTGCGCGAATCGCACGCGACCGAGGGGGATAGCCTCGGGAATCAACGCACCCAGCGTGCTGATGACCCGCTCCGTCTCTTGCCCCGTGCAGGGGTCCACGTCCACGGCGAACGCGTCCACAGGACGAGACGGGTCCGTCGTGAAGCCGACGATCACGATGCGCAGGTTGTTCTCCTGAGGCACACCAGGAATCGGATTGCCGCCCACACCAAGGATCGTGTCCTCCAGGACGATGTATGCGGGGTCGTTCCCCGGCGCGGTGTAGATCCCCACATTGGCAATGATCTGAAAAGCAGAGAGGTACTGACCGGCCGCGTCCACCTGGAGGGTGCCGATGTACTCGACGTAGTCCCCCACCATGATGGGGGCCTGCTTCGTCGAATCGGCGTTCCCGGCCGCCAGCCTGGCAGGGGGTGCCGGCTGGGGCGGCATGCTGAAGTTACCGGTGGGGTTGCCGGCCGCGTCCAGGGGGCGGTTCGCCTTCGGGCACAGCGAGTCATCCGCGACGGCCGGATCGGTCCGCGGGATGCACATCGGATAGCCGGTCTTGGCGTGGACCGTGGCATTGTCAGTGTCCGCGGTGAATCGGGGGTCCGGAGAGTGCTGCAGCCCGAAGCGGCCGACCGGGTCGTTGATCTGCACCCGGGTGTCGGTGGCCGACGCCACCTTGGGCATCCCCCCGATGTGCAGCTCGCCCTTGGCGTAGTCGATGAAGTTGACAAACCCCTGCCCGAAATTGAGCGCTTCCTGGTTGATGGTCACCAACCCGGCGATGTACTTGTCCGTGCCGTCGGTCGGATCGACGATGCGGTTCCCGAACAGCGTGATTTCGTACGTGGTGAGCGGCGGCTTGCCGGTGGTAGGGTTGACGTCCGTCAGGGACAGCCCGGTCTGGGCCTCCCCCCTGGGGCCGCTGCCCGGGCCCCATGGCGAGGGCGCCATGCTGAAGAGTTCGGCCCACGTCACGTAGGTGTTCGGCATCTGAACAATGGTGTTCCGTGGGATGACGACGGTGGTGCCGTTCACCGTCACCGTGCCCCCGGCCAGGACATCGCCCGGCGCATCCAGCGTGGCCCTCTGGATGAAGCCGATGATGTTGAAAGGTGAGGCATTCGGCGGCTGTGGGATTGCGGCGGCCATCGCCCCGCTGGCCACCCAGAGCTGGGCCAGGATCAGGGACATGGCCATGACCGACCTTGATTTCATCGACCCTTCTCCTCGTGCTGTGTGGGGTGTGGTTGGTTCAGGACCACGCCCCTTCTGGGTGCCGGAATGTCGAACACCCCACCCGCGCCCTGGCGCTCTCCCCGCCCGTCAGGAAAGTTTACCGGGATACCCTGGTTCCTGGCGGAATGGAAGGCAGGTGAGAAACACGACCCGTGAGGATCTCTCAGCCATCGGGGCGATCTGCCTCGTCACCCGCGAAGGCCGAGAGTCATCAGGGGATCAACTTGCAGGAGGCGAACGGGGGATTCGGAGTGAAGGGGATGGGCCCTGCGGGTTTGAATTGGAGCCTGCAGATGACAGGAAATGCCCGACAAGCGCAAGACCGGCCGTGACGATGCAGCCAGAGACAATGTCGTCGTGAGAGAGGATCGTGTGATGGAGTGAAGGGTCGAGGTCGTCGTTGTCGAGATCGGCCCATGCCACACTCGGATTCCAGGCCGAGATGGGACCTGCCTCGATCGAATCGGGGGCGGCGAAGTTCAGCCCGACAAGGAGAAGCACGATCCAGAAGAACAACCGCCAGCCCTGGCTCATTTTCAACCTGTTCCGTCCTCACGCCGCCATGGACGGCGTCGCGTCGCCCGCGAACGAGGAAAAGTCAGCCTCGGCCAGAAGGCCCCACGCGATGTGCAAAAGGTAGGGCAGAACGTGCAGGATTGAAATCGGAAGAACGCTGTATTTTGTGCAAGACGATTTCTGTGACGGGCGTACGTGTCTCTCCTACAACTCACGCCTGATCCTACAAGGAATCAGCTGCGAGACGTCCTCCGCCTGTGCCGCATGTCGGGAGTGGCCATCACCCGAACTGTCTGAAAGGGCTGAGGTCAATAGGCGAGCCGGGAGCGCGGGAGAGACCCGGAGGGCTGTAATCTCCAGTCCTACATTTATCTGCCTTCTTCTATCTGCCTTCTTCGACTATACCGGGAACGGGACCGGACACCGCGGGGTGACAGGCGGGGCCTTCTCGGGGGGGGTCGAGCAGTATCTGTAAGGGGGTCAACCGACCAGACGGTTGCTGATCGCGTAGTGAATCAGCTCCGCGTTGTTCTTCATGGCCATCTTCTCGAGGATCCTCGTCCGATAAGTGCTGATGGTCTTGACGCTTAGCGCGAGCTCGTCGGCAATCTCCTTGACCGTCTTCCCTTGAGCAATCATGGTGAACACCTGGTGTTCCCGCTCCGACAGGGTCTCGTGCACGGGTCGCTCGGTGTCGACCGCGAGGTCCAAGGCCAGCTTTTCGGCCAATGACGGGCTCACATACCTTCCACCCGAGACAACCTTCCTGATCGCCTTGACCAGTTCCTCGGGGGCACTCTCTTTGGTCATGTACCCCGACGCGCCCAGCTTCAGAGCGCGCACCGCGTACTGATCTTCCGGATGCATGCTCAGCACCAGGACGGGCAGCTTCGGCCGATCCTGCTTCAGCTCCTTCAGGACATCCAGCCCGCTCCGACCGGGCATAGAGATGTCCGCCACGATGACATCGCATGCCTGTTTCCGAACCAGCGTGAGCATGTCCTGTGCGTTGTGGGCTTCCCCCACCACCGCCATGTCGGATTCCTCGCTCAGGATCTGTTTCAGTCCGCGACGCACCACCGTGTGGTCATCCACGATAACTATGCGGATCATGACGTGGCTCCAAGCATGGGCTCCTGTCCTTTCCCGCCGTTCCCGCTGCTGTCCTGCGCCTCGGACCGCTTCAACGGGATGCGCATCGTGACGATGGTGCCTTCGCCCGGCCGGCCCGCGATGCTGACCTGGCCCCCGAGGAGGAGCGCCCGCTCGCGCATTCCGAGCAGCCCGAGGGAGGTCCGGTTGGCGAGCTCCTGCTCGGTGATGCCCCGGCCGTTGTCGGCGACGGTCAGGATCAGCTGCTCATCATCGGCCTCCAGGTTGATGCGCACCCGGGTGGCGTGCGCATGCCGGGCGACATTGGTCAGGGTCTCCTGACAGATGCGGAAGACCGCCGTGCCCAGCTCGGGCGGCAGGGGCAGATCCGCCTGGCCCGAGGTGAAATCACAGGTGATCCCGGTGCGGCTCTGGAACTCCTGGGCCTGCCACTCGATGGCGGCCACCAGACCCAGGTCATCCAGGACGCCGGGCCGCAGCTCCGTGGCGATTCGCCGGACCAGCCGGATGGTCGAGTCGATGAGCGTGACCATGGCCTTCGTTCGCTCCAGCAGGGTCGTCTCGCCAGCGGGCATCCGGGAGGCGACCCACGCCAGGTCCATCCGCAAGCCGGTCAGCACCTGCCCCAACTCATCGTGGATCTCGCGCGCGATCCGCGTCCGCTCATCCTCCCGCACGGATTGCAGATGGGCGGCCAAGGCACGCAACTGCTCCCGGGAGTTTCGCAGTTGCTCCTCCGCTTGTTTGCGCTCGGTAATGTCACGCAGAATGACAGTATAAAGCTTCTGGCCGCCAACTTCCACCTGGGAAATCGCCGCCTCGATGGGGAACTCCTCACCGTCGGCCCGGAGACCGGTCGCGGCACCCAGCACCCCGACCCAGCGACGGGCCAAGTTCGTCTGCCCGAAGAAGCGCACCCCCTCCCGGTGCGTCGGCAGGAAGCGCGGCGGGATGAAGCGATCCACCGGCTGACCCATCACCTCGGCGGCAGGGATGTGGAACATCCGCTCGGCGGCAGCGTTGAAGACGACAATGCGCTGGTCTTCGTCGACGGTGATGATGGCCTCCATGGCCGATCCGATGATTCCCGCGAGCTGCGCTCGACTCTCGCGGAGCGCCTCCTCCACGCGCTTGCGCTCGGTGAGGCCCGACCACAAGGCCTCGTTGGCCTTCTCCAGCTCGGTGGTGCGCTCCCTGACCCGCGTCTCTAATTCGTCGCGGGCCTGCCGGAGGTCCTCTTCCACCCTCTTGCGCTCGGTGATGTCGCGGTAGTTGCAGACGAGCGCCTGCACGCTCGGGTCGGCGAGCAGGTTGCTGGCGACCGCCTCGACGCATCGCCAGGAACCGTTCTTGTGCTGGACCCGAAACTGCGCCGTGGTGCTGCCGCCCGGGTTCTGAAGGGCCTCGGTGAAGCGAACCATGGCATTGGCCCGGTCCTTCGGATGAATCAACTCGAACGCGCTCCGATCGAACAGATCCTCGGCGGCGTACCCCAGGACCCGCGCCGTGGATGAGCTGGCATATTGAATGGTCCCGTCGGTGCCAAGGAGTACAATCCCATCCGAGCTGTTCTCGATAAGGGCACGGAAGCGCTTCTCGATCGCTGTCAGCTCCTGGTTCTGTCGCAGGGTCTCATCGGTCTTCTGACGTATGATCCGGAAGATATGGTTGGAGAAGAGATAGGCCCCTGCGGCGACCAGACCCATCAAGGAAACGTGGGCCGTCAGACTGTCTGACCAGCGGGAATCGCGGCTGAAATTCGGGATGACGGCCTCAAAAAGAACGATCAAGCATCCCAGGCCGACCAATGGCAGCCAGACCCCAAGCCACTTCAACCTGTTGAGTTCAGACACCGTCGGCCTCCTGAGGCCCCAGAAATACCATTGGATCCTTTCCGGTCGAGCACGGTGTCGACTTGCTCGGCCGGCTTCCGCCTTCCCCGAGTCTCGACCCGGTCTTACAAATCGGCAGCCGGACGCCTGTGAGCGGCGGCTGACCTATCGTATTCCACGCCGCATCCCAAACCAGAGGACCCTCAGATTACGATGTAGGGCAGAATGACGGACAAAAATGCCGAGCTCGTGCCGGGCGGGCATGCGTCGCCTCCGGCAGCTCGGCTACCCACGCCCGTTCTCGCGCCTCGCCGCAGAGCGGGGGATTCACTCCTCGCCGTCGAATCGATGTTTCGCGCGCGGCACCTCAGCCGTCCATCCGCTTCCCGGGAAACACTCATACGCAAGTTGAGGGGCTCATCCATCCCCAGAAGGGAGGAATGATGGGTCCACCCCGGAGAAAGCAGGAGCCCCTCAAGTGGGCCGTTCACCGAAGGGCCCCGATACTCGGGGATCTGACATTGCCCTTTGGTTCCCAGCCCAATCTTACCCCTGGCATGATCGTTTCCTCCGGGGGATCGATGACGTAGGAACCGTCGTTGCTTTTTACTTTGATTGGTGTGTTTTCGCAAGCAAAATTAACGCCTTTCGTGGGCAATGTGCGGCACTCCGCTACACTCCTGACGCTGGACCCGGCTTGAGGTGGGCCGATGCTGCACCCATGAGAGACCAATCCGCGGGGGCGCGGGCCCATCTTTCCGCCACGCGGCCAGGGTGTCCCGGATACAGACCAGCCGGACAGACGTCCATCCATCTCGAAAGCAACACAAGTATCCGGAGATCCCGGCCCACGTCCCGTCGCGCAAACACGTCCGCGTCAACACCATCCTGTAGGGCTGCCTTCACTCGTCCTCCGGATCCAGCTCGAATCCCCGCTCTTCCATTTCCAGGGCGAAAAGGGCCAAGAACTTGATCGTGGAGGGGGTTTCGACCAAGGGCACGGCGCCACCGGCAAACTCATGACGCTCCGGGGCATGAATCGGGATGGTTTGGGGCCTTTTGAGGATTTCATCCGCTACCCTTCTTAATTCCGGCACCTCCGTCTCCACCACGATCGATTCAAGATCCGCCTGCCAATGACCGATCACCGTGGATTCCCCCCGCCTTCGGATGATCCCTTTTTGCATGTCCTCCCCCCTTTGTACCGCATAGACAGATCAATACTCTTGACTCTTGTGGGTCAAACCATCCGTCGGCCATGCTGTGGTTATTCAGGACGAAAGAAGTATCGGAATTGTGTTGACAACGTCCGGATGACCGGCTAATAAACTGGACTAGCCGTTAGACCACCAGACCGATCCAGAAGGGATAGTATCCCAT
>DATIFO010000256.1:0-82780 GCA_035455275.1 Methylomirabilis sp. (SeqCode) | reverse complement strand
TGCTGTCCGTAGGCGATGGGCTCGCGGAAGGGCTCCGTGAACGTCTTGCTGACCAGCAGGGCGAAGTTGGTGTTGCGGCTCCTCCGGTGGGCGTAGCTGTGGCCGTTCACGGTGTACAGGCCGCCCAGGTCCTCCCGGATCAACTCCCCGTACGGGCACATGCAGAATGTGCGGACCATGTCCTCGAAGCGCCGGGTGTAATAGATGATCTTGGCCTCGTAGGTTGCCGACGTGATCGGCTCGGTGACGGAAGCGGGCACCTCGACCCGCACCCCGATGTCCACGGGGTTGATGGTGGTGGTGAGTCCGAGCCGCTCCGACTCCTTGGCGAGCCAGGCGGACCCCTCCCGGCCGGGGGCCAGGATCACGTACTCGGCCCGCAGGTCCTCCCCGCTGGTGAGCTTCACCCCCGCGACGCTGCCGTCGGCGTCGATCCGCACCTCGCCCACGGGCTCTGCGCAGCGGATCGCCACCCGCCCCGCCAGGTGGGCGCGCAGCTTTCCCACCAGCTCCTCGCAGCCCTCGGTCCCCAGGTGGCGGTAGCGGCTCGGGACGAGTTTCATGTCGAGCCTGGCCGCCTGGCGCTCGAGCTGGGCCACTGCCTCCACGTCCGACCCGTGCAGCGTTGCGGGCGCGCCGAATGTCAGGTACGTCTCGTCCACGTACTCGACCAGCTCGGCAAGCTCGCCCGGCCCGCAATACCGGCCCAGGAAGCCGCCGATCTCCGTGGACAGGGCCAGCTTGCCGTCGCTATAGGCACCAGCCCCGCCCCAGCCGGCAAGCATGGACCCGGCGCGACCCAGGCGCTTCCGTTCGGGGAGATCCGGCCCCTTCTCCACGAGCAGCACACCGTCCACGCCCGCTCGCGTCAGCTCCAGGGCCGCAAAGATCCCCGCCGGCCCCGCCCCCACGATGACCACCCGATACGCGTCAGTCATGCAATGCGCCTCCCCTGATCGGGGCAGAGGTCGGACGGAACGCCGGCGGGATCGGCAGGAGGCTCGGGCGGCGGCGAGAAAGCGCGAGGGGTTCGGGGATGGACACGGCTGATCCGTGCGTCACGATCGGCTGGCGCGGGTGCAGGAGGCGGAGACACCCAGACTCGCCGCAACGAGCGGCGATCCAGAGCCGCAGTCGCCACGGCGAGCCATGGGGGACCGCCTATCGCCAGATCGTTTCCTGCTCCTGCCGCTTCTTCGCCTCGTCCTCGGCCAGCAGGCGCTGGTACCCCTCGCACTCGGCGAAGTTCATGGCGCACACATCTTCCAGGGTCTTCCCGGCCATGACCTTGACCCGCTTGTGGCATCCCGCGATGCAGTAGCCGCCGGCCGGGTACATGGAGACGAAATCGCTGGCGACCTCGTGCCAGTAAGGGCAGATCGGGACCGGCTCGTTCACGGAATCATTTGTGGGGCTCACGGCCACTCCTTCGGCGCCGGGTATCTCGTGACGCCTCTCACACTATACGCCCCGCCGCCCTCCAGGTCAAACCTCGCCCGGCCGGATGCGGGCATCGTCCGATCTTGAAGACAACACCCCCGAGCATCGAACCGCCAACACGCCAAGGACACCGAGAATAGGGTGTCCCTGTCTACCGACCGGAGGCGGCCAAACCAGGCGTGCGGCCCGCAGCAGTCCGGTCCTTCCCCTGGGCAGGCCTGTTCCGGCCGTGGCGTTCTTGGCGCCTTGGCGGTAAAGCACCTCGGTGTGCCGCTAGGCCTTTGTCAGGTGCTTCTTGATCGAGGCGGCCGCGGCCTTGCCGTAACAGGCGCAGCCGCACCGTGTCGCATCCGGCTGTACGCCCGCCGCCGCGATGGCGCGCTTCACGTCTCCCGGCTTGACTCCCCACGCCGCCGCCAGCTTCCCTGCGGTGAGCAGGTCAGACGGCCCCGCCATTCCCGCCTCTGCCTTCCCCGCGCCCTTCGGCTTGCCCAGAGCCTTCGTCATCGCCCGACCTCCATCCGAACGATCCGCCCTCGCCGGACACGATATGTGAACGGCGCGCCGGCATCCGGCGGCGCGCCGCAGGCAGGGAACGCGATCAGGTGCGCGTCGCACCGACAATCCGACGAGCCGAAGCCTCTCAGGGGAAGGACGGCGTCGGGCAGACACCGGACCCTGGCGCTCGTCCGGCACTCCCCCGTCGGCGTCCAGGGCCAGACCCAGATCTCGCGGAGACTGGCCACGTCCCGGAGATAATCGATGTGCCAGTGGAACCGCTTGCGGCGCCGGACATGCCGCTCCAGGCGAGGCAGCAGGTTCCGCTTCGCCGAGCCGGCATAGACGTACCAGCCGCGCGGGAGGCGACGTGTCCCCAGCCGCGCCTGCCTGAACCAGCGGGGACGACCCACCCACAGCAGCAGGCAGTACACCCCGCCGCCCCCGACCGTGTCCGCGTCGGTCCACCTAGATGTGCAGCTCGATGATGTCCCCTTCCTGGACAACATAGTCGCGCTGGACCCGCTGGCCGCTGAACTTGCTCCCGCCCCAGACGCGGGCGTACTTCAATTCCCGGGCGAAGTCCTTGTGGATGGCCCCGGCCATCTCCACCACGGTGCTTCCCCGGGGGATGACCACGGGCGAGGCGGTGGAGGGCTCCTTCCCCGGCGGCTTGGAATAGACCCGGACGATCCCGAGCCCGTCATAGATCCCCCGCCGGAGCGCCTCCAGACCCTGACCGCCCCGGGCCGAGACGGCGAAGATGGGGAAGCGGGTAGCGTACCCGGCGCGCAGGATCTCCAGGGCCTCGTCGGAGCCGGCCGCGTCCGCCTTGTTGGCCAGGAGCAGGCTCGGCTTGTGCGCCCAGCCGGGAGGGGGCGGCTCCGCCGACGACGGGTGCACCAGAACAACTTTGCTTCGCTCCAGGATGGCGATGACCTTCTCCAGGTCCTCAAGGATGGAAGCGCTCGCCAGATCGGCGACGAGAAGAACCAGGTCCGCGGGACGCACCAGGCTCGGCACCCAGGGCTCCATGTACTCGTCGGAGATCGCCGGGAGATCCACGAGCTGGATCTGGATGTTGACGTACGTCATCATCCCGGCGATGGGACGTCGCGTGGTGAACGGGTACTCCCCTACCTCAGTCTGGGCGTTGGTGAGCCTCGCCACCAGCGCCGACTTGCCCGTATTGGTCGGACCGGCGAGGACCGCCTGCCCTGCCCCCTCTCGATCCACCGAGACGGAGAACCCACCCCGGCGGCGGCGCGCCTGCTCCGCCTCTGCCTTCAGCTTGGCCAGCCGGCGCTTCAGGTCCCCCTGCAGATGCTCCGTCCCCTTGTGCTTGGGGGTGATGGCGAGCATCTCCTCCAGGGCCGCGACCTTTTCCTCGACGGTCTTGGCCGTCCGGAATCGCTTGTCCGCTTCCAGGTACTGTGGGGTCAGATTGGCCGGCATGGCGCGTCAACGCGAATTATCCGCGAATGACCAAATCCCAATGCCCAATGACCAAGCGCCGACTGCGCCTCCGTGATGCTGCTTGCTGGCGCGCTCTGCGCGCCTACCGCCATTGGTCATTGGAAATCGGTCATTGGTCATTTGATCCGGAGGATTCACCTGTACTTTCGTGAATTCTCCGGATTACGGACCCCAATCGGCCAGGAAGACGTTGAACTCCGGCGGGGCCTGGGGCGGCCGCTCGCGGGCAGTCCCCCGCGACGACACGAAGACGAGCTGCCGTCCGTCGGGCGAGAACATGGGGAAGCTGGAGAAGCCCCCCTCGTACGTCACCCGCTCCACACCGGTGCCATCCACGTTCACCAGGTACAGGGCGAAACCCCGCCCGTTTGGATCGTGCCGGTTCGAGGCGAAGATGATCTGCCGGTCGTTGGGATGCATGAACGGCGCAAAGCTCGCCGCCCCCAGGTGAGTCACCTGACGCTTCCCCGTCCCGTCCGCCTGCATGACGAACAGCTCCAGCCAGGTCGGGCGGAAAACGTGGCGCGCCAGGTCCGCCGCATACTCCTTCCGCTCCGCCTCCGTCCTGGGATGGAACGACCGGTAGACGATGAACTTCCCGTCCCAGGAGAAGAAGGGACCGCCGTCGTAGCCGTACTCGGTCGTGAGCCGGCGGACGTTGGAGCCGTCGCTGTCCATGAGATACAGGTCCAGGTCGCCGTCCCGGAGCGAGGTGAACACGATCTGCTTCCCGTCGGGAGACAGGGCCCCCTCGGCGTTGTACTCCCCTTCCCGGGTGAGCTGGGTGAGCGCCCCCGTGCCCGGATCGGCGGAAAAGAGGTGGTAGGGTTGAAGGGCCCAGGCGTACCCGCGGCTCATGTCGGGACGGGGCGGGCACTCGGGACCGGCCAGGTGCGTGGAGGCGTAGATGAACCGCCGCCCGTCGGGGAAGAAGAACGAGCAGGTCGTGACCCCCTTCCCGGTGCTCAGCAGCCGGACGTCGTTGCCCTCCACGTCCATGGTGTAGATCTGGTCGCAACGCCGGCCGTCCCGGGTGGACTGGAAGATCAGTCGCTTCCCGTCGGGGGAGAAGTAGGCCTCGGCGTTCTGGCCGCCGAAGGTGAGCTGGCGCAGGTTGCGGAGGCGCCGCTCCTGCGGATCGAGAGGGGCCGGCTGTGCGGCCCAGGAGCGTCCCATCCCGAACAGCCACGTGGCGATGGGAGCGGTCGCAAGGCCTGCCAGGAATGCCCGTCGATGCATCATCATCCCCGATGCGTCAGCCTGCCCGCTCGGCCACGGCCTTCTCGTGGTGCGGCTTGAGGCAGGCGTAGATGGCGAAGTTGTACGGCGTGGGCACGTCCACCGCGCGGCCGTAGCGCACCACCGTCCCCGCCAGGGCGTCCACCTCCAGGCGATTCCCATGGGAAAGGTCGTGGGCCAGCGACGAGCGCATGTGCGGCTGGAGGCCGCGCGCGAACGCCAACGCCCGCTCCACCGCGCCGTCGGGAAGAGGGACCCCCTTCGCCCGGCCCACCGCCGCGATCTCCTCCATCACGCCCCTGTAGAAGGCGGCCGTCTCTGCGCAGGCGAGGATCTCGCCGATGCCGAGCCCGCTCATGGCCGTGACGCCCCCCTGGGCGCAGATAAACAAGAACTTCTCCCAGAGGTCCACCTGGATTCGGGTCGAAAGCTCGGCCTGGACCCCGGCTCCCTTGAAGAGCTGGAACAGGCGCTCGGCCCGCAGCGTGGTCCGACCGTCCAGCTCCCCCAGCTTGAGGGTCCGGGGGCCCGCCGTCTGCGTGATGACCCCGGGGGCGCTGATGGTGGAGAGGATGTGCACCACCCCGCCCAGGACCCGGCCCTTTCCGAGGATGGCTTCCAGCTTGTCCTCGTTGTCCACACCGTTCTGGACGCACAGGACCACCGTCCCGGATCCCAGCATGGGGCGGACCTGCTCTGCTGCGGTCTCGGTGTCGTAGGCCTTCACCGAGAACAGGACCGCGTCCACCGGCCCCACCCTCGCGGGCTCGCCGGTCGCCTCGGGCCGGACGTGGAAGTCCCCGGCCGGGCTCTTCACCGTCAGGCCGTCCTTGCGGATCGCCTCCAGATGGGCGCCCCGGGCGATGAAGGTCACGTCCACCCCCGCCTGCGCGAGACGGCCGCCGAAGTAGCCCCCGACTCCCCCGCTGCCCATGACGGCGATTCGCACGCTGGATGCCCCTCCTCCTGTCGCGCTCCCGCCGCTTGGTATACCACCCCCGAGCCAGAGCCTACAAGCAAAAAGCCCGCCGTGTCCCCCCCCGCTCACCCTAAGCGTGTCGCAGGGTGAGCCCGTCGCAGGGTGAGGGGCTTTGCATGCGTCGCCGAACTTATGGACCAGCGTACTTAGTCGCCTGAGGGCCCAGCCAATTCGAGTTTTGCCTTGACAACACACCGCCGTGACGCCATCTTCGACGGCGTCGGCGGGGTTTGATTTCTTGCACCGACTTGCCGTTACACCCTGAGCACCCCGTGCGAGTTTACGCCTTCAGCCTGCTGCTGATCTTGGCCCCCTCCCAGGCGAGCGCCATGCTGTGGGAGCAAGGGGCGCCCCTTGCCAGCGAAGAGGTGTTTGTCGTCAGCCCCACCGGGGCACGCCGCGATTCCGCCGAGAACGCCAGACGCGATGGGCTGGTGGTGGTCGATCTCTCGGACGACTGGGCGCCGTTCCTGTTCGGCGACTCCGACGGTCCGGGAGCGCCCGTGAAACCCAACGGCTACCGGAAGACGTTCATCGCACTGGCCAACGATCGGACCAGCCCTGAGGAGCTTTTCCTGGAAAGCCCCGCGGGCCGTGCGGCGGTGCTGGCGACGGTCCCCGGGCCGCTGCGATCCAAGAAGCGAAACGATCTCTCCTCCGAGGAGCAGCAGGCGCTCGAGCGCGCCCGCCGGGCGCTCCGCGCTCGTCACGCCCCGAACTTTCTGGAGGTCTACGGCATCCCGCCGACGCTCTCCGTGCTCGCCGGACGCGTGCGGGAGGACGCGGCAAAGCGGTGTCACGCGGGCCTGGACCTGGAAGGCCTGCGGCACCTGGACTTCGAGGTGGGCTTCCAGGGCCGCGAACAGGCACGGCAGGACTACACCCGGGCGATGGAGGACACCGATCCCTCCGGGCGCGGGCAGAAGCGGCTGCGGGCCGTGCGGGCTGTGCAGGATCGGCTGGTGTGTGAGGGGCTTCTCTCAGCGGGGCGATACACGCCGGGGGTCTTCGACCTGCCCACGCATCAGGCGCTGGCGGAGTTCGAGAGGAAGAACGACATCTTCGGGTGGGGGTTCGTGAGCGGCGAGACGCAACAGGCGCTCCTGCGCTCGCCGATGGCCCTTCACCTGGACACGCTGCGGCGGATTCTCGCCGAGCGCATCGCCGACGCCGCGGGCATCCTGGAGGACGGATCGGTCTCGAAGGGCGGAAGCGCTGCGACCTACACGGACCAGGCGGGCGAGGTCCACCCGGTCCCGAATCTGATCGGCGACTTCGTCGAGTCGCTCCTTGCGTCCCTGCGCATCGCAACCCCCGAGGACATGACGCGCATCCTTCTCGGAGTGTCCCCGCAGGGGTTTGCGAATCTCCGGGTGGCCTTCCGGCCCCCGCCCCTCCCTCCCTATTACACCGCGCTCATGGAACTGTCGGCCGAGATCGATCGCGGCGATGTCTGGTATGACGTTCCGGTCGACCCGAGCGGCCTCCCCCTGGAGCAGCCCCGCCGCCGCTACCCGAGCTTCACGCTGTCGGTGACCTGGGGGAAGCAGAGGATTCCCCTGGTGCGCTGGAGGACCACCATCGGGTCGTGGCGCAGCGAGCTGGGCCCGGACGGACGGGTGTATCTCCGGTACAAGAACTCGGACGTGGGCCCCGGCCTCTGGCAGCACATCGTGGCCGCCCCCGTGTGGGTCCCGCCCGACGCGACACCCGGGCGGGACCTGCTCACGAGGAAGGTCTTTGACCCTGGCCAGGGGCCGGTCACCGTTGTCAACACCGAGGTCATGGGTCCGGGCTTCGCCTCGGCCTATGGGCTGGTGATGGCGATCCATCTCAACAGGCTCGGCGACGGCCGACACGTCGATAACCAGATCCGCACGCACGGCTCGGTCGATTACACCTCCATCGCGCGGCGCTTCTCGCACGGCTGCCACCGGCTCGTGAACAACCGCGCCGTGCGGCTGTTCGACTTCCTGCTCAAGCACCGGAGTTTCGAGCGCCTGGGGAGCCGCACCCTGCAGGGTGTCAAGCGAGGATTCGAGTTCCAGGGGCAAAGATACGGGTACGCGCTCGACACCCGCGGGTACTACTATGAACTCCGGCCGCCGGTTCCGATCACGGTGCGCAAGGGCCGCATCCTGGGGAATTCGCAGCGGCCCATCGAGGGATATGTCCGTAAGCCCGGCGTGGAGTACGGCCCGCCGCCGCCCGAAGGCCCGATCGAGGCCCTGCCGGTGGCGGACCCATGAGGTCGGCTCCCCTCGTCGCCCTCGCCTTGGGGCTTCTCTTGCCGTCCCAGATCCCCGCAGCCGCAGAGCGGGCGAGCGCCGCCCCCTGGAGCGCGCAGGCAAGCCCCAAGCCCGGCCCGGCCCGGGCCATCGGCTCCTACAGCGCCGGCTGCGTGCAGGGGGCCGCATCGCTTCCCCTGGCAGGTGATGGCTTCGAGGTCCTGCATCCCGGTCGCAACCGGTATTACGGGCACCCCGCGCTGCTGAACTACGTACGGCGTCTGGCCGCGGGGGCCGAAGCGAAGGGGCTTCCGGCCCTCCTGGTGGGCGACCTGTCTCAGCCGCGGGGCGGTCCCACCCCGACCGGCCACAGCAGCCACCAGTCCGGGCTGGACGTGGACATCGCCTACACCCGCCCCGCACAAGCGCTGTGGCGACCCCTTGACCCGTCAGAGCGGGAACGCCTGGATTTCGTTCCCGTCCTGGACCTCGGGACCGGCCGGTTCACCGCAGACTGGCATCCACGTGTCGCGGACCTGCTCGAGCTCGCCGCCACGGATCCGGCCGTGGACCGCATCTTCGTGAGCCCCGTGGTCAAGCGCCAGCTCTGCACCCAGGACAAGCAGGGCGCGCCCTGGCTGACGCGGCTCCGCCCCTGGTGGGGCCATCACGATCACTTTCACGTGCGTCTCGCGTGCCCCGAGGGCAACCCGGATTGCCGGGGGCAGGAGCCCGTGCCGCCCGGTGACGGGTGCGGTCAGGAGCTTGCGTGGTGGTTCAGCCAGGACGCCCACGCCGCCGCCCAGAAGCGCGGGCAAGCCGTGCGCCCGGCGCTGCCCCCCCTCTGCGCCGACGTCTTGAAGTAGCCCCCTTTCCGCTCATCGAGCGTCTCCTCCTCCCGCCCACCTTAGCCCCCGGAATGGTCTTGACGGGGAAACCAAACACGTGCATGGTATCTGGCGTTGTCAGTGGACATGACACCCGCACGGCTCAAGAACCCCCGGGCCCCTACGACGTGAACACCAGGATGATCTATGCGCACGTCCTGACCCAGGAGCCGGTCGGCATAGCGCGCTCCTTGCTGGGCTCGTCGGGTTGCCTCAACCGGCTCACAGGCGAAGGGGTACGGCTCCTAGTTCACGCACTGCCTCCGCAGGCTAGCCTGCAAGCCTGTCAACGCCCGGCAGACTATACAGCTCTGCATACTTGAAGTTCGGCGGCCAAGAGAGGCGCAGGGGAGGTACACAGATGACCGCGTCCTTCGAATCCGAGTTCGCTGGCAAACGCGCGCTCGTGACCGGTGGCACGAGAGGTATAGGCGAAGCCATCGTCGAACGTCTCAGGGGTGCGGGAGCAAAGGTGATCACCACCTCTCGATCCACTCCCCATGGCCTGCGCCAGCCGGAGCTGTTCGTGGAAGCGGACCTCAGCACAGCCGAGGGGGTGGAGAAGGTCGTCAGCGGTGTGCGGGAGCGCTTCGCCGGTGTCGATATTCTGATCCACAACGTTGGCGGGTCTTCGGCACGGGGCGGAGGCTTCGCCGTTCTCACGGACGAGGAGTGGCAACACGCGTTGAACAGCAACCTGCTGGCCGCCGTTCGTCTCGACCGGGGGCTGCTGCCCTGGATGTTGAAGCAGGGAGCCGGTGTGATCATCCACATTTCATCGATCCAGCGCACACTCCCACTCTACGACTCCACCCTTGCGTACGCCGCCGCCAAGGCGGCCCTGACGAACTACAGCAAGGGGCTCTCGAAGGAGGTCGGGCCCAAAGGGATTCGCGTGAACACGGTCGCGCCCGGTTACACTGAAACCCAGGCCGCGCAAGGTATGGTCAACGAAATCGCGCAACGCACGGGCACCAGCACGGAGGCCGCACGGCAACGCATCATGGACGCACTAGGCGGAATCCCGCTCGGCCGGCCGAACCGCCCAGAGGAAGTGGCCGAACTGGTCGCATTCCTCGCCTCGGACCGAGCGTCTGCCATCAACGGAAGCGAGCATGTCATCGACGGGGGCACGATTCCGACCATCTGACGTCGGATCTCCAATGATCCCTCGACGCTCGCCGTACCGCCGAACAACAGCATGAGCCCGACGGCGCTCCGCGCCGCGGGTTATGCTGAGCGTTCGGCAATGTCGGGTGCACATCATGATGCAAGCCGTAGATGAGTCCCGCGAGTGAAGGTGCGAGACGTGATTCGCCTGATCGAGGCGGACGGCTGGAGGCGAGTTGTGACTGAAGGCGACCACCGGCAGCATAAGCATCCCACGAAGCCTGGGCGAGTCACCGTCAGCGGGCACCCTGGCGACGATATGCCCGTCGGAACACTGGCCTCGGTGCTTCGTCAGGCCGGACTGAGGAGGCGGAGGAAGCCATGAGCCGACAGTACTTGGTGCGGATCGAGAAGGACGCGGACAGCGATTGGGGCGCCTCCGTCCCAGATCTCCCCGGCTGCGTCGCGACGGGGCGGACGCTCGATGCGGCACTCCGAAGAATAGAGCGTGCGATCGCTTTACACATCCGGGGAATGCAGGAAGATGGTATTCGCGTACCGCCAGCCAAACATCGCGTGGTCACGCCACGGCGGAGTTCCCACCACGTGAACTTCTACGCGACCGTGAAGGTGGCGGCGTGAGCCAAGAGCCGAACCCGCCGCTGCAGCCACCGGCCCGTCGGAAAGTTCCCGCTCCGGACCGCTTCCCGCGGGGCCGCCGCTGAGCGGCAACGTTCGACACAAACCGCCATGCGTATCGCAGTCACTGGGGCATTCGGATACTCGGGGCGCTATATTACGAAGCGTCTGCTTGATGCCGGTCACGAGGTGATCACATTGACAAACTCGATGCACCGGCCGAACCCTTTCGGAGAGAAGGTGACGGCGTTTCCCTTTCACTTCGAGGAGCCTCAGAAGTTACGCGATTCCTTGCGGGGAGTGCATGCGCTCGTCAACACATATTGGGTGCGGTTCGACCATCGGCTCTTCACGCATGGGCAAGCCGTCGCGAACAGCACGCTTCTGTTTTCTGCGGCCAAAGAAGCCGGGGTGCGGCGGATTGTTCATGTGAGCATCACCAACCCGGATCGCGCATCTGCGCTGCCGTACTTTCGCGGAAAGGCAGAGCTCGAGTCCAGCCTGAAGGGCCTGGGCCTCTCCTACTGCATCCTCCGCCCGACCGTCCTCTTCGGCAAGGAGGACGTCCTGATCAATAACATCGCCTGGTCCTTGCGGCACCTTCCCGCGTTTGGAGTGTTCGGCTCCGGAGACTACCGGCTGCAGCCGATGTACGTGGACGATCTCGCGCAGTCCGCCGCCCGGAAGGTGGAGGGTGGCGGAGATGAGATACTGGAGGCCATCGGTCCCGAGACGTTCACGTATCGCGAGCTGGTTTCCAGGGTTCGTAGCGCACTGGGTGTGAAGCGCCCGATCATCTCGGTGCCGCCCGGGCTGGGTTACTGGGGGTGCCGATTGGTCGGGCTGTTTGTGGGCGATGTCGTGATCACACGCGAGGAGATTCGTGGACTGATGGAAGGTCGCCTGTACGTGGACGCACCCCCCCTGGGGGCAACCAAATTGACAGAATGGATTGATCGTCACCGGCACACGCTCGGGCGCCGCTATACCAGTGAGATGGCACGTCGAGTTGATCGAGTGTCCGAATACCGATCGAACTGACTGCCGAACCATGCGCTTCAGCGAACGGGGGTGTCGGCCCGTGCCGGAGCGTTTCAGCCGCCGCGGCCTACCTCTGCTCTCCCCGGCACCAGGCATCGAGGTCGCCCCGGCGTCGGGCCCCGCCGGGAGCCTGCGGGGAATCCACCCGATACCTTGGCGCCCTGGGGCCGGTTCGAGTACAGGTGGCGCGAGCCGTACAGGCCCACCTCGTGGAGACTCCCCGGGGGAAGCGTCGTCACGACGCTCCGGCTTGGGGGCCGTTGTGTGACCAGGAACACCGGTCGCTCCCCTTGCCAGAGATGGACGAACTCCTCCCGGTCGAGGAACATGCCCTGGGCCTCCGGCAGACGGGACGCGAACTCCAGGTCGCCCCTCCGACCGTCCAGAACCAGCACGCGCCTCCCGGCATACAACGGCAGCGCCGCGCTGTACTCGAGTGACCCCTCATGCACGACGATGTCGTCGGCGCCGGCCCGCTCGACGATGGCCGCGGCCACGGCGCGGGCGGAGTGGTGCGGCTCGATGAGATGCAGAAGCTGCAGAATCAAGGCCGCGATCCCGCCAGCGGTGAGCAGCAGCGCCGCGAAGGACCCCCGCGACCACCCGCGCCGCCAGCACACCACGGCGATCGTCCAACCCACCAGCAGCGTCAGGCCCAGCGCCTGGAGCAAATGGCCGAACGGATCGGGAGACGGAAACGGCAGGGGAAGCCCTTGCTCGCGCAGGATACGGTAGTAGACATTCAGCTCCCCGAGGCCCCGGAGCACCTGTGCAGCCGTGAGGCTGCCACCCGCCCAGAGGGCCCACATCCCCACCAGGCCAGAGCCGGCCGCGCCCGGCATAAGCCAGATGCCGATCCCTCGACGTTCCGTCCACGCACCGCCCACGAGCAGCGCCAGCGCAGGGAAGGCCGGCAACGCGTAATACTCCAGCCTGGATCCCGAGGACGCGAAGAACCCCACGACGATCACGGCCCAGATCGCCGCCAGCGAGCCCCAGGCCGGCGCGCCTGTCCGGCGTCGAGCCAGGAGGAACACGCTCCACGGAAAGAACAGAAGGAAGCTCACCACCAGGAAGCCGAGGGTGGAGATCGGGACGTCGTCCTCGAGGAAGGCACGCCGGCCCAGGAACCGGAGCACCTGGTTGTCGACGAGGTAGAACCAGAAATGCCCCGGATTCCGCCACGCCACCGCGAGATGCCAGGGCAGCGCCACGAGAGCGAACAGCGCCGCGCCCACCGGGAGGTTGAGGTCGCCCAGCCGCGGACGCCCCATCCACACACGCCAGACGCCGACGATGACCAACGGGAAGAAGACTCCGATGAGCCCCTTCGCCAGCAGGCCGAGACCCATGCCGAGGTAGAACAGCACGAACCGACCCCTCCCGGCCGGCCGATCGAGGTCGCGGACGAATCCGTACATCGCCAGGGTGAGGCAGCAGACCACCAGCAGGTCGGGGGACGCCCTCCTGGCGAGCAGCGCGAACCCGGCGCACGTCGCCAGGGCGATCCCGGCGAGCACGCCTCCCTCTCTCCCGGAGAGTCGCGCCCCGAGACGCCAGGTGAGCAGCACGCTGCCGAGCGCCGGCAGCGCGGACCAGAGGCGTGCTGCCCATTCGGTCGAGACGCCCAGCGCCAGCGTCGCGGCCGTCAGCCAGAAGTAGAGCGGCGGCTTCTCGAGGTACGGCAAGCCGTCGAAGTGCGGAAGGATCCAGTCGCGGCAGGCGAGCATCTCACTCGGGATCGCCCCATACAGCCCCTCGCCCTCGTCCAGGAAATCGTGCCCCAGCCCGATGAAGAGGAACGGCAGGCTGATCACGATGAGCGCGGCCAGCTCACCCCACAGCGCGCGTGAGCGCAAAGCGGACGAGCGCGTCGATGCCTGGTCGCCTGTGGCGGAATTCCTGATTTCCACTCGTGCCACACGGGGAGTGCGAGATGAGACCGTATTTCTCAGGTGGCAGCCAAGATGCTGGCCAGGCGATCGGCCAGCGCCATGATCGTCAGCGTCAAGTTCTTCTCCGAGATCTCGGGGATGACGCTCCCGTCGCAAAGATACAGGTTGGGATGGTCGAAGCACTGGAGGTGTTCGTTGACCACCCCTCCCTCGTGGAACGATGCCATGCGGCAGGTGCCGGCGTAATGGATGGAGGGTCCCGGGCGTGGATCCGTGAACACCGAGATCATCACCCCGTGACACCTGCGCAGAATCCGGCGTCCATCCCGGATCATGCTTTCCCGCATGCGCAGATCGTTCTGGTGAAAGGCGTACTCGGCCTCGACCTGCGGGATCCCGTACTTGTCGCAACATTGGCTGGGGAAGACGCGGTTGCCTCGTACCGCCTCGGGCTTCCCGAAGAAGAAGAGCGCGACCAGACTGCGGAAGACCAGCCGGGCGATGTGAGGCTTCAGCCAGCCCGGAACGCGGCGGATGGAGTCCAGATAGTAGGGTTGCCTGGGCAGGAAATGACAGTACTGGGCCTGGTACCCTCCGCGGAATCCCGGATGGCTGAAGACAAACCTCGGAATGAGAAGCGCATCGCTCGAGCCGAGCTCATAGCGCTTCCTCGTGCCGAGCAACGGCACCAGCGATGCGCCGAGGATCGCCTTGATGTTGTCCTGGAGGTAACACCCCACAAGGCCGGAGCTGTTGGCCAACCCCTCTGGGAACGCTTGGTCTCGCGAGTTGAACAGGATGCGCGGGGTTTCCAGCGCCCCGCAGCACAGGACAAAGGTGCGGGCCTCGACACGCAGCGGCCGCCCGGTGGCGACTTCGAGGCATTCGGCCGCATGGATGCGGTTCGTGTCGGCGTCGCGCAGCAGGCGCACGACCTTCAGGCCGCAGAGCAATCGGTAATTCGTTCGCCCGGCGATGCGCGGCAGCAACCGACTGGAAAATTTGTAGACGCTCCCCGTTCGGCAGCCGTTGGCGCAATCGCCACAGCCTGGACAGCGATTGACCTGCTCGACACGGGTTTCGACGGCCTTCCGGTTGGGAATGACCCGGATGGGCAGGTCGCGAATCCGCTTCGCCGCCTCCAGGAGGATGTGGTCTGCGGGGCGAAGCGGGAGCGGCGGCAGGAACTCGCCGTCGGGGAGCTCGTCCAGACGCTCGCGGGTCCCGCAGACGCCGATGAGCCGCTCGACGGCCGTGTAGTGGGGGGCCAGATCCTCGTAGCGGATGGGCCAGTTGGTATCGGAGTCGCCGTACTGCTTGCCGAGGAAGTCCCGCGGAGAATACCGGAGGCTGGTCCCGCCCCACAGATTCATCTTGCCGTTCAGCCGGAAGATCTGGCGATTCACGAACACCTGGTGCGACCGGGCTGCCGTCGACGTCTCGTCCTCCCGCGCGTACAGCGCGTGCGCTTGAGGGTTCCCGTAGAGGTAATGATCCTTCGCCTCCACTGGCCACGGCATGTCCGCGACGATCCCGAAGTGCGGGTCCTGCTCCGGAGTCAGCTCGTTGGTGAAATAGCTGTCGTCGATGGGCGAGCCCTGCTCCAGCGAGAGCACCGAGAGGCCCGCCATCGCCAGGCGGTAGGCCAGGATCCCCCCGGCGGCACCGGTCCCGACAATGCAGACGTCACAGCGCTCGGTCTGGAGGGGGTCGGGCATGGCTCAGCGGACCCTGCGCAGGAATTCGTCGGAGGCGAAGTACAGGTACTCGAAGTATTGGTTCAGGAGCTTCCGCTCCTCGGCGTGTCGGTCGCGCTTCAGCGGGAAAGGCTTCGTCCCCCGTTCGACCTGGCTCGCGTCCAGCAATCGCGTCAAGGCTGCCCTCAACTGGTGGTTCGAACGGCACATCTCGTACACCCGTCCGATGCGGGCCAGCAGGAAGCGTGAGAAGGCGCTCTTCCCCGCAAGCTGTCGCAGCAGCACGAAGGCGGGTGCGTCCTCGACGCCTACGTCCTCGACGAAGTCCATTTCCGGAGGCAGCAGGCCCCGGCCGTGATAGTAGCGCAAGGTGTCGTAGATGGTTTCCTGGATGGGCGTTATCCTGTAGGCGAGTTCGCGGACCGCTTTCTGGGAGTCGCCGTAGTAGTACAGGCCCTCCCCGCGCGCGAACGTGCGGTGGACGGGGCTGCGAAACAGCCCTCCGGAGAGGAATGCGAATCCGTCCGCCAGCGCCATCACCAGGTAGACGACCCAGACGGGCAATCCCCCAGGCGGGCGCAGCCCGGTGAGGCGGGCCGCTTGCGCGTAGAACTCGGCGCGGTCGATGCAGTGGCCGCCCAGAATGTATCGCTGACCGCTGCGACCGTGCACCAGCGCCGACACGTGGGCCCATGCCACGTCGCGCACGTCGCTCACCGTCACCCCGCCCCGGACGTAGAACGGGGCCTTTCGCTGGCACGGCCAGAGCAGGACAAACGCAGAGGCCAGGTTCGAGCCGGAACGGACGCCGGGCCCCAGGAGCTGGCCGGGGTTGAGGACCACGACCCGATTCCCGGCCTCGGCGGCGCCGAGCGCCAGGCGCTCGCAGAGGATCTTGGCCCGCGCATAGGGGCTGAGCCAGCCCTCGCAGACCTCGCGCCGACCGGAGTCCTCGGCAAACACGCGGGGCGTGCGGCTGCCCGACACCGTGGCGAGCGACGAGGTGAAGACCACTCGCACCTGGGGCCGATGGCCCAGCGCCTCGAAGAATCGCCGGGTGATCTCGACGTTCTGCCTGTGGTATTCGGCCACATCCAGGCCGGGCTGCCAGGTGCGGCCGGCCGCGAAGACAACTGCATCTACCCCCTCCAGCGCGCCGCGAACGAAAGAGGGCTCCAGGAGATCTCCCTCGACGAGGGTGACGCGCGGGGATGAATAGTCGCGGCTCGAACCAGGACGCACCGCTGCCACCACGTCATAATCGCTGGCCGCCAGCTCCTGCACGATGTGCTCGCCCAGGAAGCCTCGCGCTCCCAGAACCAGAACCTTCTTGGGCAGACTGTTCTCCATGGGACAGGCAGATGCGTACGTCCGTGATCCCTTGGTGCGGGGAGCCTGCCGCCGAAGGAGGCGCCCCCCGGTGGCCATCGAAGGGTATCAGGGAAAGTTCAGGGAGGCAACAGCGTCCACCAAGCCGGGGGCTCCTCGATCGGCGGCACCCCGCTCCCCAGCCTGCCGCAGGAGCCGGCCCGGTCGCGTTTTCCCTTGACAGCCGCCCCCTGGTCGAACAATCCTTGACGGACCGCGCGGAGGACTGCAGCCGGCTGCCGTCGCCTGGCGCCTGCGCCGTGGAGAGGGAGAAATCATGAAGGCACCCTGGTCGCGTCGTGACTTTCTCAAGAGGACTGGCGCCCTCATGACACTGGGTGTTGCCGATGCAGCGCTGGGCGCGAGCCCATCGCAGCCACCCTCCCTTCCCAGGCGCCTGCTGGGGAAGACCGGAGACATGGTGTCCATCGTCGGATTCGGTGCGGGCAGTCGGTTTTGCTCGATGCAGGACGAGGACGCGGCACAGGCGCTGCTGGAACGAGCCCTCGAGCTGGGGATCACGTATTTTGACACGGCCGGCTCCTACACGCGCCGGGGGATCGAGCGGCTGAGCGAGAGGCGGCTCGGCGAGTTTTCCCAGCGCCGGCGCCGGGCGGTGTTTCTGGCAACCAAGATCGACCCGCGGGGTCGGAGCGGCGCCCTGCAATCTGTCGAGCGCAGCCTCAAGCTCCTCCGGACAGATTCCCTGGACCTGATCCAGATCCACGCGCTGAGCGATCGCGACGACCTGGACCGGATGGGGAGAGCGGACGGGGTCGTGGCCGCCATCCGGGAGCTGAAGGATCAGAAGGTCGTCCGCTTCATCGGCATCACGGGCCACAACGATGGCGTTGCCATGGCGGAGGCACTCCGACGCCACGAGTTCGACACGGTGCTCATGGCCCTCAACGCCGCGCAATCCGCCAATCCGATCGCCGTCCGCCGCATGCAACCGATCCCGGCCTTCGAGGAGTCCGCGTTGCCGGTGGCCCTCAAGCAGAACCTGGGGGTACTTTCCATGAAGGTGATGGGTCAGGGGCTGCTGGCCGGCGACGGACCCGGACGGGCCGCCCCCTCGGAGCTGTTGCGGTTCAACCTGAGTCAGCCTGTCGCCTGCGTGGTCATCGGCGTCGAGCACATGGCGCGCCTGGAGGAAAACGTGAGCGCGGCACGCACGTTTGCCGCGATGGGTGAAAGCGAAAAACAGAAGCTGCGGGAGCAGGTCGCCCCCTCGCGCTCGGCCTGGCGGCGCTACCTGCGCGCCCACGACGACTCCATCCCGGCCTGAGGTCGCCCCTCGCCTCATTCCCCCTCGAACCGCAACTCGCGGGTCATCAGCTCCACGACTGCCTCGCGCGGACCCTGACCCTCGAAGAGCACCCGGTGCACGGCCCGGCAGATCGGCATCTCCACTCCATGCTTCTCCGCCAAGCTGACCGTGGACCGGCAGGTGTTGATTCCCTCGGCCACCGCCCGGGAGGCCGCCTGGATGTTGGCCAGCGTCGCCCCTTTCGCCAGCTCCAACCCCACGCGACGGTTCCGGGACAGATCCCCCGTGCAGGTGAGGATCAGATCGCCCATTCCGGCCAAGCCGGCGAACGTCCGCGCCTCGGCCCCCATGGCCACGCCGAGCCGCGTCATCTCTGCCAGACCCCGGGTGATCAGGGCCGCCCGGGCATTCAGGCCCAACCCGAGCCCGTCCACGACGCCGGCGGCGATGGCGATGACGTTCTTCACGGCTCCCCCCAGCTCCACCCCGAGGGGGTCCGTCCCGGCGTACACGCGAAGACTCACCCCGCTCACCGCGTGCTGGACCGCGTGCGCCACAGCAGCGTCACCGGCCGCGGCCACGATGGCCGTCGGTCGCCGGGCCGCCACCTCCCGCGCGAAGCCGGGCCCGGACAGGACGGCGAGGGTCGGATGATGGTGCCGCGGCAACAGCTCGCGCATGATCTGGCCCATGGTGGAGAGCGTCCCCACCTCGATCCCCTTCGTGGCGCTGACGACCAGCGCCCCCGGGTCGAGGTGATCGCGACCCTTCTCCAGGATGCCCCGAAAGGCGTGCGAGGGGACGACGAGGATCACGAGGGGCTGCCCGGACAGCGCCGTCTCGAGCGAGGCGGTTGGGCTCACGGACTCAGGCAGGCGGACATCCGGGAGATACACGGCGTTCTGCCGCGTGCGCGCCATCTCTTCTGCCAGCTCGGCCTCGAAGACCCAGAGGGCCACGCGCGGATACCGCCCCGCCAGGACCGCGGCCAGGGTCGTTCCCCAGGCCCCCGCCCCGATCACCGCGACAGATTCGAACGGCGTTGCGGCATTGCCGGTCATGACCCCTCACCCTTTCCATTTCCGCCCCCGGCCGGCTCCCCGAGGTACTCTTCGAGATTGATGGCCAGACCCAGGAGCGCCGGATCATCCACGTCCAGCCCACGGCGTTCCAGCACGTTCAGGATCAGCGCCTTGGCCAGGTCACCCGTCGCGGGTTGTCGCAGGAGGTCCAGCAGCGGCTGCACCGGATCCGGGCTCTCCCATACCTTGAGTGCTTGCGTGGCCACGGCCAGGAGTGTCTCGTCCTCGGTGGTGAACTGCTCCAGCAGAATCGGCAGGGCCGGCGGGCCGGCCCGCAGCAGACGCTGCACCGCCTCCTCCACCTCCGCATCCGTCAGGTCGCGTCCACCCAGGCCCTCCAGCCACCCCCGGATCTCTTCCAGCGGATCGCCTCGATTCTCCGCATCCACGCATCACCTCCTCGGCTCTCGGAATCTTCCATTTACCTCGGATACTGATCACATGGGGTTCCACTACGACCCCGGCGTTCGAGCAAATCCCCCCCTTCCCCCCTTTACCAAAGGGGGGGAGGGGGGGATTTCGTCCGGCTGTGCCTTCAGGGTTGGAGGATGCTGAAGTCCACCCGCCGGGCCCAATCCCCGCCCCCCTCGGCGGACCGGTACAGCTTGCCCTGGGCCAGGAACAGGCGGTTCCGGTCGATCCCCTCCACGCCCCCCAGGTAGTCGTAGATGCAGAGCGTGCGGGCGTCGGGCAGATCCGCCACCTCGCGGCGGGTCACCTTCTGGACGGCCCTGAGCTTGGCGAGCTTCTGCTCGCGCGTCTCGCCTCCCGTGGAGGCGCCGAAGCTGCGAAGGTACAACCGGTCCACGGCATCGTCGCGACCCTTCGCGCCAGGCTCTCGGGAGAGCCGCTGGATCTGCTCCTCCACCTTCGCCGCACGCAGGCCTTCCTCGTCGGATTCCACGAAGGCGCCGCCCGAGAGCTTGATCTTCATCTTCGGGCGCTCGCGCAGGAGCCCGGCCAGGCTCTTGAGGTGCGCCCGCGCCGTGTCGTCCAGTGCCCACGAACCGGGGGCGAACAACACGGGGGCGATCTCGATGGCGCCGATCCGGCCTCCCAGGGTGAAGACCTGCCCCAGCATGCGGAAGGGGGCCATGATCAGGTCTATCACGGCATTCTTGATGGCGGAGCCGATGGCGTCACCGAGGTCGAACTCCGGACGGGTCAGGTCGCCGCGCACCGGCACGCGCAGGACGATCTCTCCCGACGGGTCTTGAAGCAGCGAGACCGCCACGGCCAGGGGCACCCCCACCAGTGCCTCGAAGCGATCCTCGGGCGCCACCTGCTCGCCCAGGGCGAGCTGATCGATGTGGAAGAGGTTCTCCCCCTCCAGCCGGTTCTCCTCGATGTGATACCGCACCCGGCTGTCGAGCTTGCCCTGCTCCAGGCGGTATGAGGTGACCTGGGCCGTGTAGGCGTTCAGCCGGGGCAGGTTGAAGTCATCGATTCTCCCCTCCAGATCCACGTAGAAACTGGTCTCCAGGGGGAGGATGAACCCCTGCAATCCCAGGCTGGATCGATCGCCCAGCTTTCCACTCAGCGTGACGCTGGCCTTGCGATCCCCCTTGGTGGTGAGTCCTTCGATCGTGACCGCGAGGTCCTGCATGCGCTCGCGGAACGGCGGCCGGATGGCCCGGTCCTCGATCTCGGCCACGCCGTCCAGCAACCGAAGGCTGCCCACGGCAATCGCGGGCGCGGCCCCCTGCACGGCCGGCGCGGCCCCTCCCGGCTGCCGCAGCTCGTTGAGGAGGCGCAGCACCGGAAGGCTCCCATCCCGCTCTCGCACCACCGCGACCCACGGCCGCTCCAGCCGAATCGCGCCGAGGCTCACGCTCAGCGGGTCGAGGCTGAACCGATCGATCCGCACCTCCGCCCTGTCCGCCAGCAGGAAGCTGATCTGCCGGGCGACATCGCCGAGTTCCAGGGGGGCGAAGGTCACGTCTCCTGCCCCCGTCACCGAGAGCGCCTGGCCGTTCCGGCCAAGGCTGAGATCCAGCGCCCCGCTGGCCGTCCCGCCTCGCACCAGCCGGGGGACCAGGACGGGGAGATAGGGGCGCCAGCGCAGCAGGTCCAGGCTCTCCACTTCGGCGCGCACCTGGCCCGCCCAGGTCGTCGGGCTGAGGCGGCCGGCCAGCCGGATCTTCGTGCCGTCTGCCTCTGCGGCGGACAGGCGGACCAGGGCCGGCACGTCCGCGCCGACGCGGAGGCTCCCGATCTCCCCCTCCACCTGCCGGACATCCGCAGTCCGCGTCGGCTGGACGGTCTCATCACGGAATCGAACCCGGCCATTTCGCACCACCAGTCGATCGAGCTGGACCGGAGGAGAGGCACTCCCGTCCGACCCGCCGGGCCCGAGCGTGGTCCCACCCCCCGCCCGGACGATCTCGACCTCTGGCTGCTCGACGGCGACTTCCCGGATGTGGAGCCCGAGCGGAGATGTCCGCAACTCTGCGATGTCCGCTCGAAGACCAATCACCTTCCACGTTCGAGCCGCAAGTGCAGGAGTCGTCCCCTCCCCTTCCAGGAGCGTCAGCCGCCCCCCCAGCGTGAGCTCTGTTCCCTGCGGACCGCTTCGACCGCTGAGGCCCCCCACATCGACCTGGACCTCGCGGGCCGCGAAGGACGTGAGCCCCTGCGACTCCGCGCTCGCCTGGACGCCTCGGATCACCGCGCGGCCCTGGAGCGCCAGCTCCCGCGTGTCCGTTTGCGGGGGCTCCAGTCGCACCCGATCCAGCTCCACCTGGACCTCGTCCGCGGCGGCTTCCGTTGCGGGGGAACCCGCCGGCCCTGCCAGCCGGGCGCGGGTCTTGAGCCCGCGCAGCCGTCCTTGCGCCTCACCCGCCACGCCGACAACCCCCGGCCCGGCGCCCTGGAACCGGTCCACGGCGATCTCCAGGTCCTCGGCGCTGAACGACTCCAGCGGTCCGGCCGCAAGGCGGAGCCCGCGAACTTGCCCCTTGGCAGACGCACTGGCTGACACCCCATCCTGGCCGCTCCGGAAGTCCGCCTGCAGGGTAAAGCTCGCCTGGCCTCCAGAGACCTGGACCGGTACAGAGGCGGGGAGCCAGGCCACCAGCGCAGGCAGATCCACGTCCTGCAGCGCCCCTTGGATTTCGACGCGCGCAGGACTGCGAAGCCAGGTGCCGTGGGTCTCGACGGACGGTGCGACCGAGGTCGAGGCGCGGAGCTCGAAGCCGATCGCCCGGGCCGGGTCCGAGGTGGCTCCGGTGAGCCGCAGGCTGGCGTCCCGAATGCTGAGCGTGGTTCCCGGCTCGCGCATCCGGTCGGCGACGTCCACACCGGCTCGCTCCACTTCCAGGCTCAGGACCTCCCAGGAGAACGGGCGTCCGGCATCGCCCCCCGCTCCCTTGGGGATCCACCCCGCCAGGTCCAATGTGCCGTCGGCCTCGCGCGAGGCACGGACCCGGACGTCGGCGAGAGTCACCAGCTCCAGCCTGACGGTCCCGGCTCGCTGGTCCGTTCCCCCCCTCGCCGCAAGCCGTCCGATCCGGATGCGGGGCGGCTCAGCCGAGGGTCCGAGGTCGAAGCCGGTCATCTCGGCCTGCACTTCCGGCGCCAAGAGTCCCCGCTGATCCAGGTCTGCCTTCCCGCTGAGGCTGAGCCGGTCCACGGCCGCCTGCAGCGCGCCAGGAAGGTCGATCCTCGCGCCGGCCAGGTCCAGGGTGACTTGCGAGAACACCACGGCCTTCGGCGTCCACCGCCCCTTCCCCTGGAGGTGCAAGCGCTTGGCTGTAACCCGCACGTCCTCCCTCGGCGTCGCGGCGATACCGCCCACCTGGGCCTGCACGCCGACCTCCACCTGCCATCCGCCCTGGCCCTCCGTCCCGCCGAGATCCAGGCTCACATCGGCGCGGCCGGCAAGCCCCTCGGGGGCCAGACCGGGGGGCAGAACGGCCGCCAGCTGGCCCAGGTCCGCCCGCGCGATCTGCAAGGGGAGATGGAAGGCGCGCCATCGCGCGAAGGGAGTCACCCAGCCTTCCGTGGAGACGCGCATCCCTCGCCAGCGACCTCCGAGGACCAGACCCACCCTGTCCTCGCGCCGCTCCTCCTGGGTGGTGAGGCTCCGGAGCCTGACCGTGAGGTCCCCCACCTCCTCCTGCCGCTCCGGCGCACTCCGGCGATCCGTGAGGTGAAGCCGTCCCTCGCGAACCTCTACCTCGCGCAGGCTGACCGCCAGCCTCGATCCGCCCGAGGTCCCGCCGGCCGGGAGCCACGCCAGCCCCTCGGGAGTGAGCGCGGCCCAGACCTCGGGCCTCTCCAGGCTGAGGCGGGTCACGAGAAGCTCTTGCCTCCAGAGGGCCCTGGGGACGATCTCGATGGACAGCGCCGGAATCACGAGAAGGGGCCGCCCGCTGGACTTGTCCCGGAGCGCGACCCCCTCGGCGCGCATTCGTCCCCGCAGCGGCGCGACCTGCAGCCGGTCGATCCGTACGCGCAGATCGAGCGCGCGCGACAGCTCGCGCTCGGCGATCCAGTGAATGGCGGGTCGGAAGGCGACCGCGGCCCCCACCAGGACCAGGAGCAGGAGGGCAGCCACACCGCGGCCCCACGGTCGCGGGCGCTGGTGGCGTCCCGAATCACGGGCCATCAGTGACGCTCATCGTCCGTGCAGCGGCCGGCTGTCCCCTGCCGGCTCCAGGAAAACGCGATGGGATGGACTGAAGGTGTGCAGGCGAATCAAGGGCTCGGGCGCTCCGCGGAGCGTTCCGCGAGAGACTCTCCGGCCGGGTCCCGCCCGGATGCCCGAGTGCGCGGCGTCGTCCGCCACCGGCGGACCGCATCAGACCGCTCACCCGCCCCCGTCGAATCCGATCGTGACCTGGCTGCCATCCACGATCACCGGGACGGTGCGGTCTCCCTTGGAGTGCTGCAACATCCGCTTGAGGGCCGCGGGATCCTTGGTCACGTCCACGTACTGGAAGGGGATCTTGCGCTTGCCGCAGTCCTCCCGGGCGGCACTGGTGTAGGGTCAGGTATCCTTCCCGAAGATCAGGACTCTCTCCCCCATGCGCGCGCGCTCCTTCTCCTCACACCCTGGTCAGACATCCACGACCACCTGCCCCTCCCAGCCTCGGGCCGTGGGCCGCACCTGGAGCAGATGGTACGTCACCGCCTTCACATGGCCCACCAGCGGGTGGCGTGCCCGATCCACCGCCTCGCCCCACACCCCCGCTCGGAGGGCCGTGTCCGTGAGGCTCTGGACCGCGAAATCCACCATGACGAACCCCTGCGCCTCGTGAAGGTAGAGCAACTCGTTGAGCCACGCCACCAGCAGGGTCTCGCGATCCGCGGCCTCGACCTCGACCGGAAGCATCCACCCGCGTCGAACGGTCCCGGGCTCCACCATGAGACTCCAGAGGCCGTGCGCCGCCTGCACGAACACCTCGGGAAGATCGGGACCCCAGGCCCGGATTCCCTTGTCCGCCGTGACGGGAAAGATCTCGAACCCGGCAGCGTCGAGCATGGACACGCGGGACTATATCATGCCAGTTCGGCATTGGTCATTGGTCATTTGTCCTTGGTCATTGGCTATTCGTACCGGAGCGCCTCGATGGGGTCGAGGTAGGCGGCTTTCCGCGCGGGGTAGTAGCCGAAGAAGATCCCGATCAGGGCCGAGGAGCCGAAGGCCCCGAGGACGGCGGTCGGGGTGATGAGCGTGGACCAGCTCGCCAGGACGGCGATGAGCTTGGACCCGCCGACTCCCAGGAGGATCCCGAGCCCGCCGCCGATGAGGGCCAAGGTCACCGCCTCGATGAGGAACTGGGTGAGGATGTCCCGACTCCTGGCCCCGACGGCCATGCGAAGCCCGATCTCTCGCGTCCGCTCCGTGACGGAGACCAGCATGATGTTCATGATGCCGATGCCGCCCACGAGCAACGAGACGGACGCGATGGCCCCGAGCAGCAGCGTCATGGTCCGGCTGGCCTCGGCCTGCGCCGCGAAGGTTTCGGCCAGGTTCCGCACGTCGAAGTCGTTGTCCTGGTACGGCTGGAGGCGGTGCCGCTGTCGCAGCAGATCGATGACCTGTTGCTGCACGTCGGTGAGCAACTCGGCCGAGGCCACCTTGATCTGGATGACGCCGACCATGCGGGCGTTGGCCTGGCTCACCCCCAGGACCCGCTTCTTGGCCGTGGAGAGCGGGATCAGGACCACGTCGTCCTGGTCCTGCCCCCAGGTGGACTGGCCCTTCCGGGTGAGGGTGCCGACGACCGTGAAGGGAACCTTCTTGATGCGGATGATCTGGCCGATGGCTTCCCCGTCCCCGAAGAGACTCTCCTTCACCGTCTGTCCGAGAACCGCCACCTTGGTGGCCCCGTCCACGTCCTCCGGGGTGAAGAAGCGGCCGGTGTCGAGATCCCAGTCCCGGATCTGGAGGTAATCCGGCAGGGTCCCCTGGATCGCCGTGGACCAGTTCTGGTTCCCGAAGACGATCTGGGCCACGCCGCGCATCGAACCGCTGGCGGTCACGACCCCGGGGATCTCTGTGGCGATGGCCCTGGCGTCGTCCTCGCTGAGCGTGAGGTTGGAGCCGAAGCCCATCCGCATCCCGCCGCTGGTGGCGGCGCCGGGGACGACCATCAGGAGGTTGGAGCCGATGCTGGCGATCTGCTGCTCGATGCGGGCCGCGGCCCCGCTCCCCACGGCCACCATGGTGATGACCGCCCCCACGCCGATGATGATCCCGAGCATGGTGAGGGCGGCGCGCAGCTTGTTGACCCGGAGGGCGCGGAGCGCGATGCGCAAGGTGGCGAGCAGAAACATGGAGTCCCTTCAATCCCCCGGTCCGACGAGCGCCGCCAGCTGCGCCGTGGCGTCGCGGGGGGCCGTGAGCGATTCGTCATTGACGATGAGGCCGTCCTTGAAGTGGATCGCCCGCGAGGCGTACGCGGCCACATCCGGCTCGTGGGTGACCAGGATCACCGTGATGCCGTTCTCCCGATTGAGACGCTGGAAGATGGCCATGATCTCGATGCTGGTCCTGGAGTCCAGGTTCCCCGTGGGTTCATCGGCCAGGACGATCGGCGGATCATTGATGAGGGCCCTGGCGATGGCCACCCGCTGCTGCTGCCCCCCCGAAAGCTGGTTCGGGTGGTGGCCCTCCCGGCCCTTGAGCCCGACCTGGTGGAGGCGCAGGAGGGCCCGGGCGTGACGCTCCTTGGCCGTGCCCCCGTTGTACAGGAGGGGCAGCTCGACGTTTTCCACGGCGCTGGTGCGCGCCAGAAGGTTAAACCCCTGAAACACGAAGCCCAGTTTCTTGTTCCGCATCCGGGCCCGCTCGTCCCGGCTCATGCTGCTCACGAGCTGTCCGTCCAGACGGTAGCTCCCCTCCGTGGGCGTGTCCAGGCAGCCCAGGATATGCATGAACGTGGACTTCCCCGAGCCCGACGGGCCCATGATGGCCACGAACTCCCCCGCCGAGACGGTGAGGTTCACCCCCCGGAGGGCCTCCACGGCCACCTCCCCCGTCTGATAGATCTTGGTGAGTCCTTCAACTTCGATGAGCGCCATGTCTCCGTGCCGAATGGTTCCTCGCCCACTCTCGCTCAACGGGGGCTGGGGTGAGGGAGGCTAGAGGCGGAGGCGAGGGGGACCGCCCGACCCCTGCGGGCCGCTCTTCCCGCCGGCCGTGCCGGTGATGACGATCTCGCCCGGCTTGAGACCCTGCACCACCTCGGTCTTCTCGCCGTCGCTCAAGCCCGTCTGGATACGACGTTCCACCGGGCGGTCATCCTCCAGGACCCAGACCCGCTGCCGGCTGGGGTCGGCCGTGGCCCGGCCGCCGGCTTCTCCGGTGCGCCGGCCTTGACCCGCGGCCGCGCGGGCCGCCCCGGAACCGCTCGCCTGTCCCGCAGAACTGCCGGCGCGGGATGCCGCCGCCGGGGTATCCAGCCGGACGCGAAAGGCCGCGTTCGGAATCGTGGGCACTCCGTCGTGACGGGCGACAAGAATCTTCACGTTGGCCGTCATCCCTGGCTTCAGCTTCAGCTCGGGATTGGCCACGGCCACCACCACGTCATAGGTCACGACGTTCTGGACCACCTGGGGCGCCTGGCGGATCTGCATCACCTTCCCCTGGAAGGGCTGCCCTGGATAGGCGTCCACGGTGAAGGTCGCCTCCTGGTCCAGAACCACGCGGCCGATGTCCGCCTCATCCACGTTGGTGTCCACCTGCATCTTCGTCAGATCCTGGGCGATCAGGAAAAGGGTCGGGGCCTGGAGGGAGGCGGCCACCGTCTGTCCCACGTCCACGTTCCGGGCCACCACGACCCCGTCCACGGGCGCCCGGATGCTGGTGTTGTTCAGGTCGACCTGGGCCTGGGCGAGGGCGGCCTGCTTCTGCTTCACCTGGGCTTGGGCGGAGGCGAGCTGCGCCTGGGCGACCTCCAGGGCCGCCTGTGAGGAGCGGACGCTTGCCTGCGCTGCCTCCATCTGGGCCACGGCCGAATCCAGCGTCGCCTTGGCCGTATCCCGCTCCTCCTCCGAGATCCCACCCTCCTGGAAGAGGCGCACGCGGGCCTCAGCCTTGATCCTGGCGTCCCGGACGGCCACCTCGTCCTTGACGACGTTCGCCCTGGAGTTCGCGAGGTCCGCCTGGGCCTTGGCCACGGCCGCCCGCTGGTTCAGGACCGCCGCCTGCGCATTCTCCACATCCGCCGCGGCCTGATTGACCTTCGCGTCGAAGATGGCCGGGTCGATCCGGGCGATCAGCATCCCCTTCTTTACCGGAGAATTGTAGTCCACGAAGAGCTGCTGGATCGTCCCGGAGACCTGCGTCCCCACCTGCACGGTGATCACCGCGTTCAGCGTCCCGGTGGACGAGATGGTGGAAAGGACGCTCCCCGTCTCCACGGCGACAGTCCGATACAAAGCCTGCCGGTTCCCGTTGCCGAACCAGTAGAATCCGCCGGCGCCGCCCAGGACCAGGACGACAAGCACCAGAATCAGGCTCAGCTTCCCCCGCAGCATGTCGTGTGTGTCCTTTCGCCCCAATCCCTCGTGTCCAATCGCCCGAGATACGCCCCGGCCGGCCCTGGCGTTTCATCCGAGTGTAATGGCCATATCGAGGGGTGTCAAAACCTATCGGGGTAAGCCACCGCTCGCGATTCGTCCAGAATCGGCTGATCCGCCTCCCGGAGCCCCGGTCCTCGGCCCCCGCTCCTCCTACACCAGTCGCGCCCGCAGCCGGGAGCTGGCGAAGTCCACAGCCATGACCATGGCCACCAGGACCAGGAGCACGGCCGCGGCCGCCGGATAATTGATCATGCGGAGATAGGTCTGGATATAGAACCCGATCCCGCCCGCCCCCACGAACCCGAGGATGGTCGCGGCCCGGATGTTCGACTCCAGCCTGTACAGGACGTAGGAGGCGAAGAGCGGCAGCACCTGCGGGAGGACTCCGAAGCGGAGGACCTGCAACCGGGTCGCCCCGGTGGCGGTGATGGCTTCAACCGCACCCGGCTCGATGCCCTCGATGGCCTCGGAGTATAGCTTGGCCAGGGTCATGGTGGTGTAGGTGACGACCGCCAGGACCCCCGGGAAGGGTCCCAGACCCACCGCGGCCACGAAGAACAGGGCATAGACCATGGTGTCGATGCTGCGGAAGAAGTTGAGCAAGGATCGGGCCGGATAGAATGTCGACGGCGCCGCCACGTTGCGCGCCGACAGAAAACCCAGCGGCAGCGCCACGACCGCCGCCACCGTCGTGCCCACGACGGCGATCTGCAGCGTCTGCAAGGCGCCGATAACCGCGCTGCCCAGGACCGAGAGGTCCGGCGGCACCATGCGGCGCAGGAAGTCCGCCATCCAGGGAAGCCCCCGCAGGAACCGGGGGAGGCTCACCTCGGTCGCGGTGAGGAACCAGCCGTACACCGCCAGGATGGCGAGCCAGAGACCCGCCCGCTTCCACCCGCCCATCACCGCCCGCCTCCTTCATAAATATCCGCCACCACATCCGGCGAGATCCGGCTGGGCGGCCCGTCGAAGGCCACGCGCCCCTGGCGCAAGCCGACGATCCGTGTGCCGAAGGTGAGCGCCGTCTCCAGCATGTGCTGGCTGACCATCAGGGTGAGTCCTCGCTCCAGGTTGATCCGTTGCAGGATCCCCATGATGCTCTCGGTCAGCTTGGGGTCCAGGCTGGCCGTGGGCTCGTCCGCCAGGATCACCTTGGGTTCCTGGGCCAGCGCGCGGGCGATGGCCACCCGCTGCTGCTCCCCGCCGGACAGCGTATCGGCGCGGCGATCCGCCAGCTCTTCCAGGCCCACCAGGCGCAGGCAGTCCACGGCCAGGTCGCGGTCCGCCTGCGGGAACCGGGCGAGCAGGCTCGGAAGCGAAGCCACGTACCCGAGGCGTCCCGTGAGGACGTTCTCCAGGACGCTGGCCCGCTTCACCAGATTGAATTGCTGGAAGATCACGCCGATCTGGCGCCGGACGTGGCGCAGCGTTTCCGGCGACGCCCCGGTCACGGCCGAGCCGTTGAGCCGGACCTCTCCGGCCGTGGGCTCCACAAGCCGGTTCAGGCAGCGGAGCAGCGTGGTCTTCCCCGCGCCGCTCTGTCCGATGACCATGACGAACTCGCCGGCGGCCACGTCCAGGTCCACCCCGTCCAGGGCAACCTTGTCCGGCGGGAACACCTTGCGAAGATCGCGGATGTGGATCATGGCATCTGCGCCATCCGCCTTCGGCGGATGGGGCCATGTGGGAAGGGAGTTGTCACCCGGGCCATCACTTCGGCCGCCAGCCCAGGAGGTCGATCGCATCCCGCACGGAGTTGTAGTCGCTGTCCTTGGCCGGCGCGAAGCCGTCGATGCCGTAGAAGTCCTTCAGAACGGGCCGGTACTCGGGGGCGTTGAAGGCCATGAGGGCGTCGTACAGCCTCCTGACCAGTGCCGGATCGAGGCCGTCGCGGGCGGCCATCCCCGCCTCCGGGATCGGATCGGTCTCGGCGATGTGGATGACCTTCTCGACCCGTTCCTTGTCCTTCAGATACTGCTGCGGCGCCAGGTCGAAGGAGGCCACGGCGTCCACGCTGCCGTTCAGCAGGGCCAAGAGGGCTGCCTCGTGGGTTCCGGCGAACATGGCCTCCTTGAAGAACGTCTTGGGGTCGCGGTTCTTGACGAGCCCTTTCTTCATCAGCAGGACCATGGGGTACACGTACCCGGACGTGGAGGCCGGATCGGCGAAGGCGATGGTTTTCCCCCGCAGGTCCTCCAGGGATCGGTACCCGGAGTCCTTGCGCACGAAGATCCGGGAGGTGTAGCTGGTCTTCCCGTGCCAGACATCCACCGCCACGATCTGGGCCTTGGCCTCGCGGCTCGCGAACACGTACCCCGCGGGGTGGACGAAGGCAATGTCCGCCGTCTTGTTCCGCAGCGCCTCGACCACCCCGACGTAATCCGTGGGCATATACACCTTGACGGTGAGGCCCAGCTTCTTGCCCAGCTCGGCCGCGAAGACCTCGCTCCCCTTGAACAGCTCCGTGGGGATGTTGGACGGCGTGACCGCCATGACAAGCTGCTTCGGGGACTCCCCGGCCTTGGCGACGGCCGCGAGTCCCAGCGCCGCTGCGAGTCCCGCCACGAGTCCGATGCTCACCCGATGCCGCATGTTCCTGCCCTCACCTTCCGGCCGCCGGCCGCCGCGCCAAAGAAAAACGCCGCATCGCCCGTGGGGGATGCGGCGCGGATTCGGCACCTTCCGAGAAGCCGCTTTCCTACGCTGGCATAACCCAGATCAGGTTCCAGGGTCCCCGGCAGGGCCGCGCCGCAGCGCCACGTCTGCCTCGGGTCTCAGTCCTTCGACAGGCCATCGCCCGGGGCCTGCCGGCGGACTCCCCTAGGGCTTCGGGGGGATGCTAACACAGCGCTGGCCCCTGTCAACTCCAAAGCGTGACGCGGCCCGCGCCTCACGAGAAATACCCGTCCTCCCGCATCAGGAGCAGCGCCTTCTCGAACGCCTGAACCGTTCGCTGCACGTCCTCGTCCGTGTGGACGGCCGAAACCCAGCCGTGCAGCGGGCAGATGTCCACCCCGTTCAGGATCAGGGCACAGCGCAGGGCGTGATAGGCGTCCGGGTTGGCCATCAACTGGAGCCGCCGATGCTCCCGGCTATCGGGTGGCGGGGCCTGCAGCCCCGGCTCCAGCGAGTAGTTCAGGATGGACATGTCGCCGTACACGCATCCCGGCACGCCCAGGCGGCGCCAGACCCCCGCCAGCTCCCGCCGCAGCAGGGCGCCCGCCCCGTCCGCCCGGCGGTGAGCCTCGCCGTCGGCGATCGTGCTCAGCATCACCACGCCCGCCGCCGCCGACAGGGGATTCGCGTTGTAGGTGCCCGCCTGAGCCACGCGCCCCTTCCGGTTCCAGGCGGCATCGTCGGCGAAGGCCAGGCGGTCCAGGATGGCCGCCTGCCCCACCACCGCCCCGCCGGGCAGGCCGCCGGCCAGGATCTTGGCCAGCGTGCTCATGTCAGGCGTGACCCCGACCGCCTGCTGAACCCCTCCGGGCGAGCAGCGGAACCCGGTGATCACCTCGTCGAAGATGAGGACCACCCCGTGCCGGCGCGTGAGGTCGCGGAGGCCGCGCAGATAGGTGGGGTCCGACGGGATGGTCCCGCTGCTGCCCCCGCCGGGCTCGAGGATCACCGCGGCCGTATCCTGTCGAGACTTCAAGACGGCCTCGAGCGCCGCCAGGTCGTTGGGCGGGCACAGGATCACCTGGCCCAGGGATTCTCCCGGGATCCCCGCGGACATCGGCACGTCATAGGGGGGTTTCACCCCGGCCATGAAGTAGTCATGCCAGCCGTGGAAGTGTCCCTCGAACTTCACCACCTTGGACTTGCCGGTGTGGGCGCGGGCCAGCCGCAGGGCCAGGTGCGTCGCCTCGGTGCCCGAGCTGGTGAATCGCACGCGCGCGGCCGAGGGGATCAGCCGCTGCACCAGCTCGGCCCAGCGGATCTCCAGCTCGTGGCAGCCGCCGTAGTGGGTGCCGCGCGCCATCTGGCCTTGCACCGCCTGGACGGTGGCCGGATCCCCGTGCCCGAGAAACAGGGACCCATGTCCCATCCAGTAGTCGATCAGCTCCTGCCCGTCCACGGTCCACTTGCGGGTTCCCTGCGCCCGGTCCACGTAGACCGGAAACGGCTTCAGGTGACGGATGTCGTGGGTGATCCCGCCGGGGATGGCCTGGACGGCCCGCGCGAACAGCTCGGCGGACCGCGGGTTGGCCCGCCGGTACATCTCCCAGATCCGTCCGTACCCCACCTGCCCTGTGCCCTGTTCTGCTGTCATGGTCGCCCTCACCGTGTTGGCCGGGGTCGGGACACCGTCCCGGCATCCTCACAAACCGAAGAGTCGCTTCACGAGGCGACGGCGCTGGAGCATCCGCCGAAGGGCCGCTTCCGTCGTGCGAAACTTCACTGCCTTCCGCCCGTCAATGAAGAGGACCGGAACCTCCTGATCGTACCGGGCAAGCAATTCGGGATCGGCCTCGATGTTCAGCACCCCGAGCCGTAGGGAGAACTCGCCTCGCAGCCGCTCGCACAGCGACCGGAGGTCGTCACACAGGTGGCAGCCGGGCCGGCTGTAGAGTTCGAGACGAATCGGCCGCTCATCCATCATCGCAACGCGGAAACGTTACCACGCCCCTCGGGGCCTGTCAACGCAGCCGGTGGCCGAAGCCGGTGGCCGAATTTGACGCATGACTCACGTCAACTCGTTGAACGGCACACCGACGACGTCGTAGAAGGAATCAAAATCGCGGGGATCGTGGGTGGGTGCACGGTACTGGCGCAACAGGGCGTTGAGGGCGGTGTGTGCGTACGACAGGGCATTGTCCAGACTTCGAATCACCTCGTCCCGGTCCACCGCCGGGTCGGCCTTGACATAGGCGGCCCGCGCTCGAGCCAGGGCCCGCCTGGCCTCGACGGACCTGGCTCGCTGGACCTCCTCGGACAACACGTCCAGGTACCGTCCGAGTTGTGAGTGCCCTCGCCGGTAATCGTGGGTGGTCGCCGTGGGGGTCCGCCACGGGCCGTAGTAAAGCCGGTCGTGAGCTTCGCGCAGCGGAGCGAACGGCAGGTCACGATAGGGTGGACTGGGTGGCGCGGACACCTCCTCCGCGCGGCGGTTGCAGGCCTCGATGTTCTCCAGGTGCTGCGCCCGCATCTCGGCCAGAAAGATCCGGGTCTCGGCGTCCAGCGGCATGCCCAGAAGCGCATCCAGGCGCTTGACAACCCAGGCCTGGCCTCGGGCCATCAGGTTCAGGCGGTCCCCCTCTTCGGTCAAGACGGCCACCTTCCGGCCGAAATCCCCGGTTCGATCCGACGGCTTCCCGCCGTAGCGCAGTATGGCCCCTCTCAAGCCGGCGCACGCCGTGGCTTCGTCGTCTGCGAACTTGTCCAGCTCGGCGGGGCTCATGGGGCCGCTGGATGCCTGCCGCAGCGCCGCCGCGGCCTCGACGCCGGCCCGCTCGGCCTCCAGGAGATCGTTCAGACGACCGACGATCTCCTCGTCCGAGACCGGGGACGGACGACGGCTCCCGGGCAGCCATGGGTTGACAACCGGAGGGGGCGTGGTGGCGTGCCCTTCCGCCTTCGGCTTTTCAGGCTTTTTTCGAGAGAATTTCGGCATGGCCAGTCGGCGCGTCGCGCTCCGGAGGCCGGAAGCTTGAAGCCGAATGTGGCGTTCGTCTGGCGGGCACCGTTCCGGAGCGCCAACGAGGAAATACTAGCGCCTTTGGGCCTCTGCCGCAATGCTACCGGCAGGCACCGTGGCCGTACTAGGCCAATGCTTCGAGCCGATCCGGTTGTAATAAAGTGAGGGTGCGGCCGTCGGTCCGGATCATCCCCTCTTCCCGGAACGCGGAGAGCAGCCGCATGGTGGTCTCCGGGGTCAGGCCGATCATGGCGCCCAGCTCCGCCCGGCTGAGGTTCAGGGAGCAGGTTATGCCCTCCTCGGTCCGTAGGCCGTAGCGACGGCCCAGGTCGAGGAGCAGTCCCGCCAGCCGGGACCGGGCGTCCGTCAGGGTTGCCCGGGCGAGGCCGGTCTGAGCCGTCTGGAGCATCTGACAGAGGTGAGTGACGAATTTCTCGCTCATCCCCTCCCGAACCCTGAGGAGCTGGAGCACGTCTCTGCGACCGACGAAGGCGACCTGGCTCTCCTCCATCGCCCAGGCGGTGCCGAGGAAGAGGCCATCCTCCAGGAGGCATTCCTCCCCCAGGATCCCACCGGGGTCCACCAGGCGGAGGATCTGCTCCCTTCCGCGGTCATCCACCCGACTCACCTTGATGCGACCGGTACACACCCCGTACAGGCCCAGCGCCGGGGTGTTCTCGTGGAACAGGGTCTGCTTGGCCTGGTACACGTGCCGGGAGCACGTGCGCGTGAAGGCGGCCAGCGCCGTCTCTCCACCGCTGCACAGGGCCGCGAATTCGCGCACCCGGCACGTCGCACAGTCCTGCACCCTGCTCATCCCCGCACCCCTCCCCGCCTCTCTTCATCCGCCCGTCCGGTCACGCTCGTTGGACGGGCAGCCGCCGAAGCCATGCGGACCCCGGGGACCTCCGCATGTCATCAGTGGCTTTCCATGAGATCGAACCGCCAGCCGTACCCGTCTTCGGGCGTGTCGCTGATCACCTCGCCGAAGCCCGGCACCTCGTGCTGCAGGAAGCGCTGCACTCCCATCTGGAGTGTGATGTGCGCGCTGGGTCACCCACCGCAGGCACCGACCAGCCGGACCCTGGCATTGCGTCCCTCCACCCCCAGAAGCTCGATGTCCCCTCCATCGGCCTGGAGGGCCGGCCGGACTTTCTCCAGCGCTGCCTCGACCTGCCGCTCGAATTCCGCCGCCGCGCCACCCGTCTCCTCGCTCATGCTCGCCTCTCCTCATGAAGGCATTGCTCACGAACACACCATGAAAGCCGCTGCGTTCACCGCCAGCTCAGGATCGTCCGCGGCTCACGGCCGCGCCCCACCTCCGACCCCTGCCAGGGGATGCCCCTCCGCCTTCAGACCGACCGCCGGCTCGTACAGGCAACATGGGTCCTCGCCCAGGTGATCCCCGGTCATGGCGTAGGCCCGCGACCGCGAGCCGCCGCACACCGTCCGGTACTGGCACTGGCCGCAGCGCCCCCGGAGCCGCTCGGGATCCCGGAGTTCTTGAAAAAGGGGGTGCTGGCGATAGACCTCCACCAGGCTGTCTGTCCGGACGTTGCCCGCCCGGAGGGGCAGGAAGCCGCTCGGGGTGATGTCCCCCGTGTGGTCCACGAAGACGAAGCCGTTCCCGTCATTGACCCCCGCAGAGGCCCGACCAATGGTGTCCACCTGGAACCCGTACTCGCGTCGCCCTGCTCCCTGGGCGCTCCGGTTACCCGGCTGGGTGCGGCGCTCGGCGCTCCTTCTTCCGTCCCACCTGAGGCCCCGCGCCCGCTCCTGCACGATTCTGCGGTAGTGCGGCGCCTCCGTCGTCTTGATCCCGAAGGGCACCTGCCAGGAAAGATCGTAGAGGTCGTTCAGGATCGCCTCGTAATCCTGGGCCGACACGCCGTCCTCCGGACGGCCGCGACCCGTCGGGATCAGGAAGAACACGCTCCAGAGGACGATCCCCAGACGGGTGAGGAGGCCCGTCATGGCGGGGAGATCGGCCCGGTTGTACCGGGTCACCGTCGTGTTGATCTGGATCGGAAGCCCCGCCTCGCGCGCGTCCTCCAGGATGCGCATGGTCCAGTCGTACGATCCCCGCACCCGGCGGAAGGCGTCGTGGATCGTCGCCTCGGACCCATCCAGGCTCACCGCAAGTCGCGCCAGCCCGGCATCCTTCAGCCGCACGATCTTCTCGCGTCTCGCGGCCGCCGTGCCGCTGGGTGTCAAGGCCACCCGCAGGCCTCGCTCCGTCCCGGCCGCCACGAGGTCAAAGACATCCGGCCGGCGGAGCGGATCACCCCCCGTGAACACGAGGAGCGGCGCGGGGGAGCCGAAGCTTCTCACCGCCTCGATCAGACCGAGGCCCTCGGACGTGCTCAACTCCCGAGGATCCCGACGCGGCATGGCCTCGGCCCGGCAGTGGACGCAGGCCAGGGCGCAGGCCCGGGTCAGCTCCCAGATCACGATGAACGGGGACCGCTGGAAATCCAGCGCCTGGAGCTCCGGTCGCATGCCTTCCCCCATCACTGGCCTCGGATTCTCTTGAAGAGACCCCTGGAGGGTACCATCCCCGCGCCCCCGGGTCATCGGTTCTCCCATCTTTGTCTGCTGACAAAGGCAAACACAGGGTCCGCCTTCGTACGGGCGCAGGATACGACCTCGCCCACGGATCGCATATGACACAGATCATACCGGGATGCTATCTCAGATCAGCCGATCACCCGGCCGGGCCAGGGGATGTGGGGGCAGGCAGATTGAATTGCTCGCGCAGGGGAGTCAGATCCGCCCAGGCCCGACCGAGGCGCTTCTGGCGGGCCAGGTCGCGCTCGAGACCCAGCAAGATGGCGTGCACCAGTTGGCGGCCGGACCGGGAGGCGTACGCCTCGCGAGGCGTCCTGTCGTGCAGGAGCGGTGAGGGCCTGTCCGGCCACCCATCCAGGATTCGGCTGAGGAAGGCCGCCCCGTGGGGGAAACCCCCGCCGCGTGCAGGAAGTGGTGGGGGCGTGCTGCCACCGCCTTCCTGGATCGCCTCGACCGGCTGGACCAGGCCGCGGAGGCACGCCTCCACGTATCGGCCGGCCTCCGCCAGGTCTTCGCGGGTATCGGCGGAGACTTCTACCGCGCCGGCCCGCACCAGGACCGTCCCCCGGACGACAGCCCGGTCCAGATCGATCCAGGCATAGCGGGCCTCATCACCCGCCTCCCTGTCCAGCTCAAGCTCCATCTGGCGATCCAGGCCGGCCCGGATACGCAGGGTGGCCTCCCCCCGATAGGTCAGGCGTCCCGGCGCGAACTTCGCCCGCCGGACGGTCTCATACGCACGGCCACCGAGGGCGCTCCCCCGGAGGAGGAAGAAGTGGTGGTACAGGTGGGCGGCGCCATCCAGGAAATCTTCCAGGGAGACGTGACGCGCCGGCCGCGCCATCTGATACGCGGTGCGAAGATACGCGAGCATCTCCTCGCGGCTCACAGCGGGCAGCCGGATCAGACCCGCACCGATCCGCATGATCCGACCCCAAGGCAGCAGGCGGCAGATCAAGATGTCGGATTGGATGGGAAGATCGTGCAGGCCCAGAGAGCCCACCTGACCCTCTGCCCCGGTAAGCAGGTCCTTGACCAGAAAGCCCCGGGGGGCCAGAACCTCTGTCACCTCCCAGGCGCGCGCCGGAGCCAAGAGGGATGCCAGCAGCAGCTCTTCCTCGCGCGGGCTGAGATCCTGCACCGTGTCCGCGAACTCGCCGAGCAGCGGCCCCTCCCCCCGGCGCGGGTTGTAGTCGTGCAGGAGCCACTCCAGAAAGCGCAGGTCGCCCGAGGCGGTCGGCCCCCTCCCGGGTAGGGGCGGCACATCGCTGCTCGTGAAGATGGCGGCAGCGGTTGCCTCCAGCCGCTGAATCCCGGGCGTGGCCACGAAGGCCATCAGCCGCGCGACGAGACGCTGGAACGCCTCCTCCCAGGGCAGGCAGCAAGCCGAGAGGGGGCGGCCGCTCCCGCAAAGACACGGGGCATGGCGCTGGCGGCGGGGTGTGGGCAGCACCGTCTGACCTCGTTTCCCGGAAGACCTCAGGGGGACGTGAGCAGGCGATCCAGTTCCTGCCGGTTGAGGATGGTGATCACACCCTCCTCCGTCTTGATGAAGCCCTCCTTCTGCCAGCGGCTCAGGATACGGATGGCGGTTTCCAGCGTGCACCCCACCATGTCGGCGACGTCCTGCCGCGTCAGGTGGAGCGAGAGTCGCGTCCCGCCACCGGCGGGCACACCGATCTTGTCCGCCAGCTTGAACAGCAGGCGAGCGGTCCGTGCCTCCACCCGGTCGGCCGCGAGCCCGCGGATCACCTGGTGCGCATCCTGCAGCCGGTCCGCCAGCCGCTGGATGATCTGGAACGCCAGCGGAGGGAACCGCTTCAAGAGCCCCTGATAGTGCGCGCGCGGGAGGCAGAGCACCAGGCCCGCCTCCATGGCCACCGCCGTGGCGGGGTGGCGGTCGAGGAGCAGCGTCGCGCCGCCGAATAACTCCGCGGGCGCGAAGACCTCCAGGATCACTTCCTTTCCGCTCGGGGCCTGCTTCACGATCTTCACCCTCCCCTCGACGACGACGTAGACGAACTCGGCGGCATCCCCCTCCAGGAAGATGAGCTGATCCCGGTCCAGCCGCTGCTCGACGAACAGTCCCTGGATTTCGCGACGCTTCGGGATCGAAAGATCGCGGAAGAGGCCGACCCGGCCCAGGAAATTCCCCTTATCCATGCCTGCCGCTCACGACCTGCCTCCGGGAAGCCCGATGCCTTCGGGGCCGTCGGGCGCATCCCGTTCCTCCTCGGGCACCCGCCGCTCGGCGGAGATGCTGATCGCCTCGGCAACGCCCAATCCGCACAGCCCACCGAGGACTGCCCCGACCGCCACGTACGCCGGCAGCGCCACCGACATCTCGAACCCCAGCGCCCGCAGCGCCCGGAGGAAGGCCGGCAGAAAGGGATCGGCCACGGGCCCCGACTGCTGATCCAGCGCCCAGCGCGCCGCCAGCAAGACGATCCCTACCCCGCTGGTGCAGGCGCCCGCCAGGGCCCCGCAACCTGCACCGATTCCCCATAGCCGTCGGCGAGGCATGACCTCCCCCCCGAAGCGGCCCTGGAACCAGGAGAGCCCCGTCACGAGACAGATCCCGGCGCCCACGAGCACAGAGAGCGCCATGGCCGTCCGATCCGCGCCCCGGTACCGCCGGAAGAATACCCCGAGCCCGATGAGCACGAGGCTCGCCAGCGCCAAGACCACCGCGCGCACCCGGGGGATGCGGATGATCTCTGCCCCGCGCGCCACGTCGGACCTCCTTCGGTCACGTCCCGCTCCTGCGGTCTGACCGTCTCGCCCGTCCGGCCCACCCCACGGTTCTTCGCTCCAGGAGGAATTCCTCGGGCACCGGAAGGGCGAAGCACACACTAGTCGGCGGCGCGGGAGGGTGTCAACAGCTTTCGCGGGCACGCTGGGTGCTCGAGACCCGGGAGGATCCCCGGACCGGAATGCGAGCAGAGCGGCGGCGCATCCAGCAGCCGCTCCGTCAGTCGCCGGGGCGCCGGGATATCCGCGAGCCCAGGCTGATGGGGAGCGACCGGTCGAGCCAGACCCCTTCCGGACTGACGCGGCACCGCAGCGCGCGCACCCGCACGCCCGAGCGGGACGCCCGGCGAAGGGTCTCCGCGAATTCTGGATCAGCCTCCTCGTTGGGGGTGAAGCCGCTGACATCGCACCGTTGGACCACGAACAGGACGGCCGCCAGGACCCCACGCCGCCGGGCGGCGATCAGGTGCGTGAGGTGCTTGCGGCCCCGCTCGGTCGGCGCGTCGGGAAAGCGGGCCACCCCGCCCTCCACCAGCGTCACCGACTTGACCTCCAGGAGACACCGCCGCTCGCCTCGTGCCAGCAGGAAGTCCACGCGGCTCCGCCCGACGGCGGGCTCCCGCCGCAGGAGCCGGTATCCGCGGAATCCCGGGACCGCGCCGTGACGCAGCCCCTCCTCCACCAGCGCGTTGGGAAGGTGCGCGTCCGCCGAGACCCATCCGCTGTGCAGGCAGACCAGGGCCAGCGTGAAGCGCGTCTGCCGCTCGGAGTTATCAGTCGGCTCCAGGAGGACCAGCCGCCCTGACGTGAACAATTCGCGCAGGCGCCCCGAGTTTCGCACGTGCACCCGCTCCTCCCGTCCCTCGACGTCGACCAGGGCGGCAAACCGGCTCAGCCGCCGCACGAACCGACCGGATACGAGGGGTTGGCGAAACCGCAGGCCCACCATGACAGGCGTAGCCCCCTCCTACCCCTTGATTCCTGTCGAGGTCACGCTCTGGACGTAGTACTTCTGGAGGAGGAAGAAGAGGAGGACGATGGGGATGGTCGCCAGCATGGAGCCGGCCAGGAGGCGGCCCCAGTAGGTGACGAACTCCGTCATGTACTTGGTGAGGGCCACCTGGATGACGGTGAGCTCCAGCGAGGAGGTGGCGACCAGCGGCCAGAAGAACGCGTCCCACTGCCGCAGGAAGAGGAGCAGGCTCGCGGTGATCAGGGCGGGCTTCACGTTGGGGAGGGCGATCCGCCAGTAGAGGTCCCACCAGGAGGCGCCGTCCACCCGGGCGGCCTCGAACATGTCCTTGGGCAGCTTGGCCATGAACTGGCGGATAAGGAAGATGGAGAACGCGTCGGGGACGGCCGGGACGATCAGGGCCTTGTAGGAGTCCAGCCAGCCCATGGAGCGGACCACCAGGTACAGGGGCAGGACGATGACCTCGAAGGGCACCATGAAAGTCACGAGGACCAGACCGAACAGGAGTCGCTGCCCGGCGAAGGTGAATCGCGCGAAGCCGAAGGCGGCCAGCGAGTTCACCAGGAGCCCAAGCAGGATCGTCGTCCCTGCAACGAAGAGACTGTTCCCCAGAAACCGGGCGAACCGGTCCTCGAACAGGATCTCCCGGAAGTTCCGGAGCGTCCCCTGGAGCGGCAGGAGCGTCTTCCACGAGAGATGCGTCGTGTAGCTGAAGATCTCCTCGTCCGGGCGGAGCGACGACGTGAAGGCCCAGAGCAATGGCAGCACCGAGACGACCGCGACTCCGATCAGTACCAGATAGAGTAGCCCGCGCCGGGCTAACCGGCTGCGGACAGGGCGGGGAGCGTCGGCCGGGCGCCGCATGCTTCAGTACTCGAACTCGACGCGCAGGAAGTGCATCTGGATGCTCACCGCGACGGCGATCACCAGGAGCAGTCCCGTGGAAATGGCCGCCGCATATCCGAAGCGCGTGTAGACGAAGGCGTTCCGGTACACCTCGAACATGAGCAAGGTGGTGGCCTCGGAGGGCCCGCCCTGCGTCATGACGTACACGGGCACGAAGAGGAGGAAGTTGATGACCGTGTCCGCCACCACCACGAAAAGGAGCGTGGGCGACAACAGGGGCAAGCTGATGGCGAAGAAGCGGCGCGTCGGTCCCGCCCCATCCACGGTGGCGGCCTCCAGGATCCCCTCGGGGATCTCCTTCAGCCCCGCCAGCAGGATCACCATCCAGTAGCCGACCCCCTTCCAGACGACCATTCCGATCAGCGAGGCCATGGCCTGGGAACGGCTCGTCAGGAAGGTCTGGGGCGGCGCGCCCACCGCGGCCAGCATCCCGTTGATCAGGCCGCTGTCGGGGGCGTACATCAGCTTCCAGATGATGGAGGCCACGACCAGCGAGATGACCGCGGGCATGAAGAAGATGGATCGGAAGACCTGGATCGCCCTCCCCTTTCGATTGACCAGCACCGCCAGCCCCAGGGCCAGGACGATCTGGATCGGCGTGACCAGGAAGTTGAAGAGCAGGGTGTTGAGGGTGGCCCTGAGGATGACCGGATCACGGACCAGCTCGGCGAAGTTGGCCAGGCCGATGAACTCCTGCGTCCTGGCGATCGGCCGAACGTCGTAAAAGGAGAGGCGAAGACCCTCCATGATGGGGTAGAGCTTGAACAGCCCCAACCCCACCATGGCGGGCGCGAGAAAGAGGTACGGTACGAGAGAGCCGACCCGGCGGCGACGCGTCACGGAAGGGCGTGGCCTACTTGTAGCGACGGAGTTGCGCGTTGATCTTCTCGACGGCCGCGTTCATCTCCTTGGACGCATCCGAGCCCTGGCGGATGTTGGCGAAGGCCTGGCGGAGCAGATCCTCGTATTCCCGGTAGGCCGGGGTGCGCGGTCGAGGAACGGCGGTCTGCACCATCTCCGCGTAGAAGAGATTGTTCGGCGCCACGGTGAACGTCTCCGGGAACGCCTTGAAGGTGGACTCTCGCACCGGCATGTAGTTCATGATCTTGTAGTTCCGCTTGGCCGCCTCGGGGTCGGTGTAGGCCTTGAGCAGCGCCACGGCCAGGTCGGGATGCTTGGTCCCCGAGAAGACCCCCACGTGCCAGGCTCCGGTCGGCGTCACCGGCTTCTTGAAGAACGGGTGCGGCACCACGACCCAGTTCACGTTGGGGTACTGGCTCTTCAGGGTGTTGGCCTCGTACGAGGGGGCCAGGTACATGGCCAGCTTGCCCGTGTAGAAGAGGTTCGGGATCTGCTCTCGCGGGGAGATCTTGTGCCTGTTGAAGGTGTCCCCGTACCAGCGGGCGGCCTCGATGGCCGCCGGGCTGTTCAGGACGCCGTCCACCGTGGTGCCGTCGGGGCTGAGGTCGCCGGCCCCGTTCGACAGGATGAACGGCAGCGTCATGTACGGTCGGTCGTACTGCTGGATGGCAAACCCCCAGACGTCCGGGATCTTGTTCCCGCTCTTGTCCATCTGCACCTTCTTCGCCAGATCCACCGCCTGGTCCCAGGTCATTCGCTCTTTTGGATCGGTGCCGGGAACCTTCAGACCGGCCGCCCGGAACAGGTCCACGTTGATGAACAGGCCGACGCTGGTCGAGCCCATGGGGGCGGAGATCATCTTGCCCTTGTAGGTGGCGATGGTCGCCTCGGCCTTGATGAAGTCGTCCGTGTTCTCCTTGGTGTAGTACTTGTCCAGCGGCAGGAGGGCACCCTGATAGCCATAGGAGGCCACCAGCGGACTGTCCACGTCGAAGACGTCGATGCCGGCACCTGAGGACAGGGCGATCGCCGCTTTCTGGAAGTACTGATCGAAGGGGATCTCCGACAGGGCGACCTTCACGCCGGGGTTGGCCTTCTCGAAGTCGGCGATGGCTGAGAGGATGGCCTGGCGGCGGGGCTCCCCTCGCGCCACGGAGAGGAACTGAAGCTCGGTGGCGGCCAGCGCCGGCAGGATGCCGCCGCACAGCATCGCCACGGTCAGGAGAAGGATCGGGACGGTTCGGCGCGACATGGCGTCACTCCTTTTTGGGCTGCTGCCGGGTCAAGGTCCGGAGGAAGAGATCCATGAAGCGAGGTTCGTCCAGGTCGAGGGCGACGCGGGCATTCACCGGTCCTGGCGCCGGGACGAGGAAACGCCCGGATTCAGCATAGCCGAGCAATTGGCCTGCGGTCAACTCCCCGTGAAGTGTCACGGCCACGTGCATGGGGGTCAGTTTCAGGAGAGCCGGGTCCAGGGCGTAGGCCAGGGCCAGCGGGTCATGAAGCCAGAACCCGGGGAGACCCCTCACCTCCATGGCGAACCGCAGCCAGCAGCGACTCGTCCTGGCCAGGAAAGCGTGCAGTGGCGTCCCGCCGGCCGCGACCTGCTCCAGGTCGCCGGGAGTCATATGGGTCCGGGTCGTCACGTCCAGCGGTACCAGCGTCACCGGGGCGGCGGAGGCGAGGACCACCGCCACCGACTCGGGATCGTAGCCGACGTTGAACTCCACGGTCGGGCTGACCAGGCCCGGAACTCGGATCGCGCCCCCCATCACCACGATCTCGGCCACCGACCGGGCCACCGCTGGATCAAGCAGGAGCGCCGCCGCCACGTTGGTGCAAGGGCCGATGGCGACGATCGTGACCTCTCCAGGCCGCTCGCGGACCGCATCCGCGATGAACTCGGCGGCGCGCCCGTTCACGGGCGCCAGCCGCGGCGGGTCCAGCGGGGGCAGGTCCCAGAATCGCTCCACCGACTGGCGGCGCCTTCCGTCCAGACGCTCTCGCGTGGGTCGCGGGTCCTTGAGGAGCGGCCGGGTAGCCCCCGGGATGACGGGAACCTCGGGACGGCCCGCGATCTCCAGGAGGCGCAGCGCATTGGAAAGGCCGTCCTCCTGGAGGACGTTCCCCGCCACGATGCTGAGGCCCAGCAGGTCGCATCCAGGATGAAACAGCCCCAGCACGATGGCCAGGCCGTCGTCCACATCCGAGCCGGGCGTGCCGATCCCGGGATCCGTGTCCAGGATGATCGGTTTCCCGCGTGGTCGCGAATTCACTGCCCTATCCCTGGTCCATTGTGTCCACACATTTAAAAGGCAAAGCGTAAAACGTAAGAACTCACTTTACGTTTCACGCAGCCTCTTGCCCATACACCTGCACCTTGTCGGCGGGCAGGACCATCTGGACGGGCCCGGAGGGTCGGGGGTCGGGGCTGTCGGCCATCGCGATGGTGTCCCCGAGGCGGATGTAATGGCGGTAGTGGGCGCCGAGGAACAGGCTTTCTTCGAGGACACCCCTGAGGACCATGGTGCCCGGGCGGGAGGGGGCGGACGGGTCCTCCATCTGGATATCCGAGGCACGGAAGATGATCGTGGCCCGGCCGCGGACGGTCCCGGCGTACGGGACGGTCTGTCCCGCGATGACCAGCGTCCCGACTTCGACCTCCCCTTCCAACTGGTTGCTCACCCCCAGAAACTCCGCGGCGAAGGCGCTGGCCGGCTTGAGGTAGATGTCCTGCGGCGTTCCGGTCTGGACGATCCTCCCCTGGTCCATGAGGACAACCGTGTCCGCCAAGGCCAGGGCCTCCTCCTGGTCATGTGTCACATAGATGGCGGTGATGCCCACCTGCCGCTGGAGCCGACGCAGTTCCGCGCGGAGCCGCTGGCGTACCTTGGCATCCAGGTTCGAGAGAGGCTCGTCCATCAGGAGCACCTTCGGCTCCACCACCAGGGCGCGCGCCAGGGCGACGCGCTGCTGCTGTCCACCGGAAAGGGCGGCGGGCTTCCGCGTCTCCACGTCGGCGAGGTTCCCGATCTCGACCAGCGTCAGGACCTTGAGCACCCGGCGGCGGATCTCCTCGGCGGGAACCTTCTGGAGGCGCAGGCCGTAGGCCACGTTCTCGAAAATCGTCATGTGGGGCCAGAGGGCGTAATTCTGGAACACCATCGCCGTGCCCCGCCGCTGCGGGGGGAGCGTCGTGACCTCGTCGCCGTCGAACAGGATCCGGCCCGCGTCCACGGTGATGAAGCCGGCAATGCTCCGGAGCAAGGTGGTCTTGCCGCAGCCGCTGGGCCCCAGGATGGCGGTGAGCGCGCCGCTCTTGAAGTCGAGCGAGGCCCCTTTCAAGGCCTCGACCTTCCCGTACATCTTCCGGATGTTCTCCACCCGAACTTCAACCATGGCACCCCTTCACGAGCCGCGATGTGCGAGCCTCGAGCCGCGTCCCTCCTCTGACGTCCTCTCGTGGCTCGCGGCTCATGGCTCGTGGCTCGTCATATCCGTCCGAACATCGAGAGGTATTCCGACTTCATGAACCGCTCCAGCAGGACCAGGAGCACGATTCCGGGCACCATGAGCAGCAGCGCGCTGATCGAGGCCACCTGCAGCTCGTAACCCACCGAGGTCCGATACATGAACACCGGCAAGGTCAGCACGAAGGGGCTGCCCACGAGCAGCGTCCCGGTGAACTCATCCAGGGAGTACAGGAAGACGAGGAGCGTGCTGGCGATGATGCCGGGCGTGGCCAGCGGCAGGGCCACGGAGTGGAAGCTCTTGAACCGCGACGCCCCCAGGTTGATGGCCGCCTCCTCCAGCGTCTCCGGCACCGACTTGAACACGGCCGTCATGGTCCAGACAGCGAAGACGAGCGCCCCCACCATGTGGATCAGCACGACCCCCCAGAACTTTCCGCCTAGGTTCACCCGATACAGCAACGTCGTGGAGTTCACGAAAACCGGGAGCTGGGGAAAGGCCTGGGGCAGGAGGAAGATCATGAGGATGAGCGGCTTGAACGGGATCGGCAGCCTTGCCAGCACGTAGGCCAACGGCACCGTGATCAAGAGCGTGAGCACGGTGGTCACCACCGCGATCAGGAAGCCGTCCTTGAGTGCCCGCAGCATGTCCCCCTGTAGCACCTTGGCCCAGTAGAACAGGCCGATCTGCTGCGGGAACAGGTGCGGCCAGAACCATTTCTCCGCGAAAGACCAGATGACCAGGCTGGACAGCGGCCCGAAGATGATGACCGCCGCAACCACAAATCCCGCCATCCGTAGCGTTCGCCGACCCATAGACACAGCCCTCAGCCGTTAGTCCTCTTGGGCACAAACACGGCGCCGTGAATCCTCCCGTTCGTGGTGAGCCCGTCGAACCACGAACGTCCGCCCTTCGACACGCTCAGGGCGAACGGTTCCCTTCGCTGAATACGTCACCAGCATTGCGGCCCGGGGCATCTGGCTTCCAACCTTCAGCTTCGCACGATCTGCAGCATGCTGACCGCTGAAGGCTGGCCGCCTCTCATTAGCTGCCTTTCTGCGAGATCGTCCGCAGATAGTACCCTGCCACGCCCATGGCCAGGAGGTACGACACCACACCCAGCGCGTTCGCCGTCCCGTAGTCGCCCTGGTAATTGATGCGATAGTAGATGTCAATCATCACCATCTGGGGCGGCTCCCCGCTGCCGATCATCAAGGGCACGGAGAATGAGGCCAGCATGGACGTGAACATGAAGGCCGACGCCACGGCCAGCGACGCCTTGGACATGGGCAGGAGGATGTCCTTGATCTGCCGGAACGTGGACGCCCCGAAGTTCCGTGCCGCCTCCAGAAACGTCTCATCCACCGAGCGATATGCCCCCAAGACCAAGAGAACTGCCAGGGCGAGGTTCTTCCAGATCAGAGAGACGGCGATACCCATCCAGCCGAAGGCGATGGACGGGGGATCGGCGAGATTGATCAGATGCACCTGGCTGAGGACAGAGTTCAGCGTCCCCTTGGGGGCCAGCAGGACCCGCATGGCATGCCCGACGACCACGAAGGGAATGAACAGCGGGATCTTGAAAAGGAATTCGACTGGCCTGTTCGTATGGACGCGCAGATACCCACACAGGAAGATGGCAATGCCCAGGACGGCGACCAGGCTGATGAAGGCGATCCAGAGCGTGTACAGGACGTCGACTCGATACAGGCGCCAGGCCAGGAAGTAGTTCCGCAGGGTCCACTGTCCTTCACGAATCAGGCTCAGGTGCGCTGAGGACAGGAAAGGCAGGAAGAACAACCAGACGACGATGGCCAGGGGCGGGAGCGCGATGAGCAAGGCGGCGATGCGGGCCCAGGGTCGCATAGTCAAGGGGCGAGGGGTTTCTTCCCCCTCGCCCCGCTCTCCTTGATATCGGTGGTCTCAGTTTTCCTCGTAGGCCGTCAGCAGATCCTTGAAGTACTGCTGTTGCGGGAAGACCAGGCCGTACTTCTCGAGCGCATCCGGCGGCACGTCACCGAAGAGCATGTCCTTGGCCTTGGGCGATACCACCGGCAGCACGTGCTTGGCATCAATCCCGGGCAGCCAGCCTTGGCGCTCCACGATCACCTTTGCCTGCTGTTCCGGCGAGGTGATGAACTCCACGAACTTCTTGGCCATCTCGTAGTTCGCGGCCTTCTTCGTGACCACGAGGTACATGGGCTGACCGGGCAGGCCGGGGGCGATCAACTTCATCTTGATCTTGGGGTCCATCCGGCCCTCGTTCTTCATGTTGATCAGCATGTCCACCCAGACCGACCCCATGGCGATCTCGCCCCGGTTCAGCTTGTCCAGCGTGTCGTTGTTTCCCGTCGTCATGGTGACGGGCAGACTCTTCAGCTCCTTGATGGCCCCAGGCCAGCTCGCCTCCGCCGCCTTGTCATAGTTTCCCTTGGCATACTGGTCGTACTTCCCCGACTTCCAGTAGTTCCACCCGGTGACGAAGCCGGTGCCGCTCATGCCGCCCTTGACCCCGTTGTAGCCGAACTTCCTGGGGTTCGCCTTGATCCATGCCTCCAGCTCCTCGAAGGTGCTGGGCGGATTCTTGACCATCTCGGGGTTGTAAGCCAGGACCACCTGGCTCTGGAACATGGGCATCACGTAGCCTTCCACGTTGAAGCCCAGCGCGTTCTTCCCGTTTGCTGCCGTCATCATCTTGTAGGTGCTGATCTCCGGCCCGTACTTCGCGAGGAGGTCGTTCTGGATCATCTCCGGCATGATGCTCTGGTGGACGATGGCCACGTCAATGTCATACTTCGCAACGTTGGCGTCCTTCTCACTCTTCAGCTTCTGGAAGATGACCCGGCTCCCCGGATCCCCCGGCCCGCTCCCGACCGCGTTGATCTCCACGTTGGGGAATTGCTTCGAGAACGCAGGCCCGAAGATGTCCTTCTGCAACTCGTGCATGTTGGTGTCGCCGGCCGTGACCACGTTCAAGACAATTTTCTCGCCCGCGGCCGCGGGGCCGGCCAAGCCCCACACCAGCACGGCTACCCCCAGACCTCCGGCAAGCATCCAGGACGTCAGACGCCTCATGGGTGACCTCCCTTCTTGGATCAGTTGTCGTTGGGGGTCCGGTGCCCGCCCTCTCGCCGGTCGGACACTCCATCCCCCACATGCGGAGAAATCTAAGAAGCGACGGAACGTAAGCGACTCTATCCCCTGCCTTCCCCGGTGTCAAGACCTCTCCCCTGCCCCAAGGCCTTCCCGGTGAAAATCTGGGCAGCAGACGACCCCATCGCCCATCGTGCAGGCACTCCAGGGGGCGTCTGCCCTGGGCCCAGCCACTCCAGAGCGCTCAACTCCGCGCCATTCCTCTGCCGACCGCGGCTGCAGGGCAGCGAACCGACGTGGCATGGAAGCTGCTCTGATATCCATCGACAGATGCCCCGACTTGCGGTCTGTATGCACCGAGGCGGAGGGCCTTCGCAATCCATGCCACGCCCAAGCGATCGCCGGCAACTTGATCGTCGAGTGCTGGAGCTGACCACCCTCTACGAGGTCAGCAAGATCCTGGGCTCCTCCCTGGATCTGGAGCAGAACCTGACCGGCATCCTGCGTATCCTCAACTCCTTCATGGGGATGCGCAAGGGTACCATCCTGCTCTATGACGCGGCAACCCGCGAGCTGTCCATCAGACTGGCCGTCGGCATGACCCCCGAGGAGGTGGCCCGCGGAAAGTACCAGAAGGGAGAAGGCATTCTCGGCAAGGTCATGCAGCACGGCCTGCCCATGGTGATTCCGGACATCGGACGGGAGCCGCAATTCCTGGACCGGACGCGCTCGCGAGACCTGTCCGGCCAGCCCATCGCCTTCATCGCGGTGCCGATCAAGGTGGGCGGAGAGACGATCGGGGTCCTGAGCGTCGATCGCCTCTTCGCCCAGGACACCTCCTTCGAGGAGGATGTCCGCGTCCTCACCATCGTGTCCTCGCTGATCGGACAGACGGTGAACCTCCAGCAGCACGTGATGCGCGAGCGGGCCGATCTCCTGGAGCAGACCCGCAGCCTGCAGCAGGCGCTCCGCACGCGGTACAGACTGGACAACATCGTGGGCCAGAGCAAGCGCATGCAGGAGATCTACCAGGCGGTGGAGCAGGTCTCGCAAACCCGGGCCACGGTGCTCCTGCGGGGGGAGAGCGGGACCGGCAAGGAACTCATCGCCCGGGCCATCCACTACAACTCCCCTCGGGTCGCCGGCCCCTTCGTCAAGCTGAACTGCGCGGCGCTTCCCCAGACCCTCCTGGAGAGCGAGCTGTTCGGCCACGAGCGGGGCGCCTTCACCGGCGCCTCCACCGCGAAGAAGGGGCGCTTCGAGCTGGCGGACAGCGGCAGCCTGTTCCTGGACGAGATCGGAGACATCCCCATGGATGTCCAGGTCAAGCTCTTGCGGGTGCTCCAGGAGCGCTCCTTCGAGCGGGTCGGAGGCACCAAGACCATCGCCGTGGATGTGCGCATCATCGCGGCGACCAACCAGGATCTGGAGGCGGCCATCCAGCAGGGGACGTTTCGCGAGGACCTCTACTACCGGCTGAACGTGGTTCCCCTCCTGATCCCACCGCTCCGCGAGCGGCGGGAGGACATCCCGCTCCTGGTCGAGCACTTCCTGGCCAAGGCCAACCGCGAGCACAACCGGAAGGTGCGCATCACGGGGCGGGTGCTGCAGGCCATGCTGCAGTACGGCTGGCCCGGAAACGTCCGTGAACTGGAGAACTGTGTCGAGCGCATGGTCATCATGAGCCGGCGACGATTGATCCTCAGGGAGGATCTGCCCTTGCCGCTCGAGGCGTCCGGCGCCGAGCTTTCCGAGCGCCCCGACCGCCACGCGCACACCCCCCGCGAGCACACCACCCGGCGGCAATCTCCTGATGCCGGCATCTCCAGCCTGCGCGACATGGAGCGCCACCAGATCCTCCAGGCCCTGACGCGAGCCGGCGGGGTCCAGGCCAAGGCCGCCGGGCTGCTCGGGATCACTCCCCGCCAGCTTGCCTACCGGCTCCGCAAGTACGGGATCGTCAGAGGCTTCCAGGTCGGCGGCGGACTCCCGGCACTGCCCTCCTAGCCGACGCAATCCCCCCCCTGCCTATCCTGCCACGCATCAATCCGTCCGCCAGCCATGTCGCGATCGACAACTTGGTGGTTTCCGACAAAATCGTAGGACTCCACCTCTGACCCGCTGGCCCTGCTACGCTCTCCCGCACACGTGGAAAGCGCCGACAAACCCGCGCGTTGCAGTCGTACCGATCACGGGGAAGACGTCGCGGCATGCCCCTTGCCTTGGACTCCAATGATCGGCGACGACGAGGGGGATGGAGGAATGCTTGGACCAGCGCTCGGGGAGGGAAAACTCACCATGAAGAAACTCGATCTGATCATCCGACCGCACAAGCTCGAGGAGGTCAAGGACGCCCTCTCCGCCATCGGCGTCGGGGGAATGACCGTCACCGAGGTCAAGGGTTACGGCCGGCAGCGGGGCAAGACCGAACTCTACCGTGGCAGCGAGTACAGCGTGAGCTTCCTGCCCAAGGTCAGACTGGAGATCCTGGTTTCGGATACCATGCTGGACCAGACCATGAAGGTCGCCAGTGATGCGGCCCGGACCGGACGGATCGGGGACGGCAAGATCATGGTGACCGAGGTACTCGACGTCATGCGCATCCGGACGGGTGAGACGGGCGAGGCCGCCATCTAGAACCCAACGACGGGAGAGGAGAAAAATCATGACACGCTGGACCGCAAGACTCATGAGATCTGGACTCATCGCGGCCCTTCTGGGCACCTTGACGATGGGGGGGCTGGCCCTGGCGGCGGAGGAACCCACGAAGGAGACCGCTCCCGGGGCCGCAACCATCGTTGCGCCTCCCGCCCCCGCCCAGGCTGCGGCGGCGGCCCCCGCGCCACCCAAGCCGGACCCGGGCGGGTCCGTCACCGGTGGCATCGGAGACCTGACTGCCAAGACACCCGGGAAACCCACCCTGGAGGAGGTCGCCGAGGCTGCCGGTCACAACAAGATCTCCATCAACATCATGTGGACCCTGGTGGCAGGGTTCCTGGTCATGTTCATGCAGGCCGGCTTCGCGCTCTGCGAGACCGGGCTCTGTCGGGCCAAGAACGCCTCGCACACCATGATGATGAATTTCATGGTGTACGCCCTCGGGATGACCGGCTACTGGATCATGGGCTTCGCCCTGCAGATGGGTGGGGTCGGCGGGATCGCCAGCCTCTCGGGAGGCACCGCGAACCTCGCCAACGAGTTCACCATCTCACTCTTCGGCAAGGAGTTCGGGCTCTTCGGGATGAGCGGGTTCTTCCTCCAGGGGGTGGCCTACGACTCGGCCATATTCGCCCTGTTCCTCTTCCAGATGGTGTTCATGGACACCGCAGCCACCATCCCGACGGGCGCGATGGCCGAGCGCTGGAAGTTCAGCTCGTTCATCGTGTTTGCGTTCTTCATCTCCATGATCACCTACCCCCTCTTTGGCAACTGGGTCTGGGGAGGTGGCTGGCTCAGCACGCTGGGCAAGAACTTCGGCTTCGGCCATGGGTACGTTGACTTTGCCGGCTCCTCCGTCGTCCACATGACCGGCGGCGTGACGGCCCTGGCTGGCGCCTTGGTCCTGGGCCCGCGCATCGGGAAGTACACCACGGACGGCAAGCCGAACGCCATCCCGGGCCACAACATCCCCATGGCCCTCACGGGGGTCTTCATCCTGGCCTTCGGATGGTTCGGCTTCAACGCGGGGAGCACCCTGGCCGGCACGGATCTCCGGATCGGCGTGGTGGCCACCAACACCATGCTGGCCTCAGCCTCCGGGGCCATTGCCGCCATGCTGTACATGTGGCTCAAGTACGGGAAGCCCGATCCCAGCATGGCCGGCAACGGGATGCTCGCCGGTCTCGTGGCCATCACCGCGCCCTGCGCCTTCGTCAACAGCGTGGCGGCCTTCATCATTGGCGCAGCGGCGGGCCTGCTGGTGTGCGTGAGCGTCTTCTTCGTGGAAGGCACCCTGAAGGTGGATGACCCCGTGGGCGCGATCTCGGTCCACGGGGCGTGCGGGGCATGGGGGGTATTGAGCCTCGGGCTGTTCGCAGACGGGACGTACGGCGATGCCTTCAACGGCGTGCCCGGAACCGTCCGTGGGCTGCTCTATGGCGACGCGGGTCAGCTCGTTGCCCAGATCATCGGCCCCCTGACCAACCTCATCTTCATCTTCGGAACCTCCTGGTTCTTCTTCAAGATCTGCGACGCCGTCATGGGCCTCCGCGTCGCCCCGGAGGTGGAGATCGACGGTCTGGACATCCCCGAGGTGGGTGCCCTGGCCTACCCCGACTTCAGCCTCATCCCGACCCATGCGGGGATGGGATTCCCGGCAGGGAGTGTCTCCGCTGCCAAGCCTGAAATGGCATACGGCACGGTCAAGAAGCCGCAGACCGTGTAGGCCTTCTCCTTCCAGGCCGGTCCGCGGCGGTCCCGCGCGATCGCCGCGGACCGGTCTCGGACCCAGCGGAAGCGGAGGGCCAGCGTGAGCCGTTCCATCTTGCTCGTGGACCCAGACATCCAGCATCGGGCGCGGATCCTCCGCGATCTCGGTGGCAATGGTGTGCGGATCGTAGGCGAGGCCGCCAGTTCGGATGAGGCCATGCGACTGGCGGCCTTCACCGGACCCGACGTGGTCGTGGTTGCGGACGGCCCCGGACTGGGTGGCGGCGTCCGCCTGGCCGATCGTCTCGCCGCGGAACACGGTGTCCCGTCGGTCCTGCTGGCTCTGGCAGGGGGGACAGCGACGACGGCCCCCGCTGCCGGGGGTGGGGTCATGGGGGTGCTGAATGAGCCGCTGAACCCCGCCACCCTGCACGCGATGCTGGAGCTGGCCGCCTGCCGTTTCCAGGAACTCCTCGCGCTCCGGCGGGAAGTAGAGACGCTCCGCAAGGCCCTGGAGGCTCGCAAGGTCATCGAGCGCGCCAAGGGCTTGCTGATGGAGACGGATGGGATTTCAGAGCAGGAGGCCTTTTCCCGGCTCCGCCGGACGAGCATGGACACGCAGCGTTCCATGGTGGAGATTGCCCGAGCCATCATCCTGTCCGCAGGGGTGAGCGCAAGAACCAGCCAGGTGGGAGATGTCCTGAGAAGTTGATCCGGCAGGTCTGACTTCACAATCGATCCGGGGCGACAGTGCCGTCCGCCCATCAGGCAAAGGCGCCTGCGACTCCAATCGCAGGCGCTTCTTTTTTCGCTGCTTCCTGGTTCCACCACGATCCGATAGCGGGCGGATCACCGGCGGCGGCGGAGAAAGACGGCCGAGAGCCCGAAATAGGCGAAGGCGTCTTTCAGGTTGGAGAACTGGCGCTTGTGCCACGCCATCTCGGGGTTCGTGACGTATTCCATGGTCAAGACGACCCGCTCCCCACCGGCCTCGAGGGGGCTGACGCCATGCCAGAGCTTGTTCCCGTTGAAGATCACCAGGTCCCCCGGGCCGTAGGCGAGCTGAAGCTCCCGCGGCTCACGCTCCGCAGCATCCTTGAAAAGTCGGCAGAGCAATCGGCAGGTCTGGGAGCGCTGGATCAGCCCCAGCAGGATGGTATAGCGGCTCCCCTTGTAATAGGACGTGTCATAGTGAAAGCCCATGTGGTCGCCCGGCTCCGTGTAGAAATAGAGAGCGCAGGCGTGGGGATCCGACTCGGGGCAGGGCAGCAGGCGCGCATTTGTGAGGCGAGACAGAAAGTCGATGAACGCCGGCGCCCGGTAGAGCTGCAGGAAGACCGGGGCCTTGTCCCGCAGCGTGAAGTACCCGACGCTCCCGCTCTTCTTGTGGCCCGGGATGAATGCCCGGTGGATCTCCGGACGCAGCCGCTCTACCTCCGGAACCAGGACTGATTCCACCAGCGACGGCGGCAGGAATTTCTCCAGGTAGACACATTCGTTCTGCTTCCAGTACTCCACCCGTGCGCCTTCGACATCGAGGTCAGCCACCGCCCGTTCGGTCGTCGCTGCCAGCGACCGGTCGAGACCCTGCGATTCTCTCACTGCCCTCCCCCCCTCCCCGCTTTGCTGGCGCCCCACCTACGCGCCCGTCGCGTCGCCAAGACGGTCGGACCGCGAGGGAGTCTAGGGGGGTTCGGCAGGCGTGTCAAGCCGTGCAGAGGACATGGCGGCACCTGGACAAGTGAACCAACTCAATCCGAAAAATCGGTCTCTCGCAAAGACGCCAAGGTCGCAAAGAGGAACAAAATTCATCACGGCATCGCCCATCCCGGAAGATCCCTTCCAAGGGCGGCAATTCCCGGGCCTTCTGTGCCCATATTTTGGGCGTCGGTGTTGGCGAGCTTTGCGTGCTTGGCGAGATGCCGAATTTCGGATCAAGGAACTATTCTGGGGTCCGGTGGGCTGCATTCGCATTCTCCCCCGACCCGCGGCGTGCGCAAGGCCTCCGGCACCAGCCGTCCGCACGGCGGTGGTCGAAGGGTCTCACTGACTGCTGATCATCCCGCTCATCACATCCGCCGCCCGTCCCCGGCAGTCAAGAATTCAAACTGGCCCTCAAGGAAATCGGGGGGTTGCGGCCCAATTGGTGTCCGGTACCGTTCCCACTCCCAAATCACCATCGGCGACGACGCAAGCATCCCTGGCGGCCTGTCCGTTGCGGAGATCCGAGCCTTTGTTGCCGACCTGATTGCCCGTCTGGCCCGCCTTGCGTTTCCAGGGAACCGGCGTCGCGACGAGCCTCGCAAGGCTTCGTCGCGAGACCTCGCCATGAGCGCAGTCGAACGCTCAGCCGACCCGGCTCCGCTCCGCGGCCCGGGGCGGAGACGGCCGGGTGGGTCCATCGGGCAGCGAGGCGATCCCGCCCTTGGCGGGACGCCACGACGATGGGGCGAGAGAGATCATCCCAGAGCGGTCCCAGGGGACGATGGCAGGCAGCCCACTCGCCATGCGATCAGCCCGCGGCATCGCAGGGAGGAAGTTGTCATGGGACCGGAAAAACGGCCGGATCCCCTATTTCGAGGGCAGCGGGCAGGTTCACAGGGATCAAGTATGGGGAGGAGTTGAGCGGCCGCACTGCCTCCTCGGAGCATACGCTTCGCCGTCGTGAGCCCACCGTGCTTCTTGACGGACCGCAGGAAGTGCCTTCCCCAGTACCCGACCTCCCGACCGGCACGTCGATACGCGTCAACCATGGCCTCATGAAATTCCTGCTCAATCGTCATATCGATCCCGTCGAACGCGCGCGTAAGCCGGGCGGTTCCCCGCGTCGGCTCCAGCCGATTGCTCCCCGTTTACTTCAGCCTTCGCTCAATCGCTTGCCAGGCATTCAGATACTCGCTGAAGTCGCACGACTCATCGGAGAAACGATCGACTGCGATCAATTCTTGGTCCGCATTTGGCAGCCCCCGAGCCTCCCAGCAGCGCTTTGTCCTGGTTACCCATAGGTACGAATCGATTCGCTTGGCGGTGCGGCCATGAATCGCTCGGAGTCTGCGGAGGAGTTCAGTCGGGGGAACGATGATGAAGCTGGTTTCGTGCTCAATGAAGGACGGCAGGACGAACACCCAAAAATCTGCCTGAGACGTCTGGATCTTCTGAGGCTGGTGCGTCCACCATCCCGTCGCCCGGAGCCTATTTTGAAGGAGGACAGGCCGATGTGTCGGGTTGAAGTCTTTGGAGAATTTCACCTGGAGTGAGACCGCCCTTCTGTTTCTGGAATCAGTCACGAGCAAATCGATTCCCGTGTCCTTTGCGGGCATCCAGACGCGCCAATTCGGGTGGGTCTGCTCGATGTGGGTCCCCACCAAGTACTCGCCCGCATGGACTGTGAAGAGTGGTCTCATCTGCCGTTCGCCGAACGTTCACGCTCAGCGGCCAGGAGCGAGCAGCGCGAGCCCCTGGTCCGCTGGAGCGTGGAGTTCGACGCCCGCCTGATCCTCGCTGGCTTTGTCAACGTGGCCTACTGGATGATCGCATCGGCCCGCGATCGCAGCGACGGCGGGATCGTGACGCCGAGAGCTTTCGCAGTCTTGAGGTTGACCACCAGCTCGAACTTGCTGGGTTGCTCAACGGGAAGCTCGGCGGGTTTGGCTCCCTTGAGAATCCGGTCGACGTAGTATGCCGCACGGCGATAGTTGTCGGCGAAGCTCGGCCCATAGGTCAGCAGGCCACCGACCTCGGCGAACTCTCTCCTGTTGTACATCGTTGGCAAGCGGCTCTTGATGGCCAGCTTTGCAAGCTCGGGGAGTGCGTTGCCGAAGACGGGATCGGAGAGCACAAGGACGGCGCCTGCCCGCCATGCCGTCACCGCGGAAAACGCGCCCGGCAATTGTTCCGATCTCCGGACCTCCACGACGTGCAGCTCCAGCGACAGCGCGCGGGCCGCTTTCCGCGTCTCCTCCAGGGAGGATCGCGTGACCGGATTGTCCGGGTTGTACAGGACACCCAGACGCGAAGCCGAGGACGCTGCTTCCTTCAGCAATTCGAGATCCTTGGCGCTGATCTCAGGATGAAATACGGAGATGCCCGTGACATTTCCCCCGGGACGGCTCAGGCTCGTGACGAGGCCACTCGCGACTGGGTCGCCGGCGAGCGCGAACACGATCGGTATCGTCATGGTTTGCGCCCGGGCCGCCAGCGCACCCGCCGTCCCACCTACCACCAAGACATCGACCTTGAGACGGACGAGCTCGGCCGCGAGATCGCGGAACCGATCGACCACGCCTCGGGCGTAACGATACTCGATAGCGATGTTCCGACCTTCGATGTAGCCGAGCTCGAGCAGCCCTTGCCGGAACGCTGCGATGAATGGATGGCCCGACGAATGGTCCCCCAGCACGCCGACCCGTGGCAGCTGTGCCTCCGCGGTGAATGGCGCGATCAAGGTCGTCAGAAGGAGAATCGGGATGAGCGCGGTGATGCAGGTGACAGCGCGCAGAGATGTTGCACGGCCCGAAAAGTCACACCTGCGAACTGAGCCTCTCAAGGGTTCATCACCTCTTGTGCGGCGAACAATGTGTATCTGGGTCCGCGTAAGAACACAACACCGCAGTTCCTGTCAGCGTATCACGCGCGCTCTACAATTGCTCCTTACAGGAGAAGATCGCGAATCTATGACCCTGGTTCTCGGTGAAGGTGTTTTCGCACGTCGCTTTACGCGGATCGGCAGATTACGCCTCTTGCGGCTGGTGTCAGAGTTCTTCCGCCGGGCTTCGGCCGACTCGGTTCAAAGGCTGGGGGCTGAGGGTTCGCGCCTGAGGAGAATACCTCCTGCGCATGCCAACCAGCCCCAGCCATCGGAGATTGCCGCCAGAACCGGGGGGGCAATTTGGGCCCGCCGATGCCGAACTGGCGCCACCCTCCGAGGGTGACCAACCTTGGCGAGAGCATACGGCAGACGGTCCCCGGGACGCAAGCCGCAAGAGGGAAATGTCATGCTCCCCGGATACCTTTCTTAAGAAATAGCTGGCCGCTGGCAGGCGGCAGCTGGCAGAGCGGAATTTCGAATGTCGAAGTTGGCGGACTCTACAACTCAATAACTCAAGGGACTCAACAACAGCGGGCACCAGGCAGCGAGCGGGAGTCAGAGGACGGGGAATAGCAGACGGTGGGCAGCGGGCGGCTGGCAGCTTGCAGAAGCCCCAAGGAAGAAGATGGCTGGCAGGGGGGAGCTGGCAGAAGGCGGCAAGCAGCAGGCAGGGCGGAATTTCGAATGTCGAATGACGAATTGCGAATGTCGAAGTTGGCGGACTGAATAACTCAAGGGACTCTTCCGTCGCTCCGCTCGTGCGTCCGGCTCGAAATGCTGGACATGGGGACGATTCTGGGTTACGGTGTGTCTGCACCCGCAGCATCCCCCGACCCGCCGTGGCGGGGAGAAAGGAGTGCCCATGAGCAGCCACACCGTCCTGCCGGCCCACCTGACCATCCCCGAGATAGCCGCCCGGAAGGCCTCCGCAGGTCAGGGTGCGCCCCTGGCCATGATCACCGCCTATGATGTCGTCTCCGCCCGCCTGGCGGACCGCGCGGGCGCCGATCTCTTGCTCGTCGGCGACTCGCTGGGCATGGTCATGCTCGGGCGGGAGAATACCCTCAGCGTGACGGTGGATGAGATCGTCCACCATGCGCGCGCCGTCACCGCCGCCAAACCGCGGGCCGTGGTCGTGGGCGACATGCCGTTTCTCTCGTACCACGTGTCGGTCCCCGAGACGATCCGGAATGCCGGCCGTCTCCTCTGCGAGGGAGGCTGTCACGCGGTCAAGCTGGAAGGGGGCCGTCGGTGCCTCCGCACGATCAAGCGCCTGCTCGCCGCCGACATCCCGGTGATGGGGCACCTCGGGCTGACCCCGCAGTCGGTGCACCGGATGGGCGGGTTCCGCGTCCAAGCCCGGCACGCCGAGGGCGCCCAGGCGCTCCTGGAGGACGCCCGCCTGCTCGCCGAGGCGGGCGTCTTCGCGATCGTTCTCGAGGGGATCCCCAGAGAGGTCGCGCAGCTCGTGACGGCGGCAGTGGCCATCCCGACGATCGGCATCGGGGCCGGGCCCCACTGCGACGGGCAGGTGCTCGTCTGGCACGACCTCCTCGGTCTGACCGAGGGGCTCAGCCCGAAGTTCGTGCGGCGGTATGCAGACCTCGGCGCAGAGATCGTGGATGCGCTGGCACGTTTCGTGGACGACGTTCGCACGCGGGCTTTCCCGTCGGCCGAGGAGAGCTACCATGTCGCTGCGGACGTGGTGGCCGCCGTGCAGGCGCGTGACATCCATCGCGATAACGGCGGAGGCAAGCTCTGAGGTGGATTCAGAGGAAGCGGATCTCCCCGGCCGGCATGACAAATCCTTCGTGGGGGTGACCTCAGCGGGTCTCCCAGGTGATGTAGCTGATCTGCAGCGTGCCGGGACTCGGTCCCACCGGCTGCAGGACTATGAATGCCGCATACCGACCCCCATTCGTCCAAACACAGTAGGCAGCTCCCTGAACGAGTCTTTCGACGGGCACGGGCGACAACCCGTACTTGGCCCCCACGCATCCCTCGAACGACGGCCTGGGCTGCGGCGAAGGGGCGAGGCTGGCTCCCCCACGGGCGGTCAGATATCGTTGCGTGGCCGTCCGAGCCTCAAACCAGAGGTCGGCGCCTGAGCGCGTCACCAGACCGTCATCCAGATCGACCGTATAGGTCTGAGGTATTCGAAGCTCGCCCTTCCCCTTGATGGAAAATTGGCCTGCCGGCCGTCCCGGGAGATAGACCTCGAACTGTCCGGGCGCGCCGCGGCCGACGCGGCTCGGTTCCACATAGCGTGGCTCCAGCCTGACGTCGTGCTTGCCGTTTCTGGACAACCAATACAGGCTGCGCTTCGCCATCGCCACGGCTTGGTCCGCGTCGGCGGGCGCGAAGTAGACGACCTCGCCCTGGCGAATCTCCTTCTCCGTCGCGACGGCGTCGGCGCGGAATCGGCCCTGCCGGAGGTAGGCCGCCAGCCCGTTGGCCCTCTCCATCTCCGAACCGACCTCGGTGGCTGAGCGCCCCACGGGGGAAAAATAATAGACAACCACAGTTCCCGCCGAGGCCGCAGGCGTCGTCTTGGCCACAGCCACGCGGAGACTCACCGGGAAGGCTGCTTTCTCCAGGAGATCCGTTCCCCCCTCAGGGGACTGGGACAGAACCGTCTCGGGCTTGGCGCTGTCGGAAGGCTCCCGCTGCACCTCACCTACGCCGAACCCTGCCTTGGCCAGCAATTCCCGCGCCTCCGCCAGAGACTTTCCGACGACGTCGGGGACGGTCAGCTTCCGCTCCGGGTTGAAGATCACGACGACCCGCGCCCCTCGGCGGACCTTGGCACCGGCCTTGGGCTCCTGGTTGAGCACCTGATACGTGGGACGGGCGCGATCCGGCTCGCCCGGTCGGGCGTCGGGGGCAAGACCTGCGCGCTTCAACGTGTCCACGGCGGGATCGAGGAGAGTCCCCACGACATCGGGCATGACAATGTCGGGCGGGGGGCTCGGCCGTTTGGCGACGACCAAGGCGACTGCCGGGGCGTCTCCCGTCACCTGGGCGCCGGGCTGGGGGTCCTGGCGCAGGACGGTCTGCGGCGCGGCGTTGGGCGCCTCTTCCTCCTGCACGTCCCGAACCTTGAACCCCGCCTTCGCGAGAATGGCTTCTGCCTCGGGCAGCGGCTTGCCGGCCACTTCCGGGACCACGACCGATCCGGGTTGGGGGCTACGCAGCAAGAGGGCCCAGGCCAGGACCGCGACGGCAAGGGTGCCGAGGCCCCCGAGGACGAGCAGCCGGCGGCGCCGGGGGGACGGAGGGGCGGGAGAAGGCGGGGGGGCGGAGCTATCGGGAGTCCGTACGCCATGGATGACCTGCGTATGCACGACATCCCGAGGCGGGGCCGCAGCACTGTCCGTTGTGTCCGGCTCTCGCGCCAAGGGGGCCGCCGGCGCGAGCGCCTTGTCCAGGGCCCCGATCAGGTCCTGGACGTCGGCGTCCCATCGGCTGTCCCGCAGCTCCACGGCCTGGCGCCGGGCCAGTCGGGCGAGGGCCTCGGGAAGATCCGCTGCCACCGGCATCCTCGTCCCTTCCACGAGGATGGGAATGACCCGGATGTTCCGGGAAAGCGCGGTGCTGACCTCCAGGCGGTGGAAGTCGTGGGGATCATCCAGCCGGCGTCGACCGCGCTCGTCGGTTGCAGCCAGCCACTGGCGGCCGATCATGACGAGCAGCACCTGGCACGAGCCGACTGCCCGCTCGATGGCCTCGACGAAGTCCACGCCGGCTTCGATGCCTGCCACGTCCATGAAGACGCGCGAGCGGCCGAAGTGCTGGGACAGCCGATCGAACAGCCGCCCGGCGTGGCCCGCCGCATCGTCGCGCCGGTAGCTGATGAAGATGCCCGGCATGGCTGACCCCTCCCCTCTTCGGCAGGCCGCGGACGGCTGACCCTCCCTGCCCGGAGGCCGCGCCGGTCAACCCACCGGCCCGGACATGAGCCGGGTCAGGCGCCCTCGGCGAAGGGACAGCGGATTGAGGAGATAGAGGTAGAGAATACAGAACCCCCGCCCGAGCCTCACGGCTGCCGCCCTCCAGATAACGGATTGCATGGCCTTGCGCGGTCGGGGGAGCTTCATGATCGGGCACACGAGGGATAAACGGCCGGCCCCGCCGTGCCGGGCATCGGGTTGCTCAGGATGAGGTAGGCGGCTCGCCTCGCTGCGCCATGCGCTCCGACCAGGCGGTGTGCTCCTGCCCCATGAGCGCCTCCGCGCGGGCGACGAAGACAGCGGCCGCCCCGTCCGACGCATACGGTTCCGCGCGGGCCTGGAACAGGAACTTCTCCCGCTTCAGCGCTTCGCAAATGCTGCGGTACTCGATCCAGGTCTCCTGGAACCGGAAGAGCGACAGGATACCGGCGATGATGGCCACCCCGACGCCGAGGAGCCCGGCCAGGATCTTGAGGACGGCCAGGGTGTCCGCGTAGCTCACCAGGAAGGAAAGGCTGCAGGCGATGGCGATCTCCCCGAAGCGCAGGCGCCGGTACCAGACCTGGTTCCAGCCGCTCTTCGAATCGTACCACGCGATCTGGGGATCGAGCCGCTCCAGGATGTACGCCTCGATGTCCATGGGGCACCCTCCATCCGACGGTGTAGGGATGCGAGCCAGCCGGTAGCTGCCCGTCTGCTTGAGGAGAGCCCGCTCGACCTCCAGGGGCCAGAGTGGGGCACCCGTTGATTCTGAATATGCCTTCGAGAGGTGCCTGACCTCCCGGCTGTTGTCCGACGATGGGGACGGCTGACGCTGCTGGCAGCGCGACCGGCGCGACCCCGCCATGGTGATTGCATGGCCGTGACCGGCGGCAATGCACGCCTGGAGCCTCGCCCCGAATGATGAGAACTTGGGAACAGTACCAAAGAGTCACGTAACAAAGGCCAGACGCCTGAATTGCATTCGGTAGGGAATCCAGCGGAATAGCACTCCCGCGAAATAGAGAGCGGCCCCGGGAAGCTCGCGCCGAAGCCTATCCAATGGGCCGTCGAGTGTCAACGGCAAAAGGGCCCATATGCGGAAGCGTGGAGAAAGCAAGAGGGGTGGGTGCTGCATCGTTGCAGTCGTACCTGCCATTCCCAAATATCGTCGCCTGGATTCCGGTTCCTGCCCCGGGCTCCGATCCGGGGCCTGCCCCGGACCATGATCCGGGGTTCACCGGAATGCCGACAGAGGTCTCGCAAAACGGCATCCTCACGGTGTGAGGCCCGTTGCGTCCGCCGTTTCCGTTGCCGCTTCCCTCAGTAAGCTCTGGAGATCCAGGCGGCGGGTGAACATGGCCAGCTGACCGTCGGGCGTGCGCGGCCACGCGTCTGGCGGACGATCCCAGTATAGCTCCACGCCGTTGCTGTCGGGATCGCGCAGGTACAGGGCTTCGCTCACCCCGTGGTCACTCGCGCCCTCCGGTGAGATGCCGGCGGCAAGCAAGCGGCGCAAGGCATCGGCGAGGGCGGCGCGCGTCGGATAGCGGATGGCCACATGGTACAGCCCCGTCGTGCCGGCGGGTGGGGGCGAGCCGCCCAGGCTTTCCCACGTGTTCAGTCCGATGTGATGGTGGTAGCCTCCCGCCGAGACGAACGCCGCCTCGCCCCCGTAGCGCTGGGTCAGCTCGAAGCCGAGCACGCCACAGTAGAAATTCAGCGCCCGTCCGAGGTCGGCGACTTTGAGGTGGACATGGCCGATGCAGACTTTCGGGTCAATCGGGCGGCTGGTGTCGCTTCGCGTCTTCCCGCGTGTCATCATCGTCACCATCCATCGAAGGGGGCAGGCTCTGCGGATTCAGATCATGGACCGGTGCAGACCGCCGTCCACGATCACCAGACTGCCAGTGATGTAGCTCGCTCGCTCGGAGGCAAGGAAGGCGACCGCGTCCGCCACCTCCTCGGGCCGGCCCATCCTCCGCAGGGGAATCGCGCTGGTGGCGTCGCTCTTGGCCGCTTCGAGACTGATCCCTTTGGTCTGCGCGACATCCTGCAGGAGCCGGGTTTGCCGCTCCGTCAGGATCGACCCCGGACAGACGGTCGTCACCAGGATGTTGTGCGTCGCCTCCCCGTCGGCCAGTGCTTTCATGACGTTCAGGATGCCGGCGTTGTTCAGGCCGATCGGCATAGACAAGGGACTCGGCTGGAGGCCCGCCAACCCCGCGATGTTCACGATGCGCCCCCACCCGTTTCGCCGCAGATGCGGGAGGACCAGCCGGGCCATGCGGAGGTAGCCGAAAAGCTTGAGCTGAAGATTCTCGAGCCAGAGTTCCTGCGTCAACTCGTCAAAGGGGACGCCTCGCGCGGCCCCGGCATTGTTCACGAGGATGTCGAGCCGCCCCCAGGCCGCCACCGTCGCCTCCACCACGCGCCCGGCCGCGGCCGGCTCTGCCAGATCCGCCTCGACCGTCAGGACCCGACCACCACCCAGGGCCTCGATGGCACCCTGGGCCTCCTTGAGCGATTCCCGGTTCCGCGCGCACAGCGCGACGCTGGCCCCCTCCCGACACAGGCGCTCGGCCACGGCGCGGCCGATGCCGCGGCTCGCCCCGGTGACGATTGCCACCCGTCCCTCGATTCCCAAATCCATGGGTCCCTCCTGGAAGAGCTGTCCCTCTCCTGCTCCGCCACGACATCACCCTCGTGCTTGCCACCCTGAACGCAGCCCACTGCCAGTCGGATCCTCCCGCACAACCTTCCCTCACCCTGAAAGATCGATCCTGATTTCATCCGCCAACCTCAGGGTCGCCCTCGCGCTGCAGGCGGTAGCCGGCTACACCGAACTGCAGAAGCGCCTGGCGGCCTCGACCAGGATCCGCGCGCAGATCACGACCGAATCCAGGTCCACCCATTCCACGGCCTCATGCGCCCCGGCACCCGAGGGTCCGTAGTTGACGGTCGGGATGCCCGCGGCCGCGAAGATGGCGGCGTCCATCCAGTAGGCCACGCCGGCCTCTGCCGGTGCACGCCCGGTCACGGCCTGGACGGCGTCCCGCAGGCGGCAGGCCACCGGCGCCTCGCGATCGCACAGGAGCGGCGACCGGTCGAAAAGACAGCGCACGTCCGCCTCCTCTCCAGCCTGACGGGCGATCCCTTCCAGCTCCCTGACGAATTGCTCGGGCGTCTCGCCGGGCAGCGTCCGCCGCTCCACCTTCAGTCGGCACTCGGCTGCGTACGTCGAGAGGCCGGCTCCCCCCTGGACGAGGGCACAATGCATGGACGCGGGGCCGACCAGGGGATGCACCCGCTTTCTCAGGACCTCTCGATCGAATTGTTCAAGCGCGGCGATGATTCTCCCCATCTTGCCGATGGCGCTGACGCCCAGATCCCAGCGGCTGCCGTGTGCCGCCCGGCCGGTGGTGACAAGCTCGGCCCACACGAAGCCCTTGTGGCCCAGGATGAGTCGGCCTTCGCTGGGCTCGGTGAGGATGCAGCCGTCCGCGTTGTGGCGCCGCACGAAATCGGTGGCGCCGATGCTCGCATACTCCTCGTCCGCCACGAGTGCCGCGGTCACTCGCCCTCGGAGCCCCGTGCGGGCGAGTCCCGCCACAGCCGCCATGACCGCGGCGACGCTGCCCTTCATATCATAGCTGCCCCTGCCGAATACCTTGCCCTCCTCGAGCCGGGGCTCGAATGGGGAGATGGTCATCCCTGCCGTCCCAACCGTATCCAGGTGCGCGCACAGTACCAGGCTGGGGCCCCCACCCACACCGACTTCGGCCACGACGTTGGGCCGTCCGGGTGCCGCCTCCTCCAGCCACGCCCTCACCCCCTGCCGGGACAGCCAGTCGCAGGCGAAGGCCGCGACGGCCGCCTCGCCCTTGGCCTCCTCGGGGACCAACGTGGGATTCACCGAGGGGATTCGCACCAGTTGCTGCAGCACATCCAGCACCGCGCCTCGAGACACCATTTCAGGACGCACGCATGCCTCCTCGCATCATCCGTCCCGGGTCGTCCAGTGGATTGCTCCGTCGGTCCCGGGAGCTCTCGAAACCTTCAGGCCTGCCGTGCCTGTCAGCACCGAAGCGTAGCCTCGTAGTTCACCTCGCTGATCCTGTGTCGTTGCAGGGTCCAACGGCAATCCGCAGCTCATATGGACCTACCCGAGGCCTTGGCCCGGCCCCAGGCGTAGAGCGCGTCGTAGACGGGCAACTCCAGTTCCAGCTCTCGATGGTCGTCCGAGCAGGTCGCCGCAAGACCGTGGGCAATCGCCTGAAGGCCGGCAGCCTCGGGGACGATTCCGACGTCCGCCGGAATATCCGCCCCGTGGACGATCTTCGCCAGGGCGTGCACCGCCGGATCCTCGAGCCGATGGACCTCCACCAGCACCTCGAAGCTGCACTTCCCGTCGCGATGGGTGTAGTCGGCCCCCGGGCAGTCGAAGGACTTCCCCCCGTGCCGGCGGGCGACCTCCACCCCCTCGTCCTCCGGGACGAAGAGAAACTCGGCCTGGGGATCGATGAACTTCGCGATGAGCCACGGGCAGGCAATACGGTCCGTCTTGGCGCCCCGTCGAGTCACCCACTTCATGCTTTCCTCCTGCCAGCCCCCGCGCTTCTCACCGGCGGGGATCCGTAGCAGCCTCACCAAGGGTGTTGCCTGCCGGATCCACGCCCCACCTCGCGCGCCATTCCTCGGCCTTTGCCTTCTCCTCGCCGGACTATCCCGGCAGCGCGATCCCCAGCTCTTTGATCCGCTTGCGGAGCGTGTTGCGGTTGATTCCCAGGAGGTCGGCGGCCTTCACCTGGTTCCCGCCGGTCCGCCGCAGGACCAGCTCCAGGAGCGGCCGCTCCATCCTGGCCGCGAAGTATTCGTGCAGACGCCCATCCTCGCTGCCCTGGAGGCGGGAAAGCTCGGAACGGAGCCACTCGACCGGAAAGCCTTCCGGGAGAGGTCCGGATTCCGCACTCTCGGTCGCGGCCCGCACGGTGTCGGGGAGCTGGTCGGGCAGGATCATCGTCGTGGTGGTCAGTGCCGCAGCCCGTTTCACCATGTTCTCCAGCTCGCGCACGTTCCCGGGCCAGGCGTGGGCCAGCATGCGGTCCATGGCCTCCGGCGAGAAGACCTTCGGGGGGATCTTCTGCTCGCGGGCGAAGGCCGCAAGAAAGTGGTCCACCAGGGCCGGGATGTCCTCCCGCCGGTCCCGGAGCGGCGGGAGGTGGATCGTGACCACGTTCAGGCGATAGAACAGATCCTCGCGAAACGCCCGACGGGCCACCGCCGCCTCCAGATCCTGGTTGGTCGCCGCGACGATCCGCACGTCCACCGCCATCGAGCCCTCCCCTCCCAGCCGCTCCACCCGGCGCTCCTGGAGCACCCGCAAGAGCTTGGTCTGCAGACTCAGATCCATGTCGCCGATCTCGTCGAGGAAGACCGTCCCCCCGTCGGCCTGCTCGAAGCGGCCGCGCCGGCTGGCCACCGCGCCGGTGAAGGCCCCCCGCTCGTGACCGAACAGCTCGCTCTCCAGCAGCTCGCGGGGGATGGCGGCGCAGTTGACGGGCACGAAAGGTCGGCCCTTCCGCCGGCTGTTCTCGTGCACGGCCCGGGCGATCAGCTCCTTTCCCGTGCCGCTCTCTCCCCGCAGCAGGACCGTGAGCTCGGTCCCGGCCACCTTCCCCACCGCCTTGAAGATCTGCTGCATGGCGGGACTGCCGCCCACGATGCCTCCCAGGTCGAAGCGCTCCTCCACGGTTCGTCGAAGCTGCGTGACCTCCCGGGCCAGCGCCTGGGCCTCCAGCGCCTTCCCCACCACCAGGAGCACCTCGTCCATGTCGAATGGCTTTCCGATGTAATCGTAGGCCCCCTGCTTCATGGCCTCCACGGCCACCTGGAGCGTCCCGTAGGCGGTCATCACGATCACCGGGAGGTCCGGCCGCCGCTTCCGCATGTCGCGCAGCACGCTCAGGCCGTCCCGCCCCGGCAGACGCACGTCCAGCAGGACCAGGTCCACGCCCGGATCGTCGGCCGCCAGCAGCCCTCCCGGGCCGTCCACGGCGAGGTCCACCTGGTAGCCGCCCTGCTCCAGGGCCTTGTTGAGCGTCCAGCGCACGCTCTCTTCGTCGTCCACGACGAGGATTCGCTTGCCCGTCATGATCGGGTCCCCTGCTCCTCCGCCGTGATCGGCAGCAGGACGCGAAACGTGCTCCCCTCCCCCGCATGACTCAGCACCTCGATCGTCCCCCCGTGCTCCTCGATGATCCGAAGGGAGATGGGCAGCCCCAATCCCGTGCCCCCGTCCTTGGTCGTGAAGAACGGGTTGAAGAGCTGCTGCTGCACGTGGGGGGGAATGCCCGGCCCCCGATCCCTGATCTCGACGACGGCGGCCGCCCGCCCGCCGATCTGGGGGGCCAGACGCTCGAAGCGCGTCCACACCACCAGTTCCCCCCCGCCCGCCATGGCCTGCGCCCCGTTCCGGAACAGGTTGAGGAACACCTGCAAGAGTCGATCGGAATCGGCCACCACGGCCGGCACCTCCGGGTCGTACTTTCGCGTCACGCGCACCCCGACCGCGGCCAGCCCGGACTCTTCCAGGCGAAGCGCCTCCTCCACCACCTGATTCACGTTGCAGGGACGCCCCTCCACCGGCCGGCGCGCCCCGAAGGCCAGCAGCCCGTCCACGATCCGGTTCAGCCGATCCACCTCCCGGATGATGATCCGCGTGAACTCCCTCAGGGGCGGGGGGAACGTCGGCTCCCGTTCCAGGAGCTGGGCCGCCCCCCGGACGCCGACCAGGGGGTTCCGCACCTCGTGGGCCACCCCGGCCGCCAGCACCCCCAGCGCCGCCAGCCTCTCGGACCGCCGCACCTGTTCCTCCAGATCCCGCACCCGCGAGAGGTCGCGGAGGACCAGGACCACGCCGCGGGTCTCCCCGTGTGGATCGCTCACCAGCGAGGCCACGGCGCTGACGAACAGGCGCGCCCCATCCGCCCGGGTGAACCGGGCATCGAAGTCGCCGTGGCTCCGACCCAGCGCCACGGTCTTGGCCACCAGGCTCGCCAGCGGCGCGGGCGGCGGAAACGTCTCGCCGATGGGCCGCCCCACGACCTGGGAGTGGGAGAACCCGGTCAGCTCTTCCGCCGCCGGGTTCAAGGAGAGGGCCCAGCCGCGGGGATCCAGGATGATCACCCCGTCCTGGAGGCTGGAGAGCAGGTCCTCGTAGTACGCCCGCAGGTCCCGCAGGGCGCCGGACAGCTCGGCGTTCCGTCGCTCCAGCGCCGCGAGGCGCTGCTCCATCCCGGCGCCGGCACCCGCCCGAATCTTGGCTTTCCGTGGTACCCTTTCGCCCATCGCCTTCCGAGGCGGCCGGAGGTGCCGACACGGGTCATCCGGCCGCCGTCCTACGTCCCGCCGCCGGGACGGGGCAGACCCCGGCTGCAGCTTGATGTTCGGGGCTGCCTTGACTATGATGCGTGCAGGAATGCAGGCCGCTCCCCAATCGAGAGGAGGCACCGGGATGATGGCGTCGCGAATCGAGGCCCTCGAACAGTTGCTGAGCCAGGATCCAACGGATGTGACGCTTCATTATATGCTGGGCAACGAATACTTCAAGGCGCAAATGTACGCTCAGGCCGTGACGACGCTGCGCCGCTACCTCTCGCTTTCCGATGATGAGGGGGCCGTCTACCGGATGCTGGCCCAGTCGCTGGAGAAGCTGGGCAAGGTCGAGGAGGCGCGCCGGGCGTATGAGGACGGCCTGGCGGCGGCCACCCGGCACAAGCACCAGCCCATGATCGAGGAGTACACGCAGGCCCTGAAGGATCGGGAATGACACCACCCGCGGCGGCGGGTGGCTCCCACCGCCGCGCTACAGGTCCGCCGTGACCAGCGTCTCCGTAGCCTGGACGCCCTGGATCCCGCGGATCTGGTTGATGACCAGTCTGGACAGGGCCGGCAGTGTCTTGGCCTCCGCCTGGACGATGGCATCCCACCGCCCGAAAACCATGATGATGTCCACCACACCCGGGATACTCCGGATCTGCCCGACCGCACTTGCCTCCAGCCCCGGCGTGAGCCGGACCAGCACGTGCGCCCTGTTCATGGTCACCTCCCCCGTCTGCAGTGTTCCCGCCGTCTACCCGTTCGATGCCGCATGTCACAAAATCGCAGGCCAGTGCAGCGTTGTCAAGGAGAGAGCCCCCGCGGCCCAGTGCCTCCCGCGCACCGCCGTCTTGACAACCCTCGCAACTGCGTGCTACACAGCGCGCGTGCACTCTTCCTAGTCCCCGGCCCCGGCAGAGGATCATGAGCCACCCGCTGGACGCATTGTTCCGCCCCAGGTCCGTGGCCGTCGTCGGCGCGTCCAGCGCGCCCGAGAAGTACGGCTATATCATCCTCAAGAACATCCTGGACGCCGGCTTCCCCGGTCCGGTCTATCCCGTCAATCCCAAGGCCAGCGAGATCCTCGGCCTCCCCTGCTGCCCGCGCGTCGCCGACCTCCCCCCCGACGTGGACCTTGTCGTGATCATCATTCCGGCACGGGCGGTCCCCCAGGCGGTGGCGGAGTGCGGCGAGCGCGGAATCAAGGTGGCTGTCGTGATCAGCGGGGGGTTCGCCGAGTCCGGCGACGAGGGGGCCCGCCTCCAGCGTGAGGTGGTGGAGGCGGCGCGCCGCTCCGGCATCCGGGTCCTGGGACCCAACTGCCAGGGGGTGAACTCCCCCCACCACGGGCTGTGCGCCTCGTGGCCCCTGCTCACCCAGAGGGGAGAGATCGCCGTGCTCTCCCAGAGCGGGACCGTGGGCGCGGCCCTGATGGACTGGTCTGCCCAGGAGCAATTGGGTTGCTCCGCCTTCGTCAGCCTGGGGAATCGAAGCGATGTGGACGAGACCGACCTCATCGACTACTTCGCCCAGGACACCCACACGCGGGCCATCGCCCTTTACCTCGAGGGGATCAAGGACCTGGAGCGATTCCGCCGGACGGCGGCGGCGTCCCCCAAGCCCATCGCGATCCTGAAATCGGGCCGCACGGTCGATGGGCAGCGGGCCGCCGCCTCCCACACGGGGTCCCTCGCCGGCCGGGACGAGCTGTACAGCGCCCTGTTCCGGCAGCTCCGGATTCACCGGGCCGACACCCTGGAGGACCTCTACGACGCGGCCAAGGCCCTGGCCTACCTGCCGCGGCTGGCGGGGCCCCGCGTCGTGGTGATCACCAGCTCCGGCGGCTCCGGCATCCTGGCCACGGATTGGGCCGAGTGGTCCGGCCTGCAGGTCCCCCCGCTGCCCGTCCCGGTGGCGGAGGCCTTGCGCCCGCTGCTCCCCGCCCACTGCATCGTGGCCAACCCGCTGGACCTGACGGGGGACGCCACCGCTGCCCTGTACCGGCAGGTGGCGGAAGCCACGGCATCCCATTTCGACGCCCAGGTCATCATCTTCGGCGATCCCATTGCCCGGGCCGCGGAGGTGGTCACCCCCGGCGCACCGCAACTGGTGGTCTTCCTGGGCGGGGCGGAGGTGGAGCGGCAGGAGCGGCTGCGCATGCACGAGAAGAAGGTCCCGGTCTTCCCCACGCCGGAGCGCGGGCTGCGTGCCCTCGCCCGGCTGCTCGCCTTCGAGGAGGTCCTCCGGTGACGGCCCCCCCGCCTGCCGGCCGGAACCGCCTGCTGCCGGAGCCGGAGGCCCTGCACATCCTGCAGGGGGCCGGCCTGTCCGTCATCCCCCACAGGCTGGCCCGGACCCCCGAGGAGGCCGCCATGGCCGCCCGCGACCTGGGCTGCCCTGTTGCGGCAAAGGTCGTGGCGCACGCGCTTGCGCACAAGAGCGACGTCGGCGGCGTGATCTTGAATCTCGCCACGCCCGAGGAGGCCGCGACCGCATTCAGCACCGTCCGCGACCGCCTCGCCGCCCGCGTTGCTCGCCTCCCGTTTCACGGCGCGCTGATCGCGAAGATGGCGGCCCCCGGGGGCCTCGAGGTCATCCTGGGCATGATCCGCGACCCCCAGTTCGGGCCGGCCGTGATGTTTGGCCTGGGTGGCGTCTTCGTCGAAGTGTATAATGACGTGGTCTTCCGCCTCCCGCCTCTGACCGAGGCCGAGGCCCGAACCATGCTGACGGAGGTGAAGGCGGCCCGGCTCCTCACCGGGTATCGCGGCTTCCCTCCGCGCGACCTGGAGAGCCTGGCAGCCGGCGTGTGCGCGCTGGCCCGCCTGGCCCAAGAGAACCCCGAGATCCAGGAGATCGACCTGAACCCCCTCATCGCCTACGAGCGGGGCTATGTCATCGTGGACGCGAAGATCCTGGTGCGGCCGTGAACACCACACAAAGGGGGTGGGCATGCGTGGATTCGGGGGGGTGATCCTGGCGGGGATGCTGATGCTGCAGGGATGCGCGGTCGTGGCGGTCGGCGTCGTGGCCGGCGCGGCGGCCGGGGTGACCTACACGATGATGGGCGTGGGGGAGAAGACGTTCAACAACGATTACGACTCCGTGACGGCCGCCCTCCAGAAAGCCCTCACCAGCCTGGACATCAAGACGGGGAACACGCGGAGGATCGAGGAGGGCGGCAAGATCGTCAAGACGGAGATCGAGGCCTTCGCCCGCGACCTGACGATCCAGATCACCGTCGAGCGCGTGAGCGATCAGGCGACGCGGGTTGTCGTGGACGCCGGCAAGTACTACGTCGTGAAGGACAAGACCATCGCCAGCCAGATCCTGAACCAAACCTCCGACAATCTGGTCAAGCAGTCCTAGCGTCCTGATGGATGCTCGCCGAGGCGAACCCCGCAGGCGGGGGCCGCGACTCCACTACGCCTGGATCACCGCCGCCCTGGGCCACCTGAACGTCCTGAGCGCGCTGGGCCTCGGCCGCTTCGGCTACACCATGATCCTGCCGAGCATGAAGGAGGGGCTCGGGTTCACCTACGCAGAGACGGGCTGGCTGGCGACGGGGAACTTCATCGGGTACATGATCGGCTCACCGCTGGCCGGCCTGCTGGCCTCCCGCTGGCCGCTCCGCCGGCTCATCCTCACGGCTCTCCTGGGTCTCGTCACCGGCCTGGCCGCCACCGCGCTGGTGGGCGGCCTTCCGGCGGCTCTCGTTCTGCGCAGCCTCACCGGGCTGGCCAGCGGCCTGGTGTACATCCCGGCCATGACCCTCGCGACGGTGTGGTTCGCCCCGCACCGGCGCGGCATGGGGGCGGGGATCCAGACCGGTGGGGCGGGCATGGGTCTCGTCCTGAGCGGGCTGCTGATCCCTGCCACCCTCCAGCGGTTCGGTCCGGACGGCTGGCGGCAGGCCTGGCTCCTCCTGGCGCTCCTCGTGGCGGCCGTCTGGATCCTGATGCTGGTGTTTCTCCGCAATCGGCCCGAGGATGTCGGCGAGCAGGCCTACGGCACCAGCGGGGCATCCCCCCGATTCTCGGCCGGGCTGCCGCGCTGGCGGGAGGTCTTCGCGAATCGGGGGCTCTGGGCGCTCGGAGGCATTTACGCCTGCTTCGGCTTCTCCTACGTGGTCTATGCCACCTTCTTCGCCGCGTACCTCGTCAAGGAGGGCGGCCTCTCGCCCGAGGCCGCAGGCAGGCTCTGGGGAATGGTCGGCGTCCTCAGCCTGCCCAGCGGCTTGCTCTGGGGCGCCCTGGCGGACCGGATCGGCAAGCTGTCGGCCCTGGCCATCGTTTTTGCGGTCCACACCGTTTCCTTCGCGACCTTCGGACTCGCCCGCACCGATCCGGCCTTCCTCCTGTCGGCAACCCTGTACGGACTGACCGCCTGGAGCATTCCCGCGATCGTGGCGGCGGCCGTCGCGGACTATGCCCCCGCGTCCCTCACGGCCGCGGGCCTCGGCTTTCTCACCATCTTCTTCGGCGTCGGCCAGGCCATCAGCCCCCCCATCGCGGGCGGCATTGCCGACTGGCGCCAGTCCTTCTCCGCGGCCTTCCTGCTGTGCAGCGGCGTCGCCCTGGTCGGGTGCCTCGGCTCCCTGGCCATGCGTCGAGCGGAGCGCCGGGTCCCCTGAGCGGAGCCGCCTCCCTTCGAGCCCCGCCGCACCACCCATCCGACCGCGTGCCTCAGACGGACTTTCCCGACAGCTTCCATCTCGCGCGAGGCCATCCGGGGCACTCGGACGCGACGCCAAAACAGTTTTCAGGGACGTGCTAGGCGGGTAGAATCACGCGATGTCAATGCGGGACGTCAGGTCGCCCCCACACCGCCTTCCCGGGTCCTGGTGGGCACGCTGCACCGCGGCACATCCTGCGTGCTTTCCCTGGCGACCCACGCTCCTGCCGCCACGCGATCGAGGGGAATGACCGCGCAAGAGGAGGAGAGCATGGTTACGCTCATCGTGAATGGCAAGACCCACACCCTGAATCTCCCCGCGGACACCCCGCTCCTCTGGGCCTTGCGGGAGACGCTCGGACTCACCGGCACGAAGTTCGGCTGCGGGATGGCGCTGTGCGGCGCCTGCACCGTGCACCTGGAGGGCGCCCCGATCCGCTCCTGCATCACGCCGGTGTCGGCGGCCGCGGGCAAGCGGGTGACGACCATCGAAGGCCTGAACACCCGGACGGGCAAGGCGGTGCAGGCCGCGTGGGAGAAGCTCGACGTGGTCCAGTGCGGCTACTGCCAGTCGGGCCAGATCATGTCCGCCGCGGCGCTGCTGGCGGGCAATCCCAGACCCACGGATGCGGACATCAACGCCGCCATGGTCGGAAACGTGTGCCGCTGCGCCACCTACGTGCGCATCCGCGCCGCCATCCACGAGGCCGCCGGGACGCTCGCCTGACCGGAGGAGGAGCCATGAGCCAGAGCCACATCGTCAACGTGAGCCGCCGCCTGTTTCTCCAGGCAGGGGCAGGTCTGACGCTTGCGACCTACCTGCCATCCGGCCTCGCCCGGATGGCTGAAGCCGCGGCCGGCCGCACTACGCCGGGCGCCGCCCGGTTCGAGCCGAACGCCTTCGTCCGGATCGGGGCCGACAACACGGTCACCGTGATCGTCAAACACCTGGAGATGGGACAGGGCACCTACACGGGGCTGCCGACCCTGGTGGCGGAAGAGCTGGATGCCGCCTGGGCGCAGATCCGCGTCGAGGGCGCGCCGGCGGATGCCAAGCGCTACAACAACCTGCTCTGGGGACCGATGCAGGGCACCGGCGGAAGCACCGCCCTGGCCAACTCGTTCGAGCAGATGCGCACGGCCGGCGCCATCGCCCGGGCGATGCTGGTGGCGGCCGCCGCCCAGCGCTGGAAGGTTGCGCCGGAATCCCTTCGCGTGCAGGACGGCGCGGTCATCCACCCGGCTTCCGGCAGGAAGGCAAGCTTCGGCCAGCTGGCGCTGCAGGCCGCGCGACTTCCCGTCCCCGCCAAGGTCACGCTCAAGGACCCCAAGGACTTCGTCTACATCGGCAAGCGCGTCCCGCGCAAGGACAGCGCCGACAAGATCACCGGGCGCGCCGTCTTCACCCAGGACGTGAGGCTCCGCGGCATGCTGACCGCCCTGGTGGCGCACCCGCCGCGCTTCGGCGCGAAGGTCAAGTCGTTCGACGCGGCCAAGGCCAAGCTCGTCCCGGGCGTGGTCGACGTGGTGGGAATCGGGAGCGGCGTGGCGGTGCTGGCCAAGGATTTCTGGTCGGCCAAGATGGGACGCGAGGCGCTGGCGGTCGTGTGGGATGAGACTGGCGCGTTCAGGCTCGGCTCGCCGGAGATCCTGGCCCGGTACAAGGAATTGGCGAGGCGGCCCGGGGCCATCGCGCGCAAGGACGGCGACGCGGATCAGGCGCTTGGCGGCGCGGCCAAGCGCCTGCAGGCCGCCTTCGAGTTCCCCTTCCTCGCCCACGCCGCCATGGAGCCGATGAACTGCGTGGTGAAGCTCGGTCGGGATGCCTGCGAGGTGTGGAACGGCGAGCAGTTCCAGACCGCGGACCAGGCCGCGGTGGCGGCCACGGTCGGCCTCAAGCCCGAGCAGGTCAGGCTCCACATGCTCTACGCCGGGGGCAGCTTCGGCCGGCGGGCCAACCCGCACTCCGACTACCTGGTCGAGGCGGCCTCCATAGCCAAGGCGATCCGGGGTCGCGCGCCGGTGAAGCTGGTCTGGACCCGCGAGGACGACATGCAGGCGGGCTACTACCGGCCGATGTACTACCACGAGCTCGCAGGCGGACTGGATGCCGAGGGCCGGGTGGTGGCCTGGCAGCACCGGATCGTCGGCCAGTCGATCCTCGCCGGCACCGCCTTCGAGGGCGCCATGGTCAAGGACGGCATCGACGCGACCTCGGTCGAGGGGGCGGCCACCCTGCCCTACGCCATCCCCAATCTCACCGTCGATCTGCACTCGCCCAGGCTCCCCGTCCCGGTGCAGTGGTGGCGCTCGGTCGGCTCTACCCACACGGCGTTCTCCACCGAGACCTTCCTCGACGAGCTGGCGGGGGCCGCCGGGAAGGATCCGGTAGATTTCCGCCGGTCCCTGCTCGGGAAGCACCCCCGCCACCGGGCGGTGCTCGACCTGGCAGCCGCGAAGGCCGGCTGGGGGGCACCGCTGGCCAAGGGCGGCGGCGATGAGCGGCGCGGCCGCGGCGTCGCCGTGCACGAGTCGTTCAACACCTTCGTGGCCCAGGTCGCGGAGGTCAGTGTGAGCCCGGACGGGCGCTTCCGGGTTGACCGCGTGGTGTGCGCGGTGGACTGCGGCATCGCCGTGAACCCCGACGTCATCCGCGCCCAGATGGAGGGCGGCATCGGCTTCGGGCTGGCCGCCGTGCTGCACAGCGCGATCACGCTCAAGGGCGGGATCGTCGAGCAGACGAACTTCGACGCGTACGTCCCCCTGCGCATCGACGAGATGCCGGCGATCGAGGTGCACATGGTCGAGTCGCAGGAGAAGCCGACCGGGGTGGGCGAGCCGGGCACGCCGGTGATCGCGCCGGCCGTGGCCAACGCGCTCTTTGCCGCCACCGGCAAGCGCGCCCGGAGACTGCCCATCACCCCGGACATGCTGGTGTGAGCCCGGGGCGGAGGTTCCCAGGGGCGGACTTATTGCCGGATACCCCCCTTGTCGCTCGCCGAGAGATGCTCGACCGTCTCGCCGGTATCCGCGAACGTCCGCGTGACGTGGCTCCCGCCGTACACCCAGAGAATGCGCATGGGTGTCGAACCCCGGTTGACGAACCGGTGGAACATGCCCGCCGGCACATGCGTGGTGTCGTACGGCACGATCTCGTATCGCTGATCCTCCACCTCGACCGTGGCCTCCCCCTCCAGGAGCACCACCATCTCCTCGGTGTTGTGCTTGTGCATCTTCAACGCCGCCCCGACGGGGAACGTGCTGACCCCGCTCACGAACGTCTGGGCGCCGGTCGCTTCCAGCAACAGGGGCTTGGTTTCCACACCGCTTCCCCGCGGAACGACCTGGATGTCGGCGAACCGGATGATCCGTGGTTGAGCCATGAGAGCCTCCTGAACGTGTGGGGGGAGGACCCGTGCACGCTCCCCCGTTCGATGTTGCGCTTGGCCCGCATGCATTATTCGTGAAACTGGTCTCCGCCTCGTTGTCACCCCCTCACCCCGTCCCTCTCCTCCCTCTGGGGGGCGAAGGGCTCAAGGGTCTGCCCCTCTCCCTCGGCGAGGGAAAGGGGGCGGGTGGGGGTGAAGGGACCGTTCGTTTCTGGCGCTTCCCCGCGAGGTGCGGCAGAGAGCCTGGGAACAGTAGCACACGCCACGAGGCTGGACAAGCCGGAGTGGTTGGCAAAGAAATGGCTGATCGCCGGCCCCGGGGCGGGCCTGGCCCGGCTCCCGTCAGGCAAAGGCGCGGGGGAAGAGGCGGCGGGCGTTTTCCGTCGTGATCCGGGCCACCTCTTCGGCGGGAATGCCCTTCAGGCCCGCGACGGCCTCGCAGGCCACGGTGACATTCCGGGGTTCGTTCCGGGCAGTGGGGTCCGGGCCGAGCACGGGGGAGTCGGTTTCCAGCAGGAGACACTCCAGGGGAAGGTGCCGGACGAGCTTCTGCTTCTGGGGAGAGCGGACCACCGACGGAGGAATGGAGAAAAAGAAGCCCGCCCGCACCCCCTCCGCCGCAGCCGAGGCCTTCCCGTCGAAAGCGTGCATTAGCACGCGGCGTGCGCCCTGCTCCGTCAGGAACGTGATGGTGTGGCGTCCGGCCGAGCGGGAATGGACGTTCAAGGGCAAGTCCAGATCATTGGACAGGGACACGAACCGCGCCAGGATCTCCTCCTGCGTCTTCCACCCCGCCAGGTCCTTCACCACCCAGTGGTCCAGGCCGACCTCCCCCAGGGCGACGAGCCGGTCGGCATGGCGGCGCACGAAGGCGATCATCGCCTCGGCCGCATCCTGATCGAGAATCGTCGGGTACAATCCGGCGGCCGGTCGAATCAGGGGATGCCGCCCTGCGAGGGCGAGGAGCCGTTCGGCCTCCTCCAGCGTCTCCCCCACGGCCAGGATGCCGCAGACGCCCACCGCCTCGGCCCGCGCCAGCACCGCCGGGAGGTCCTCGGCAAACTCCCCCGCTCCGAGATGCGCATGCGCATCGAACAGGATCACGCGCCTCCTCGCCCCTGCCCTCCCCCGCCCCCGCAAGTCGCAAAGAGCACAGCGCAGGCCGCATGGGCCCCATGCGCTAAGCTCTTTGCGCTATGCCTCATGCGCTACGCGCTTTGCCCTCTGCGCTTTGCGCCGAGCTCCTCAGCGCCCCGCCGCCTCTGCGAGTTCCTCGGCGCGCTCCACCAGACTCCGGATCTCGTCGAAGCCCTTCTGCCAGAAGGCCGGGTCGTGGAAGTCCGCGCCGAGCGGCTGCAGGAGCGCCTCGGGCGCGTCGGAGCCCCCGGACTCCAGCAGGCGGACGTACTTCGGGATGAAGGGGGCGCCCTCTTCCTTGTATTTCCGGTACAGCGAGAGCACCAGCAACTCTCCGAAGACGTAGCTGTAGCAGTAGAACCGCGAGTGGATGAAGTGGGGAATGTAGGACCAGCCCCATCGGTATCCCTCGGTCATCTCCACCGTCTCCCCATAATAGGGGCGGTTTGTCCCGAGCCAGGCCTGACCCACCGCGTCCGCCGTGAGGCGCCCCGTCTTGCGGCGATCGAAGACCGCCTGCTCGAACCGGGTGAGCACGTTCTGCCGGAAGACCGTGGCGCAGGTGTCCTCGATCTTCCCGCAGAGCAGTGCGAGCTGGACGCGCGGATCGGTCTGGGTGCGCACCAGGTGGTCGAAGACCAGGAACTCCGCGAACACCGAGGCGGTCTCGGCCAGGGTGAGCGGGGTGTCGTAGTTGAACAGGTTTTGCTTTCGGGCGAGCCAGCCGTGCAGCCCGTGACCCAGCTCGTGGGCCAGGGTCATCACGTCCCGCATGTTGTCGGTGTGGTTGCACAGGACGTAGGGATGCAGCGCCGGCGAGGGCGAGGAGCAGAAGGCGCCCCCCTGCTTCCCCTGGCGCACCTCGGCGTCGATCCAGCGCCGCGTGAAGAACTGCTCGGCAATCTCCCGGAAGGCGGGCGTGAAGGCCCCGAACGCCTCCAGGACCACGTCCCGCGCCCGCTCGAATGCGTAGGATGGCAGCTCGTCCCCCACCGGCGCGTACTGATCGTACAGGGCCAAGCGCGGCAGGCCGAGCAGCCGCGCCTTCAACCGGAAGTAGGCGTGGGCGACGCCATAGTTTGCCTCGGTCACCCGCAGCATCTGGTCCACCGCCTGATCGTCAATCTCGTTGCTCAGGTGCCGCTCGGCCATGGGGTGGGGAAAGTGGCGCAGCCGATCCATGGTCAGGTGATCCTGAAGCAGCGTGTCGTACACGGACGTGAGGACAAGGTCGTGCTTGGACAGCACCTCGAACAGGGCATCGTGCGCCCGCCGGCGAACCTCCCGGTCTTTGTGGTGGACCAGGGCCAGGAGCTCGCTCATGGTCAGGGACTCGATCCGGCCGTCCCGCTCCATGGGAAAGCTGAGGCTGGTCGTGAGTTCCGTGAACAGCCGGGCGAAGGCGCGCCGCCCGGTGTTGTCCCGCTCGTTGAGCAGTTGCTCTTCCGGCTCCGAGAGAATGTGCGGGCGGAACCGGCGCGACCGGCGCAGGTAGTGGCGATACCCGGCCAGGCCGGGGTCGCCCGTGAGACGGTCGGCGACATCGTCGGGGAGGCCCAACCATTCCAGGTCAAAGAACAGGACCAGGTTGCCGATCTCGGTGGCTCGAAGCTCGACCCGCTCCCGCAGGTCGCGGTATTCCGGCCGCGACGTATCCGTCGCGTACAGGAGCCCGGCGAATGCGCCGACCCGTCCCAGGGCCTCTTGAAGCTCCTCCAGCTCCCGGATGGCTCCGAGCAGGTACTCGGGCTCGGGGCCGCCTGGGACATTGACGGTGCCGCGGTACCGCCGGGCGAAGGCCTCGGCGCGCGTCTGGCAGTCCGCCAGGGTGGCCTGGATGCCTGGGTCTTCATGGGACGCGAACAGATCGCCGAGGTCCCAGCGGACCCCCACGGCGCTGAGCGTCTGGCTGGTCACGATGTGCTCCTCTCGGGATTGCGGGGAGATGGATCTCGGACAGGGAGGCTGCCTGACCTCGAAGCAGCCTCACTGGCTCATGTTCGTGATGCGGTGCTGCGTCTCCGAGCACACGTCCCGCGCCATGAATCGGGTGTCCTGGAAACCAATGCGCCGCCCGAGGTTGTACTGGTAAAACAGGTCATACCGAACCTCCGCGCCCGTCGTCCGGAGGTCCAGTTGGAACGGGGATGACTGGTTCGTGTAGAGCAGGATATCCGGGATGGCCGTGGCCGTGTGCAGGATGTTCCGATTTTTGCCGTCCATGGCATCCAACTGGAGTTCCAGGAACCGGACCTCCCGGCCCCCGCTGTTCTTGGCAACACCGTTCACGCGAAGTACCCCCTTCCCGGGGTGCGAGCAGTTCCAGTAGATCTCCACGTCAGCGGTCGCCACCCGGTGGGCGAACACTGCCGGGGGATACGCCGGAGGCGCCTCGGCCTGGGTTCGGTACGTCCCCGGGGCGCCGCACGCCGAAAGGACCATCCCCGCGAGCGCCACGAGTCCCAGGCTGCCCCATACCCTTCCCCGCACGCTCTCCTTGCCACGCCCTGTGTTCATTTGTCCCTCCCGCCATGTCCCACCCCCACCCGTCCAGTCTGAACTGCCGGGCTCCCCGGTGGGGCGTCACGGACATGCGCAAAGCGTAGGAGGACACCCCGTGCCTGTCAAGGTCCTCAGACTCCAGCCTAGCCGCCGGCCCGCTCCTCGTAATCCTCGGGAACGCGCTCCCAGGTCGGCATGAAGATCCAGAGGAGAACGTATATGAGAAGCCCAAACCCATAGGCGAGGATCGAAACCGTCCAGAGCAATCGCACGAGCCAGGTCGGAACGCCAAACCAGTACCCCACACCCGCGCACACGCCCCCCAGCCAGTGCTTCCCCTTCACGCGTCGGAGCCTTCGCCGGGATTCCCCGCCATCGCTCATACGCCCTCCTTTCAGCCATCCGTCGCACCGCCGGGTTCGCGACTCCTCCCTCCCGCCATGGCGTCCCACAGTGTGGGCAGGCTATCGAAGGCCTGCGGAGGTGTCAATACCAAAGCCGCCGGTCACCGCCGGCGAGCGGCCCCCTAAAACGCCGATCCCCCTTCAGGAGACAGGTGGGATGTGGTATGGTTCGCGGTGATTGGAGGACGGAGCCCGGAGGGGAGGCACGTGCGCGACGTTCCGGATGGTCTGCGGCTGATCTTGAAGCAGGTGAGTCGCTCGTTCTACCTGACCCTCGCGGTCCTTCCGGTGGGCCTGCGGGGACCGGTGGGCCTGGCGTACCTCCTGGCACGCGCCGCTGATACCATCGCCGACACGCGCCTCGTCTGCAGTGGAGACCGCGTCCACCACCTGGACCTGCTGAGGGAGGCCCTTGACTCCTCGTCCTCCTCCCCGCTTCCAGAGATCGCCCAGGTCCTGAGCGGAGCGCAGCGGGTCCCCGCCGAGCGTGAGCTCCTGACCCGCCTTCCGGGCTGCCTCGACCTGTATCGGGGGTTGCCCGAGGACGATCGGCGGCGGGTCTGCGACCTGCTCCTCACCCTCACGGAGGGCATGCAGGCTGAGCTTCGCACCTTTCCCGGTGAGGACGAAGGTCGGATCGTGGCGCTTTCATCCCGGGCGGATCTGGACCGGCACACCTACTACGCCGCCGGCTGCGTGGGGGAATTCTGGACGGATATGGCCGTGGCCCATCGGCCAGCCTGTCGCGCGTGGGATGCCGCCGCCATGAAGCGACGGGGCGTCCGCTTCGGTCAGGGCCTCCAGATGACGAACGTTCTCAGGGATCTGGCGCAAGACCTCAGGATCGGCCGTTGCTTCCTTCCGGAGGAGGATCTGGCGGACCTGGGTCTCGTCCCTGGCGACCTCCTCGACCCCGCGGCGATCGCGCGCCTCCGCCCGCTGCTCCGTGAGCTCCTGGACGTGACCCTGGGGCACCTCGCCGAGGGCTGGGCCTACACCCTGGCGATCCCACGGGGAGAGATGCGTCTGCGGCTCGCCTGTGCCTGGCCACTCCTCATCGGGCTCCGCACGCTGCATCGCATCTGGGAGGCCGCCAACTTGCTCGATCCCGGGGTGCGGGTCCGCGTGCCCCGGCGGGCGGTGTATGCGATCCTGGCTCGGTCCTCTGCCCTGGTCTGGTCCGACGGCGCGCTCGATCGATACTACCGGTCGCTCCGGGGCCGCGTCGCCGCGGCTGTGACACCCGCGGGCTGAGCTCGATGGCAGCTCACATAGGCCGTCAGCCGGGCGAGATCCCCCCTCACCCCCCTTTACGAAAGGGGGACCCGGGGGGATTTGCTCGAACGCGACGACCATCGTCCGACCCTGTGTGAGCAGTATCGGGTCCAGGCTGGAGCCGCCATGACGAAGGACGCCGGCGATGTTCACCAGCACGAACGTGTTCGCGCGCACGTCTGGGTTTCGGGACACGTCCAGGGGGTGTACTTTCGCGCCTACGCCGAGGACGAGGCCGCCTTCCGCAAGGTCGGAGGCTGGATCCGCAATGCGCCCGGCGGGCGCGTGGAGGCCGTCTTCGAAGGGGGCCGCGCCTCGGTCGAGGCCATGATCCAGTGGTGCCACCGGGGGTCCCCCCCATCGCGGGTGACGGGCGTGGAGGTCACCTGGGAAGCGCCTCGAGGGGAGTCGAGCTTTCGTGTGCGGTACTGACCGCGAAGCGAAAAGACCCTTGAACCGCCAAGACGCCAACTCCGCCAAGGAGGTAGGGATTCTCACGCTGAATCGGAAGGAGTGCGGCACACCTCCTTGGGCCTTCAGGATCCGTGGGTCGATGCTCCGAGAAATCGGACTCTCTTGGCGTTCTTGGCGCCTTGGCGGTCAGGAATTTCGGACCAAAGCTTCTTGAGACGGAGGGAACCGTGTGCCCTGCGAGCCAGCCACCTCAGATCACGGGCATTCTCGAAACCGTCCTGTACGTGGACGACATTGACCGCGCCGAGCGTTTTTACCGGGAGGTGATGTCCCTGACGCGGATCGGCAAGGAGCCGGGGCGTCACGTCTTCTTCCGCGTCGGGTCGGGCGTGCTCCTGCTGTTCCGGGCGGAGCGCACGCGACAGACCACGAGCCTCCCTCCCCATGGAGCAGATGGCGAGATCCACGTCTGCTTCACCGTGGCCTCGGCGGAGTACGAGACCTGGAAGCAGCGGATCCGGGAGCACGGGCTCGCCATCCTCCAGGAAACCGAGTGGCCCGCGGGACGCTCCTTCTACTT
>DATIFO010000255.1:0-29579 GCA_035455275.1 Methylomirabilis sp. (SeqCode) | reverse complement strand
TCCTGGGCTCGTGGGCGAGGAGTACACGTCCACCTCCCTAGTCCGGGACGTTGCCATGTTTGCCACGTTGTGAGCAGGCGTTCCCACGCGAACACATCGGCCCGGGCCTGGGCCGCAGCACGGTCGAGGTTCTGCGGCCGGATCCCGGGGACGGGCGCGAGGCGGCAGAGGACGCTGGCCCAGCGGTTGGCGATCCCTTCCCGAGCCTGGCTGGTTGACACTTCAGCAGATCGAAGGTCCCCAGTCCGGCCGGACTCCGAGTGCGTTGATTTCAGGCAGCGGAAGAGGCGGGTCGGCGGGGAACGAAGCGAATCTCGACGCGCTTGTTCAAAGCGGCGGCGATTCGCTGGAGCATGGCCAGCGAATGGCCCTCATAGTCCGCATCCTCCAGCCGGCAGATGACAGATGCGGTAGTGCCGACCAACTGGGCCAGGGCCCGTTGACTGAGGCCGGCTGCCTTCCGCAGGTCGTAAATCTTGCAGGCGATTTCTGCGTTGGCCCTCTCTTCCTGGAGGGAAGCCTCACGCTCCGGCCGGTGAGCATAGTGCCGCCGGTGGATGATGGCGATGGCGTCCGTTGTCTTTGGCTTCTTGCGCGGCATCGTCACTCCTCCGCAATCGAGAAACGGCACCGAGCCGTCCGCTTCACGGTACATGAGCACCTGGATTCGGCTCATCGCACCCGTATGTTCGCAAGGTTACGAACTACAGTCAAGTCGCCCTTGACCAGAACATCGATCCAGAGATGCCGCCGGGATCGCGCTGTGGTAGACTCCTTCACGCTGGAAACTGGTCTTCCTCAACCCGGTCTCCTCCACTCAGGAGTGCCATGACATACGACATCGCATACGTGGGTCACTACACGAAAGACATTATCGTCTATCCGCAGCTCACCCGGACCGTGGACGGGGGCGCATTTTACTACGGGGCCAACGTGGCCGTGCGGATGGGACTGCGGACTGCCGTGGTCACGCGGCTGGCCCGGGAGGACTGGCACGTGGTGGAGGAATTGGAACGACTTGGGGTTACGGTATTCGCCCGCGCCACCCCGGCCTCCACGCTCCTACGCTTGACCTACCCCACGGCCAACCTGGATGAGCGGACCATCGAACTCCTGAACTCCGCCGGACCCTTCACCGTGGATGAGGTGGCGGATGTGCAAGCCCGCGCCTTCGCCATCGGCGCCTCGGTGCGGGGCGAGGTGCCGACCGCGGTGGTGGAGGCTCTGGCCGAGAAGGGCGCCATCGTGGCGCTGGACGTGCAGGGCTGGATCCGGGTCGTCCGGGATGGAACCCTCACCTTCGACGACTGGCCGGGCAAGGAGGACGTCCTGAAGCACGTGACAGTTCTCAAGACAGATTCGGTCGAGGCCACCCATCTCACCGGGGAATCCGACCGCGATGCCGCGGCGCGGCGACTCGCCGCCCTCGGTCCCCGGGAAGTCCTGCTGACCCATGGGGGCGGCGTGTTGGTCCATGCCGATGGCAGCCTCCACGAGGCGCCGTTCGTGCCGCAGGAGGTGAGGGGGCGGAGCGGCCGGGGCGACACCTGCACCTCGGCCTACCTGTCGCGCCGGCTCACGGCCTCGCCGGCCGAGGCGGTGCGTTGGGCTGCGGCGGTCACCAGCCTCAAGCTGGAAGCCGAGGGCCCCTTCCGTCGCGACCTGGCCGAGGTCGAGGCTCTGTACCGTCGGCTGGCAGGGCAGTGAGAGACAACCGGATCGGGCGCTGGAAATTGGCCGTGTCCGAGAGCAACCAGGATAATGGGATCGGGCGCTCGCTTGCGGAAACCCGGATCAGGTGAGCGCCTCCAGGATGACGCACTTGAGATACTGCGTCTCTCTCACGGCCAGCAGGACCGGGTGATCCTCCGCCTGGGTTCGGAACTCGACGAGCCGGAATTCCCGGCGAGCGTCCGCCGCCGCCTCCCGGAGCATCGCGAGAAACGTCGGCGCGTCCACGTGGTAGGAACAGGAGCAGGTCACCAGGATCCCGCCGGGCGTCAGGAGCTTCATGGCCCGCAGGTTGATCTCCTTGTAGCCGCGGAGCGCGCCGGCCACCGCCTCCTTCCCCTTCGTGAAGGCCGGCGGGTCGAGGATCAAGAGGCCGAAGCGCCGCCCGGCCCGGTCGAGGGCCCGGAGCTCGTCAAAGGCGTTGGCGGCGAGGAAGCGGCATCGGGAGGCCAGATCATTCTGCTCCGCACTCTTTTGGGCCCACGTGAGAGCCTCCTCCGAGAGATCGATACCGGTCGTCGAGGCGGCACCTCCCGCGGCCGCGCTCAGGGCAAAGCTCCCGGAATAGCAGAAGCAGTCCAGGACCTCGCGATCCCTCGCCAGACGCTTGACCACCTGCCGATTCTCGCGCTGGTCCAGGAAGAATCCGGTCTTCTGCCCCTCGGCCACCTCCACGAAGTACCGCAGCTCGCCCTCCTCGATCCAGACCCCGGTGTCTCCGCCGGCCCCGACAAATCCCATATGCAGCGGCAGCCCTTCTAGCTTTCGCGGGGGCACGTCGTTTCGCTCGAAGATGGCGCGCGGCCCCACCACCCTTCGCAGGGCGCTGAACAGCGGGTCTCGCAGGCGCTCCATCCCTGCCGTCAGGATCTGCACGGCGACCAGGTCCGCGTACCGGTCCATGATGAGGCCCGGCAGATGATCCCCTTCCCCGAAGACGAGGCGGCAGGCATTCGGCCCGCTCAGGGTGCGACCGCAGCGCGACACCGCCTCGCGGATGCGGCGTTCGAGGAAGGCCTCGTCGATGGATTCTTCGGTCCGAGTCAGCAACCGGCCGGCGATCTGCGACTGGAGGTTCACCATGGCCTGGCCGACGAATTTCCCGCGGCCGTCCAGGACGCGGGCGATGCTTCCGGGAGCCCCCTCGTCATCCACCCGGAAGATCTCGCTCCGGTAGATCCACACGTGGCCGGCAAGCAGCCGCGCCTCTTTTCCTGGAGCCAGCTTTACGGTGAACACGGGGTCTCTCGGGGGTTGGGGATCGGGGGAGAAATTTCGAATTTCGAATTTCGAATTTCGAATTTTCCAGAAAGTTCGGACGGAAAGCCCAGGAGCCGAGGGAGGATCTCGCCCGCCCTGCCGTGGTGGGATTCGTCGGCGATTGCAGTCAGGGGAGTGGGCTCCAGGTTCACCTCGACCACATAGGCGCCGTGCTCCTGGCTCACCAGGGGCAGCGAGGCCGCCGGCTGAACCAGAGCGGACGTCCCCACGACAAGCATCACATCGCACGATCCCGCGGCCTCGAAGGCTTCCCGCATGGCATCGGATGGGAGCGACTCGCCGAACCAGACGACGTCGGGCCGGAGGAGCTCTCCGCACTCGCAGCGGGGCGGAATGGGCCGCAAGGGAACCTCAGGGCGCTCCGTGATCGTTCCCTCGCTCGGGCAGCGGACGCGCCAGAGATTCCCGTGCAGCTCCACCAGTCTCTGGCTGCCCGCCTTCCGGTGGAGCCCGTCCACGTTCTGGGTGATCAGCAGGAAGTCCCGGCACCCCCGCTCCAGGGCGGCGATGGCATGGTGGGCCGGGTTCGGCTCGCACCGGGCGATGAGCTGCCGCCGCCAATCGTACCACTCCCAGACGAGCGCCGGGTCCCGCCGGAATCCCTCGGGCGTGGCCAGGTCTTCGGTCCGGTATTGCCGCCACAGTCCTCCCTCGCCGCGGAACGTGGGAACGCCGCTCTCGGCCGAGACCCCCGCGCCGGTCAGGACCACGACCCGCCCCCCGCGCGCCAGGCGCTCTCGCAATCCCCCGGGACCATTCACCCCGCGTCCCCCATTCCCGTAGGGGCGCGATTCATCGCGCCCGGTCTTGAATTCATCGCGCCCGGTCCCAGCTTCATCGCGCCCGGTCCCAGCTTGCCTATCGTACTCCGTCACCGCCGTCCCCAGCCGGTCTACTCAACATTCCCAGATTCCGTTCACAAGCAGCCCCAGGGGCCCTCAGGATTCAGTCTGATGTACTCCCGGATTCTCAGCAGGTCGTGCTCGTCGCGAACTACGTGTTCATAGTAGTTTCGTTGCCAAGCGAAATCCGGATTGCCAGCCACGCGAACCCGCCTGGCCACGACCGCCTTAAGGTGTCGGACCACCTCTCCCAAAGACACCGTCGGATTCGTGGAGGTATTGTCACCCATCCAAAGAACGAAATGAATATGATCGGGCATCACGACAAATGCATCCCGACGTATCCGCGGGATCCGATCAGGGAGCCTCTCCCATGTTTCTTCGAGAATCTCGGCGATGTTCTTGTCACGAAACCAAGGGACGTGATCCTTGGTGCAGACAGTGACAAAGTACGCACCCTCGCTCCCGTAATCATACCCCGGAAGACGGAGGGATTTGCGCCGAGGGAACTCGGGCGTCATGAATGCCGCCTACCGGAACTCGGGCGTCATGAATGCCGCCCCTACGCGGGATGGGGCCTCATCCCGGTCACGACGCCGCCTTCTCCCACGGGACGTAGGGCAGGCGATGCGCGGCGGCCACGGGCTGGTGGGTGACGTGCCCGCGGACCACGTTCAGGCCCTTGGCGATCTCGGGGTTCTCCCGCGCCGCCCGGGGCCAGCCCTTGTCCGCAAGCTGCTGGGCGTAGGGGAAGGTCACGTTGGTGAGGGCGAAGGTGGAGGTGCGGGCGTAGGCGCCGGGCATGTTGGCCACGCAGTAGTGGACGACCCCGTCCACCACGTACACCGGGTCGCTGTGCGTGGTGGGCCGCGTGGTCTCGCAGCAGCCGCCCTGGTCCACCGCCACGTCCACGATGACGGCGCCGGGCCGCATGAGCTTCAGCATCTTCCGGGTCACCAGCTTGGGGGCCTTGGCCCCGTGGATCAGGACCGCCCCGATCAGGACATCGGCACGCCGCAGGCACTCCTCCAGGCTCATCCGGTTGGACATGAGGGTGGTGACGTTCCTGGGGAGAACCTCGTCCAGGTAGCGCATCCGCAGCGGATTCACGTCCAGGAGATAGACCCAGGCGCCCATGCCGGAGGCGATCCTGGCCGCGTTGTACCCCACGATGCCCCCGCCCAGGACGACCACCGTCGCCGGCGGGACTCCAGGCACGCCGCCCATCAGGACACCCCGGCCGCCGAACGGCCTGGCCAGGTAGTACGCGGCGGTGTGCACCGCCATGCGTCCCGCCACCTCGCTCATCGGCTCGAGGAGGGGCAGGCGGCCCTCCGCCGTTTCCACCGTCTCGTAGGCGATCCCGACGATCTTGCGACGCAGCAGCGCCTTCGTGAGCTCCAGGTCGGGCGCCAGGTGGAGGTAGGTGAAAAGCACCCGGTCGGGCTGGAGCAGTCCGTACTCCGCCGGGAGAGGCTCCTTGACCTTCATGATCATCTCGGCGTCCTTGAACACCTGGCGCGCCGTGCCGACAATCTTGGCGCCGGCCGACTCGTACGCCTGGTCGCTGATGCCGGAGCCGAGCCCGGCACCCTTCTGCACCAGGACCGTGTGGCCGCGCGCGGTGAGCGCCTGGACACCCGCCGGGATCGCCCCCACCCGATTCTCGTTGTCCTTGATCTCCTTTGGAACCCCGATGATCATGGCCATGCGTCCTTCTCAGAGCGTCAAACGGTCAGTCGGCCACAGGGCCGCACGGCACGCACCCCCTCGCACGCGGGAATCGCCGGATCGGCCGGTTGACGGTGTTAGCGCCCCCAATCGCGCGGGTACCGGAAGTCGCGATCGATCGTCCGGGAAGAGATCTTGGCGATGACGGGCAGCCGGCGCTTGTACTGCGACGATTGGATCCTGTGGGAGACGGCCCGCACGAACTTCTCGTCGAAGGATTCCTCGCCGGTGAGATCGGCGACCTCGTAGCGCTGATCCACCAGGAGGTGCAGGACCCGATCCACCTCCTCGTACGTGAACCCCAGCTCCGCCTCGTCCGTCTGCCCCACCCAGAGATCGGCGCTCGGTTGCTTCTCCACGATGACCGCCGGCACCAGCATGTGCCGGGCGAGCTGCCGGATCTGCGTCTTGTAGAGGTCACCCAAGGGATTCACGGCCGAGGCCATGTCGCCGTACAGGGTCCCGTACCCCAGCAGCAGCTCCGTCTTGTTGCTCGTCCCCAGGACCAGCGCCCGCAGCCCGGCCGAGTGGTCGAAGAGGATCGTCATGCGCTCGCGGGCCATCTTGTTCCCGCGCCGGACCTGGTCGATGTCCGGGAACATGGCGAAGTAGGCGTCCACCATGGGCGTGATGTCCACGCTGAGGCTGTTGATGTGGAGCGCCTGCACCACCAGCATGGCATGCTCTGCACTCTCGGGGTTGCTGGTGCGATACGGCATCAGGATGCCCCAGACGTTCTGCGGCCCCAGCGCCTCCGCCGCCAGGAAGGCGGAGAGGGACGAGTCCACTCCGCCCGAGAGGCCGACGACCACCCGCTCGAAGCCGGCCTTCCGCACCTCGTTCTCGATGAAGCCGACGAGGATCTTCCGCACCGTCTCGCAGTTGAGCTGGAGGTTTACCATGGATTATCCAGGCATCTTCTGTCGCTCTCGGATGATCCGTGTGATCTCGTGCAGGCTGAGAGCCAGCCGCTCGTCCCTCAGCAACGGATTCGTGATCCGCGCCCGCCGGAGCAATCCCGGCTCGACGTCCGCCAGGAGCAGTTCCTCGTCCAGGTAGCGCGTTTTTCCCAGGGTGCGCCCCGTGGGCTCCACCACCTCCGACCCTCCCCAGAAGCAGGCGCCGTCCTCGTAGCCCACCCGGTTGGCGTACACGACGAAACAGGTGAACAGGTCGCCATAGGCCCGGATCACGCGCTCCCAGGTGGCCGAGTTCTGGAAGGGCGCCGCTTCCTCCTGGCCTCGCCCCGGGCTGGCCGACGGGCAGAGGATCACCTCGGCCCCATCCCAGGCGGCGATCCCGGCGGCGGCCGGATGCCACAGGTCCTCGCAGATGAGGATCGCCATCCGCCCCAGTGCCGTATCGAACGCCCGGATGCGCTCCCCAGCGGCCAGGTAGCGCTGCTCGTCAAACATGCCGTAGGTGGGCAGATAGACCTTGCGATGGATGTGGCGGATCTCACCGCCCTCCAGGTACGCGGCCGCGTTGTGGAAGAGATGGCCGGGGGCCTCCTCGACGAAGCCGACCACCATGGCCACCCGCTGGCTCATCTCGCAGAGGCGTTGGATTGCGGGGGCGTCCTCGTGGAGAGCCACGGAGGGCACTTGATCCTTCAGGAAGTAGCCGGTCAGGCTCAGCTCAGGAAAGACGAGGAGGTTGGCCGATCGGGAGATGGCCTCCCGGGCCATCTTTTCGTGGAGGGCGAGGTTCTTCTCCAGATCACCCAAGGCGGGTGCGATCTGGGCCACGGCTACGCGGAATCGCCGCATGGGCTGCCTCGGTCGTGTTGTAAGGTTCCGTGAGGAGCCAATTCCTGCGCATCCTACTACACTTCCGGTTTCAACTCAACCGCCCCAGTCCGGGTCTCACGGCCCAGGCTGACTCCTCCTGGCCGGATCCTGACACGTAATGGATGGAAGGCCAGGAAGCCCCGTCCCCCCTTGCGATCACAAGTCCCTTCCCCCGGTCCCCCGGGTCGGATACAATCACCAGAGTCTTCAGGCCAGCGATGGCAGTCTGTGCGGCGTGACACGCGAGGGAGCCTCCCATGAAGCGCATCCTCCTCCCGGCAGCCGTTCTGATCCTCGTGGCGTTTGTGCTCGTCGTCGCCCGAGAGACAAGGGAAGTCGTGGTCTTGGCCGGCGCCGCTCACCCGCTCCTCGGCCAGTGCGTGCTGTGGCTCCTTCTGCTGATCTACGCAGTCTGCGTCGCTGTCCCCATTGTCACCTTCGTTCGCCTGCCGAAACGGCTCGTCCCGCCACCGCCGGGGGATCCCGCGCAACACAGCGCGTTCATCCACTCGCTGGCGCAGCGACTGCGTGCCAACAGAAACCTCTCGAACCGTGAGATCAGCGCTGCCGACCTACCGACGGTCGAGCGAGCGCTCCAGGAGCTCGCCGGGCTGGCGCGCCAACGCACCATCGAGGCAGCCACGACGGTGTTCGTGAGCACCGCGGTGTCCCAGTCGGGACGGCTGGACGGTTTGATGGTGCTGGTGACGCAGAGCCGGTTGGTCTGGCAGATAGCCCATCTGTACTGGCAGCGCCCCTCGCTCAGGGACCTGGCCTCCCTGTATGCAAATGTCGCAGCCGCAGCCTTCGTGGCGCAGAGCGTCGACGACTTCGACTTCAGCGCACTCGTCGAGCCAATGCTGGCCCCGATTCTTGCGAACTCTGTCGTCTCGGCGATTCCCGGCTTCGCTCCGGTCGCCGCGCTGGTCGCCAACTCCTCGATTGACGGAACGGTCAATGCGTTTCTGACTCTTCGCATCGGGTGTCTGGCCAGCACCTACTGCGGCAGCCTGACCATGCCAAGTCCGCGCTGGCTCCGTCGCACGGCGACGGCTGAAGCGGCCGGGATGCTGGGCGCGGTTGCAAAGCACGGCGCAGAGCGCGTCGCCCTGGCGATCTGGGGCGCCGCCAAGCGTTCAAAGGTTGGCGATGCAGCCTCGGCGCTGGCAGGTGTTGCGGCCCGCACCGCCGACCACGTCGCCTCGGCCGTGTCCAGCATCTCGGAACGGTCGGGCGCGAAGGCCGCGGCGGGCTTTCTCGCTCGCATCGTGGCGCAGGCGGCCACCCGAACATCGGGTGTGATCGGCGAGGCAGTAGCCCGCAAGCAGCCGGAGGCCTGAGCCGGCATCGGTTCGGGCCGCCCTGAGACGCTGGACCCTCTCATGCAAGTCCTGAAGGCTGCGGCGCTCTACTTTGCCCTGGTGTTCGGGGCGGGCTTCATCCTCGGTCCCGTTCGCATCCTGTGGGTCGTCCCGCGGTTCGGCACCCGCACGGCGGAGTTGATGGAAGCGCCCATCATGCTGATCGTGATCTGTCTCGCGGCACGCTGGATCGTTCGGCGTCTTGCCGTGCCCCCCGTGGCGTCCAGGCGGATGGCGGTCGGATTCCTCGCGCTTGGGTTCGTGGTGGTGATGGAGTTCACGGTCGTGCTCTGGCTTCAGAGGCTGACGCTCGGTGAGTTCCTTGCCACCCGAGACCCTGTGGCGGGAACGGCGTACGCCATCAGCCTCGGGGTATTCGCCATCATGCCGCTGCTGGTGGCTCGATCATAGGCTCGCCCGAGGTACTCCCGCGGGCCGCTCTCAGCGCTCCCCGATGATCCGCTGATACACCGGTCTGACGGACTGAAAGGTCAGGACGGCAAGTATTCCCACGGCCGCGGTCATATCGATGAGCAGGATGACCATGGTCGCGCGCGGTCCGGCGGACTCGAAGAACTGGCCGATCAGCCAGGGCAGCACCATGCCACCGGCGCTGGCGCCGACGAAGAACCACCCGGTCACCTGCCCGGTGATCCGCATCCGGCCTTGCGCCAGGCAGAGCGCGGCGGGGAAGATCGAGGCCATGGACAGGCCGACGCCGCACGTTCCCAGGAATGTGACGGCGAGAGAATTCGAGCCCAGCAACAGGATGGCAAGACTGGCCAGGCATCCGAGGAAATCGGCGATCAGCACGAAGCGTGGGGGAAAGCGAGTCGCGAGCGGGACGGACAGCAGCCGCCCCGCGGTGAACGCCCCCCAGAAGGCCGATGTCAGATAGGCCGCCACAGCCTGGCTGGTCAGTCCCAGCGCCACCGCGTACGAGTAGATCCAGCCGCCGAACGCGATCTCTGCTCCCGTGTAAAGAAAGAACAGCGCAACCATCAGGGCAACCAGGCGCGCGTTGGCCGGCGTGGCCGGTTCATGGGCCGACACCGTCGGACCGGGAGGACTCGACAGGGGGAACAGCCAGAGGGCCGCCGGCAGCAGCAGCAGGGCCAGCGTCCAGTACGCCCGACCGATATCGCCGTCTCCCAGCATCACCCGCGCGATGATGACCGGAGACAGGAACGCCCCCAGGCCGAAGAAGAAGTGGAGCCCGTTCATGAAGGGTCCCACCCTGTCGCCATGCACCCACACCAGCAAGGTGTTGCCGCCGACATCCAGCGCACCCTCCGCCATGCCCAGGACCAGGATGGCGGCGGCGAGCATCCAGAGCTGGGGGACCAGGGGCGCCAATCCCATCATGCCCGCCATGAGCAGGAGCCCCACGCCCATCACCGGGTGGCCCGACCTCCGATCGTAGAGCCTCCCCCCCAGGAGAGAGCCTGCGAGATATCCCAGAGAACGGGCGACGAACAGGGCGCTGATTTCGGAGAGGCGACTCCCGGTATGCTCGGCGAGCCCCGGCAGCGTCGGCCCGAGCGAGGCGGAGGCCAGCCCCAAGGCGACGAAGGCGGCGTAATATCCAATGGTCCTGACGAGTCTTGCCCTGCGCTCGGTGGAAGACGTGCTTGGCGTGTCAGAGGTCGAGGGAGTGAGTAGGCGAGTCATCCGCGGCAGCCTGGCCCGATCATCCGCGGTGCCTCAGCCTGCCTGCGAGAACCGGAGACAGGCTCCATACAGGTCGCTCACTCCCTTCCGATCTGCGCCGAAGGGACAGCGGACCCCCTTCATCTGCTCGTAATACCTCCCGCTCTGCTGCTCACCGACAGGCTCCAGCGCCAGCCACACGGGAGTCCGGGCGCCTTCATCCGGCGTGGCCTGCCCGGCAAACCCCAGGTTGTTGCTCAGGGTGGAGTTCACGTCGCCGGGGTGGCAGGCGTTGACGGAGACGCCGACGGGCTTCAGCCGCTCTGCAAAGGCCACGGTCAGCATCCGGTCCGCTTGCTTGGACTGGCGGTAGGCCTCGTTGTTGTTGTACCGGCGCCGCCGGAATTCCAGGTCAGTCATGTCCAGATCCCCCGCCCAGTAGCTGGCGACGTTCACCACCCGCGATGGGGCCGACTGTGTGAGGATCCCGCTGAAGGCCTGGATCATCCAGAGGTACCCCAGCACGTTCGTCGCGAACTGCAGTTCGATCCCCTCGGGCGTCTCCTGCCGCCGGCGCGGGGTCACGGCCGCATTGTTGACCAGCACGTGGAGCGGCCCGCGCCACCGCCCAGCCAGGGCCTCGATCGAGAGCCGTCGCGAGAGGTCAACCACCTCGTATCGCACCTTGGCGTTCCCCGTGGCCTGCGTGATCTCCCGCACGGCCCGCGTGGCCTTCTCCTCGTCCCGGCAGGCGAGGATCACCTCATATCCCGGACTCGCGGCGATCCCCCTCGCGATCGCCTTCCCGATGGCCCCCGTCGCCCCCGTCACGAGGGCAACCCGGTTACCGCTGGTCACCATCTGCTTCCCTTCGCCCTCATTGTTTGGTAGCCTGCGTGTCGAACTCCGTCGCTTGCCTGTCAAGCGCGGACCCGGTGAGGCGGTACACCGTCCACTCATCCATCGGAGCCGCGCCGAGGCCCTTGTAGAACCGGATGGCCGGCTCGTTCCAGTCGAGGACCGACCACTCGAGGCGACCGCAGCCCCGCTCCCTGGCCAGCTTCGCCAGGTAGGTCAGCAGGACCCGTCCGAATCCCCGGCCACGCATCTCCGGCTTCACGAACAGGTCTTCCAGATAGATCCCGGGCCGCCCGAGGAACGTCGAGTAGTTGTGAAAGAAGAGGGCAAAGCCCACCGGCGCCCCCTCGTAGTCCCCGATGATCACCTCGGCCACCCGCCGATCTCCGAAGAGCGTCTCCTGAAGCAACGCCTCCGTCGCCGCCACCTCGTGCGCCAGCCTCTCGTACTCCGCCAGTCCCTGGATGAACGTGAGGATCAGCGGCACGTCCTGCTCGCCCGCAAATCGGATCGTGAATCCCGGCACGTTCGTCGCAATCACCTCTCCCACGGAAATCGCTCCCTTGCCGGGCGCGGCTACATCCGCCGGCCGGCGGCCAGAACGAACGGTTGCAGGCCCTTCATGAGGCTCGCAAACTGCCTGAGGTCGAGGGATTGGTGGCCGTCGGAGAGGGCCTCTTTGGGGTTACAGTGCACCTCGACCAGGAGGCCGTCGGCGCCGCAGGCGACGGCGGCCTTGGCCATGGGCGCCACGTATTCACGGACGCCCGTTCCGTGGGAGGGGTCCACGATGACCGGGAGGTGGCTGTGTTGCTTGATGTGCGGAATGGCGTTCAGGTCCAGGGTGTTGCGCGTGGCCGTCTCGAACGTGCGGATCCCGCGCTCGCAGAGGATCACGTTGTGGTTCCCCTCGGAGAGGATGTACTCGGCGGCCAGGAGCAGGTCGTCCACAGAGGCCGCCATCCCCCGCTTGAGGATGACGGGCTTTCGGCTCTGCCCCAGCGCCTTCAGCAGGCGGAAGTTCTGCATGTTGCGCGCGCCGACCTGGAAGGCTGCCGCGTGCTCCTCGACGGCGGCCACATCCCCCACTTCCACCACCTCTGTCACCGCCGGCATGTGGAGCCTCTGGGAGACCTCGCGGAGGATCTGCAGGCCTTCCAGTCCCAGCCCCTGGAAGCTGTACGGGCTCGACCGCGGCTTGTACGCCCCGCCGCGCAGGCACCTGGCACCGGCTCGTTTCACCGCCTGTGCCGTCAGAAGCATCTGACGGGGACTCTCCACCGCGCAGGGACCGGCGATCACCGTGAAGTTCCTCCCGCCCACGGGAACCCCGCCGATCCTGACGATCGTATCCCGGGGATGGATCTCCCGGCTGACCAGCTTGTACGGCGTGAGGACGGGCGAGATCTTCTCCACCAGCGGATGGTTCTCGATGTGCAGCTTGCCCAGGATGCGCTCGTCGCCGATGGCCCCCAGCACGATGCGCTCCGTCCCGGGCATGTAGAGCGGCTTCAAACCCACCGCCGAGATCCGCCCCAGGATCTCGTCCGCATCTTTCTTCGTGGATCCCGGCTTGAGAACGATGATCATGGATGCCCCTTTGCCTCGCGAGTCATCATCCGTTCAAGAATTGAAACCACACCCCCGCAATTACAACCACTTACGCCCCAATCGGTGCCCGGTACCGGGGCGGGTGTAACGTCGCGACACGACTGGACCGTGCGCCGGGTTCTCCGTCAGCACAGCGACGCCGGATCCACGTCCAGGTCCAGGCGCACGGCGCGGGCAGCCGGGGAGGCCCGCAGGCGCCGCGCCGCCTCGGACACGCGGGCGTGCAGACGCTTCCCGTCCCGGCCGCGGACCAGGATGTGCCACCGGTACCGCTCGCGGACGCGGTACAAGGGGGCGGGCGCCGGTCCGCTCAGCGCGCTGGCGCCGATCCCGTTCTCACGCAGCAGCCCCGCCAGCTCGACGGCGGCTTTCTCGGCGGCCTTGGCATCCGGGCTGCTCAGAATGGCCAGAACGGCTCGGGCGAAGGGGGGCAGGTGCTGGTCCTGCCGGAGCGGGCTCTCGGCCTCCCACAGGGCACGGTAGTCCTGCGCCTGGACGGCGCGCAGGATGTAGTGATCGGGGTTATACGTCTGGATCAGCGCCAGGCCGGGACGATCCCCTCGCCCGGCGCGTCCCACCACCTGGGTGAAGAGCGCGAAGGCTCGCTCCCCCGCCCGGAAATCGGGGAGGTTCAGCGCCATATCGGCGGACACGACCCCCACCAGCGTCACGTTGGGCACGTCGTGGCCCTTCCCGATCATCTGGGTGCCCACCAGGATGTCGATCGTGCCCTGCTGGAGCTCCTCCAGGATGCGCTGGGCCTCCTGCCAGTGGCGCGTGGTGTCGCGGTCCATCCGGGCGACCCGCGCCTGGGGGAACCGCTGGCGCACCGCCGCCTCCAACTGCTGCGTCCCGAAACCCAGGTAGTGGAGCTTGTTCCCCTGGCACTCTGGGCACCGCTCCGGCGGCCGCCGCTCGAAGTCGCAGGTGTGGCAGCGCAGCCGCCCGTGCCCCGCGTGATACGTGAGGGAGACGCTGCAGCGGGGACAGCCCAGCGTGGCGCCGCACTCCTGGCACAGGAGGAGCGTGGAGAACCCCCGCCGGTTGAGGAAGATCAGGCTCTGCTCGCCCCGCTTCAGGCACTCCGCCATGGCCGCCAGGAGCGCCGGCGAGAGCAGCCGCTCGCCGCCCTCCACGCGGCGCAGGTCCACGATCTCGACCCGTGGCAGGGGCCGTGACTCGATTCGCTCGGGCAGGCGGACCAGCCGGTAGCGACCGGCCTGGGCCCGCTCGACGCTCTCCAGCGAGGGGGTCGCCGATCCCAGGATCACCGGCACCCCCAGGAGCTTCGCCCGCATGATGGCCACGTCCCTGGCGTGATAGCGCGGCGACTCCTCCTGCTTGTAGGACGGTTCGTGTTCCTCATCCACCACCACGATGCCGAGCCGGGGGAGCGGCGCGAAGACGGCGGAGCGCGCCCCGACCACGATGTCCGCATCGCCGCGGCGCACCCGGCGCCAGGCGTCGTAGCGCTCCCCGCCCTTGAGGCCGCTGTGCAGGACCGCCACCCGGCCGCCGAACCGCAGGAGGAATCGCTCGACGGTGAGGGGTGTCAAGGCGATCTCGGGAACGAGCACCAGGGCCTGACGCCCCTCCGCCAGGGCGGCCTCGATGGCCTGGAGGTACACCTCGGTCTTGCCGGAGCCGGTGACCCCGTGCAGGAGGAGCGGCAGGAATCCCCGCGCCGCCAAGGCAGCGCTCACGAGCTGCACCGCCTCCGCCTGACCGGGGGTCAGTTGCCGGGCAGATTCGGCCGGCATGCGCCCCCCCGGGAAGACGAACGGGTCACGCGTCACCTCGACATCGCGGACCTGCACCAGGCCCCGCTTGATCAGGGCGGCGAGGGCGGCCGGGTTTCCCGCGGCGGCCTCGGCCCTGGGCAGACCGGTCGGCACCTTGGCGAGGCCGCGGAGGATCGCCCGCTGCTTGCTGGCCCTCGGCGCGAGAGGCGCCGCCTCGGGGTCCACGCCGGAGGCCAGCAGGCAGTAGGGGATGCGAAGCGCCCGGATGCGCGGCGGCCGCACCTCGGCCGACAGCTCCGCCAGTCCCCGCCGCGCCAGGGAATGGGCGATCGCCCGTGCCCGCTTCCACCGCTGCGTCAGCGTGCCGAGCGGGGCCTCGCCCCGCACCCGGAGGAAGGCCAGCAGCTCCCGCTCGCCGGGGCGGATGCCCTGATCCGCGTCCATGGCGGCGGCGCCACCGGTCGTGATGCGGACCACCTGCTGCGTGAGGCTGTCGATCCCGGGCGGGAGGGCGACCCGGATCACCTCGCCCCAGGGGCAGAGGTAATACTCCGACACCCAGCGGGTCAGCTCCAGCAGGTGCCCATCCAGGAGGGGTTCGGGGTCCAGCACCTCGCGGAGGTCCCGGGTGTCCGTGACCGGCGGTCGGTCGCGTGCCCCCACCAGATATCCCGTCACCGTGCGCGCGCCCAGGGGAACCAGGACGCGCTTCCCCGGGGTTGCGATACCCCGCCACTCCTCCGGCACGCGGTAGGTGAGAGGACTTTCCAGCGACGCGGGGAAGACCACGTCGACATATTGAGGTGCGGTGCTCGTCATGGCCCCGAGGCGCGGTGTGCGAGTCAGGCGGTGGCGGCCTCCCGCATCTTCTGCAGGAGGAGCTTCATGTCTTCCCAGACCGTCTTCTTCTCGTGGGGGTTCCTGAGCAGGTATGCCGGGTGGAAGGTGGGCAGCAGGGGAATCCCGTGGAAGTCGAAGAACTTCCCGCGCAGCCGCGAGATGGGCTCTTTGGTCTGGAGCAGCGTCTGGGCCGCGGGCCCGCCCAGGGCGCAGATGAACTGCGGCCCGATGGCCCGGAGCTGCTTCAGCAGGAACGGCTGGCAGGCCAGGATCTCGTCGGTCTCGGGGGTCCGGTTGCCCGGCGGGCGGCACTTGATGATGTTGCAGATGTAGACGTCCTCCCGCTGCATCCCCATGGCCTGGATGATCTTGGTGAGGAGCTGGCCGGCGCGCCCCACGAACGGCTCCCCCTGCGCGTCCTCGTCGGCCCCCGGCGCCTCGCCCACGAACACCAGCTTCGCCTTCGGATCGCCGACGCCGAAGACGATCTGGGTGCGTCCCGTGTGCAGCTTGCAGCGGGTGCACTCCCCCAGCTCCTCGCGTACCTGCGGGAGGGTCGGCCTCGGCACGGCCGCCGGCCGCTCGGGCGCGTCGGGCCAGCGGACCTCCACGTGCTCCACGCCCAGCTCCTGCTGCGCCGCGAGGTACGCCCGGACCTGCCCGACGATCTCGCGCAGCTCTTCCCGAGAATCCTGTTCCATGGGGGCTCCAGATGAAGAATGAAAAGCGTTCGGCTGTACGGCGGTACGACAGTACGGCAGTTCGGTGGTTCGGTGGTTCTCGTACGGTCGAACAGCCGTACCGTCGTACGTTCTTAGCCTCTCGTCAGGAGTCTCACGACGCGATCCAGGATCCGATCGGCGACCTCGCGCTTCGAGAGGAGCGGCAGCTCCTCCACGCCCCCCTCGGCGTCCAGGACCTTCACCACGTTCGTGTCCGTGTCGAAGCCCGCCCCAGGCTGGCGAACGTTGTTGGCGACCATCAGGTCCACGTGCTTTCGCTGAAGCTTTTTCCGCGCATTGGCCACCAGATCGTCCGTCTCGGCTGCGAAGCCCACCACGACCCGCGCCCCCTTCCGCTTCCCCACCTCGGCCAGGATGTCCGGCGTGGGCTCGAGGGCGACCTCGGGAACCGTCTCGTCCTTCTTGATCTTTCGGTCGGCCACCCGCTTCGGCCGGTAGTCCGCCACCGCCGCCGCCTTGATCACCACGCTCGCCACCGGAAGCTTGGCCAGGACCGCCTCGTACATCTCCTGGGCCGTGTCCACGTGGACCACGTCCACCCCCGGCGGGGCGAGCAGTGCCGTGGGGCCGCTCACCAGGATCACGCGCGCCCCACGACTCGCCGCGGCCTCGGCGACGGCGTAGCCCATCTTGCCCGAGGACCGGTTGGAGAGGAACCGGACCGGGTCCAGCGGCTCTCGCGTGGGCCCGGCCGTCACCAGGACGACCTGCCCCGCGAGGTCCCCGACGGGTGCCAGGACCCGCTCGACGGCCGCCACGATCTCCTGGAGGTCCGCCAGCCTTCCCGGCCCCACGAGGCCCGAGGCCAGCTCCCCGTGGCCCGCCTCCACCACGTGGACGCCCCGCCCCCGCAGCGTCGCCAGATTTTGCCGGACCGCCGCGTGCCGGTACATGTCGCTGTCCATGGCCGGCGCCACGAGGACGGGGCACCGGCTGGCCAGGAAGATGCAGCTCAGGAAGTCGTCGGCCAGGCCGAGGGCCATGCGGGCGATGGTCCGCGCCGTGGCGGGGGCCACCAGCAACACGTCTGCGCGCTGCGTGGCCTCGATGTGGCCGATCTTCGAGTCGTAGGCCAGGGAGAACATGTCCAGGAGGACCGGCTGCCTGGACAGCGTCTCGAAGGTGAGGGGCGCCACGAACTTGGCCGCCGCCTCGGTCATCACCACCTGGACCTCGGCCCCCCGCTTGACGAATTCGCGCAGCAGCTCCACCGCCTTGTACGCCGCGATGCTCCCGGTCACGCCCAGCAGGATCCGCTTGCCTTCCAGCACGGCTTCACCTCGTTGAACCACACAGACCCCATCACGCGAGCCGGTCATGGCGCAGTCCGCCGAGCAATCCTACTCTCTCGACCATCCCGTTGTCCAACCCACTTCCACGCCCGCCCGAAACCGGCGCGGCGCCCAGGACGCTCTTCGCGGTGGCGTCACGGCTCTGCTGCCGCCTTGCGAGCCGATTCCGGAAGCAGCGCCGTGAACTCCTCGATTGTCAGGCCGGCGTCGACCACGAGTCCTCCCAGCGTGGAGGCATTCACCGGGTTCCGTCGCGGGATAGTGAGTACGTGGTCCCCATCGGACATCACGATATGCTTGCCCTGACCGACGATGCGAAACCCGGCCTTCTCAAAGGCGCGGACGGCATGCAGGTGATTGACTCCCGCTAGCGTCGGCAGCATTCGCCCAGGTCCTCGCCTTCCCCCGTCCCCTAGTCCTGCACTGTCTCACCGCGGGCTTCTAGGTACTCCTGGATTGCCTCCTGGATATTGGCGAGGGCCTCTTTCTCAGTCTTCCCCTGGGACCAGCATCCTGGCAGGTCGGGGCACGACACGCTGAAGCCCTCCTCTGACTCCCTGAGGACGATCTTGTACGCCATGTCGTGTCCGTCCTCCCTTGCATGTCCCCGAGTCGCCGCTGAGCGGCCCGCCGTCCAGCCCATCCTCGGTCGAGGGCCATTCATCTGCTGGTTGGGTCTGTGGCCTCATTGCTGGAACTCGGTCCGAGGGAGCCCGCTCTGCCGGATGATAGACAAGAGGGTCCCCATCTTCAACTCGGCATGATCTGGCACGGGAACGGTCACCGTTCCTGATTCGATCCGCCGTTGCATCACAACGTGACTCCCCCGCCTCCGCACCTCGACGAAGCCGTTACTTGTGAGTATCTGACAGACCTCGCGTCCTGACAGAACTCGGAGTTTAGCCATGAACGGCTTCGAATCTCGTCACGAAAATCTCACTGTGGAGACGCTGCCGGACTTCTTGCGGGTCCGCGCACTCCAGGAACAATTCCACCGCCTCCTTTAGATTGGCGGTGGCCTCTTCCACCGTTGCCCCTTGGCTCGCGACATCGAGTTCGGGGCACAGGGCGACGTACATATCGCCATCCCGCTCCAGGATCGCCGTGTAGCTACTGCTCGGCATCAGCACCCCTCCCCCTTTTTCATGCGAGTTTCGGGGACACTATCCTTATCTATTGATCTCCTGCTGCCTCTTGGACCCGTCTCTCCTTGCCGCATCCTCCGATGTAGATTCCTCTCAGTCATGACGGCAATGTATGCCTCACAATCTTCGACTCAGGAGGAGGTCCCCTGCCGGTCTATTCCCCGGCTGCGCGATACGTTGGAATTTCCTGGCGCGACCACCCCGGCGATTCCCGCCGTGTCGAAACCCTATACCCCGCTCTGTTTCAAATCAAGAATTGAGTGTGGTGCCCCCGGATTTCCAGCTGCCCTCTCTTCTAGCGACGCACCCTTGGTGAGAACCTCGACACGGTCGATCTCGCCGATGATCTCGAAGCACATTCAACTTGAGGTCTGCCCTGACTGCTCCGAACCCAGGCGGGTTAGGGGGGCAGCGTATCATCGGCGGCGTTCCGTCTGGCCGTGGACCCTCCCGTGTATCCACTCGTTTGCCAGCGCTGCCTCATCTGAAGGAAATAGGACTGCCTGATCTCCATCCCCACCCAGCAGGTCGGACAGGCGCTGATGATCGGCGGGCTGGCATCGTGCGAGGAGGGCCTTGAGCTCGTCACGCGTTCGAACCAGCACGCATTCACGCTCTGGCGCAAAATAGATCACCACCGGCTTTCTGGCTTCCAGAAGTCTCTGGACGTTGAGAAGGGTGCCTCTGCTCCTTCCGTCCCAGAGCATAAAGCCGCAATCAGCGTTTCGGGCCATCCGCGTATCTTTCAGCGCGTAGTAGTCGAAGCCGCGCTCCCCAGAGGCCTCGACCTCCTCTACATTCCAACCGCCAAGGTTGTTTCGGCAGGCCCTGGCCATACAGTAGACGACGACGTCCCGATGGCCTCTCTGCGCGAGATAGGCCTGCACTGCCCGATCGCTGCCGTTCGCATCACCGATCACCACCCGGAGGCTTCGGTCGACGATATTGTCCAGCCTTGCACGAGTGACTTCGTTCAAGCGTCCGATACGCCGCGAACCGCCAATGAAAACGGTACTCATGACGCACTCCTCGTGCGGGTCGGAGCAAAGGCATAGACCGCTGACACCTTGCCCTTCGTACGAAGGGCCTCGGTCACAGCGTTGAGGGTTGCGCCAGAGCGGTACAGATCGTCAACAAGAAGGACCGACTTACCGCGACGTAGCAGGAGCCATCAGCGCATTCGAGAATGTACACCCAGAAAGCCATAGGAGTGGTTGGTACCTGACATGTCGAGCCGCTCCGCCGGGGCGCTCACCCTTCGACGGGCTCAGGGTGAGCGGAGAGAGCGGGAGGAGGACCGGGCCCATTGTCGCGAGACACGTCGTCCAACTTGCGAAACAATGTACTCGGTGGCGTCCCCACTGAACTCATCACAGGAAAATTCCCACCGCCTGCTTGGGGTTGACGCCGATCACGTCGGCGACGGGCTGGCACTTGATGGTGAACAGGCAGAAGACCTGGCCGGGCAAATCGGCGCGGTGCTCGGAGAAGACGTAGTAGTTGGCCTGTCCCTTGGCGATGGTGAGCGGCGCCTCCTGCATCGCCTGCCGCAGCTCCGGCGACGCCTCTTCCCAGGAGATGCCCAGGGTGTCCGGACCGGCCTGGATCAGCTTGTCCACCGCCGTATCCAGCCCGACGGCCCGGCCGTCCTCCATGGTGGCGTCGGAGGTGATGGGGCCGCCGCGCAGGGCCGAGGTGACGCGGCAGCCGTGCCGCCGCAGTTCCTGGATGAAGAGCTTATCCAGGACGATCTCCCCGACGTTGTCGTGGATGTAGAGGACCGCCGGCTTCGCCAGCACCTGCTCGTAGAGCCGGTCCAGGTGGTCCAGGGCGATCCCCCGGTCCACGTAGCCTTGCAGGTGCTCCAGCGTCTTCTCCGGTGTGAAGTCGTACCCGATCCCGACCGTCCGCGAGTCCAGGCTGTTCCCCGCCAGCGCCCAGCGGGCCAGATGGCGGAAGCGGGCCGCGCCATCCAGCCGCTCAGCCTGGGCCTGGATCTGCGCGGCGATCTCCATGGCCACCTGGTTCAACTGCCGCCGGCTCTCCGCAAAGGGCACGCGGACGCCCGTGTCCCGCTTCAGGATCCGGTGCACCTCGGTGATGTAGTACGAGGGCACCCGCTCGTGGCCGAAGCTCCCCGCCAGGAAGTTCATGGCGTCCTGGGCGACCTTGAGCTGCAACCCGACGTCGGGCGTCACCTGCTGGGCCGCCGCATACACGTCCCCCAGGACGCAGGTGAGACAGGTGGGAGTGGTCCTCATCGCCGGTCCTCCGGGGGCACGAAGCCCTCGGGGAAGTGATTCAGCGGCCGTCGCCCTCCGCCGACTGCTGGAGCGCTCTTGAGCGCCAGCGCCATGAACTCCTGCGCCGTCACCACGGCTTCCCGCACGGGAAGCCCCTTTGCCAGGCCGGCGGCGATGGCCGAGGAGAGGGTGCAGCCGGTCCCGTGGAACTCCCCCGGGATCCGCCGGCTCTCCCGTCGGACGAACTCCTTCCCGTCGTAGAGCAGGTCCACCACCTGCTCGCCCGGCAGGTGCCCCCCTTTGATCAGGACGTAGCCGGGGCCCATGGCGTGGATCGCGCGGGCGGCCTCCTCCATCTCCTCCACCGTCCGGATCTTCCACTCGCACAGGAACGTGGCCTCGTCCAGGTTGGGCGTCACGACCATGGCCAGCGGGAACAGGTGCTCCCGCATCACGGGGGCGGCCTCGTGCTGCATCAAGGAATCGCCGCTGGCCGCGATCATCACCGGGTCCACCACCAGGTTTCGCAGGTCGAACTCCCGGACCGCCTCCGCCACGGTCTGGATGATCTCGCCCGTGGCCAGCATCCCTGTCTTGGCCGCATCCGCCCCGATATCCGTCAGCACCGCCCGGAGCTGCGCACGGATGAAGTCGCAGGTCGGCAGCTCCACACCCTGGACGCCCTGCGTGTTCTGGGCGGTCAGACCCGTGATGGCCGACATCCCGAACACCTTGAACGCCGTGAACGTCTTGAGGTCGGCCTGGATCCCCGCCCCGCCCCCCGAGTCCGAGCCGGCGATGGTCAGCGCCCTCGGCATCCGCCTCACACCCATCCTGCCTCGCCTCCCTAGCGACGCGCTCGCCGTGCGGCCGCTTGCTTGACCTTCACCTGCGCGGCTCGGGGCTCGCGGCTCGCTCCCCGCTTCGACCCGTACAGGCTCGTGTATCGCTCGTAGCTTCCCAGGATGCGTTTCACGTAGTTCCGGGTCTCGCTGTACGGGATATCCTCGATGAATTCTTCCTCGGACGTGAACCCGAAGCGCTGGGTCCACCGCCGCACCTGCTGTTCCCCCGCGTTGTACGACGCGAGGGCCAGGCTGAGCGAGCCCCCGTTGCCCTTGAGCAGCTCCGCCAGGTGCATGGTCCCGAGCTGGATGTTCACCTCGGGAGATTCCAGCGGCGGCGGCGACGCGAGTGCGACCTTGTACCTTCGGGCCACCTGTTCCGCCGTGTCCGGCATGAGCTGCATCAGCCCCCGGGCGCCGGCCCGGGACAGCGCGCGGGGGGCGAAGGCGCTCTCCTCGCGGATCACGGCCGTCACCAGGTACGGGTCCAGCCCCTGCTGCGTCGCCTGCTGGCGCACCTGGGAAAAGTGGCCCAGGGGATACAGACACTGCCAGAACTCGCGGATGGGCGGCTGCCCGTTCCTCTGGACGAAGAGCGGGCGCAGGATTCTCCCCCCCAGCCACACCGCCTTGTCGTACCGCTCCAGGTCCAGGAAGGCCCGGCAGGTCTCCGACAGACCCGCGTGGTCCTCGGGGTGGGTCCGGATCTGCTCGCTGTATTCATCGGTTGCCTCGTCGGGGAGGCCCAAGCCGCGAAGCGCCCGCGCCTTCTTGAGGTGAAGCTGATCCCCACTCGCCCCTGCCGGGACCGGACTCGCTACAGGCTTCGCGGTCTTCTTCCCCAGGCGAGTCAGCCGCTCTTCCGCTCGCAAGCGGTAGTATGGCTGGTCCAGGGCCGTATCCAGGAGCAACCGGTACGCCTGGATGGCCTCCTTCGACCGCTTCACCGCCTCCAGCACCCGGCCGCGCCAGTACAGGGCCGGCGCGCGGAGTTGCGATCCCGGCTCCTCGGCGAGCAGCCGCCCCCAGGCCGCCAAGGCCACGTCCGGCTCCCCGGCTTTCCTGGCCAGCCAGCCCTGGAGCCAGAGCGTCGAATCCGTCCAGGCGCCCTTGGGATACTCCTGGAGAAGCCGCGCCGCATACGCCAGGGCTTGCGCGGGCTGTCCCTCGTCTGCCGCCGCCTGCGCCAGGAGGTGGAGCGCGTCCTCTCCCCGGCGGCTCCGGGCGCCCGTGTCCGCCAGCAAGAGCATCTGCTCCGCGAACCGCAAAGAGTCCCCCGAACGCCCAAAACTTCGCCCGAGCCAGTAGGCGACTTCACCCCGATCCACTCCTGACTCATCCTGCAACGGTCGAAGCCACTGGACGGCCCGGCTGTACTGGCGAAGATTGAATGCGCTGATCCCCAGGAACAGTCGTGCCTGGCTCTCGTGCGGATCGCCGGCCGTCGCGAAGGGGGCCAATTCCTGGTGCGCCTGCCCGTACCGTCCGAGCTGGTAGGCGGTCACCGCCCGCCTGTACTGCTCCTCCGGCGTGAAGGGCCTGGCGCCGGGGATCGTCGCCAGGAGATCCTTCGCCCGCTGGGCGTCCGGGCTGCCCGGCAGCTCGACCCACACCCGGCGGAAGATCTCCTCCGCTCGATCCCCTCGTCCCGATCGGAGCAGCCCCTCGCCCAAGGCGACCCACACCGCCGCCCGGCCGGGGGCCTGCGGATAGGCAGCCAGATAGCGACCCGCCGTCTCCTCGACGTGCGCAAGCTCTCCCGCCTCCAGCCAGTCCAGCACGATCTCCCGGCTGGCTCGTTCGAGGAACAGGCTGTCCGGCTGGCCGTCCAGGAGCCGCCGCAGGGCGAGGGCCGAATCCCCCGGTTGGCCGGCGCGTCGGTGCGCCGCCGCCAACGAATAGAGCGCGTAGTCCGAGAGCAGGGGGTAGGTCGCCGCGGCGCGCTCCAGTCTGGGGATCGCCTCCTCGGGCTTGCCCTGCCTGAGCCAGAGGATTCCCAGCAGCAGATCGGCGCGTGGCTGGATCGCGGCAGGCGCCCCGCCGGTCTCCAGGGCCTGCAGGGCGGCCGTGGCGGCCGGCAGGTTTCCCGCCTCGACTTCCCGGGCCGCCCCCTCCAGGACGGACTCCGGGGAGCGGGCAGGAGTCTCGCCAGCCCAGACCCTGGTCGTGAGGGAGATCAGCAGCAGGCCGGCCCCGATCCACCTAGACATCGTCAGGCTTGTCCCGCACCGCCTTGTCGCGTCCGCGATCATACCCTTTCTTGCCCTTGGGGGAGGAGTGGGGGCGAGTCGCGGGACGGATGGCCCAGGTTCGGCGGGTTTTCGGCATTCCGGCCTTGCGGGGTCGGGTCGCCGCCCTCCGGGTGTCGGGGCCGCCGCACTGCCGCCGCCCCATCTCGCATCCTCCTCCTGCTCGCATGTTCTCGACCCGCATGGCGGGTCCGGCGCTCCTCCGGCTGCCATCGCGGATCGCATCGCGATTCCCCGGTCAGCCATCAGACTTCGCCTGCGAGGCGTGGAAGGCTCACGTCGTAGGGGGCCCGGGCAACGCCGCGCTCGGTGATGATGGCGTCCACGCAACTCGCCGGGGTGACGTCGAAGGCGGGGTTGGCGACCCGCATGCCTGCCGGCGCCAGTCGCCGGCCCCCGATGCAGGTCACCTCCTCGGTCGACCGCTCCTCGATGGGGATCTCGGATCCGTCGGTCAGGCCGAGATCCAGCGTCGAGATCGGCGCCGCCACGTAGAACGGGATCCCATGCGCCCGGGCCAGCAGCGACACGCCATACGTCCCGATCTTGTTGGCCACGTCCCCGTTCCGGGCAATCCGGTCGGCCCCCACCACCACCAGGTCCACCTGTCCCTTCCCCATGAAATAGCCCGCCATGTTGTCGGTGATGAGCGTGGCGGGGATGCCCGCCTTCATCAGCTCCCAGGCCGTCAGGCGCGCCCCCTGGAGCAGCGGCCGCGTCTCATCCACCCACACCATGACGCGCTTGCCCGCCTCGGCCGCGGCGCGGATGACCCCGACGGCGGTCCCGTAGCCCGCCGTGGCGAGCCCCCCCGCGTTGCAGTGCGTGAGCACGCGCGCCGGATTGGGGACCAGGGTCTGCCCGTGACGGCCCATGGCCTGATTGATGCGGATGTCCTCCTCGCGCATCTCCCGCGCCTCGGCCACCAGGGCCGCCTTGATCTCCGTGAGCGAGAGGTCTCGCGACTTCTTCGCCAGCTCCAGGATGCGCCGGACCGCCCAGCGGAGGTTCACGGCCGTGGGCCGGGTGGCGGTGAGGAACCGCCCCATCGCCTCCAGCGCCGAGAGGAACCTCTCGGAGGTGGTCGCCGTGATCGTCTGCGCGCCCAGCGCCATCCCCATGGCGGCCGTCACGCCGATCGCCGGCGCCCCGCGGACCCGCATCGTCCGGATGGCGTCCGCCACCTCTTCGACCGTCCGGCACTCCACATACACCTCTTCTCCCGGCAGCCGGGTCTGATCGATCAACCGGACCGTGCCGGACGGGGTCCAGGCAACCGTCACGAAGTCGTCGGCCATTCCACGCCCCTCGCGAGACCCATGCATGGCAGGTAAGCCTAGCATGCTCACCGGATGATGGAAATCGAAAACTGGCCGGCGGGGCAGACTGCGGGCGCGTGGGATGCTCATTCGACCCGAAAGGAAAGACAACCGCAGGGTGGGACTCGGTGCTCGTCGGCTTCCTCAGATGAGCCAGCTCCGCACCATCTCTCCGAGCTTTCCCTCGAAGGCGTCCCGGCGGTCGTGCACCTGCACCCTCCCGAGATCGAGGACGTACACGTAGTCGGCGATCTGCATGGCCGAGCGCACGTCCTGGTCGACGAGGAGGATCGTCCGGCCCTCCTGTCGGAGCGAGTGCAGCTCCGCGTAGATTGTCTGGGCCACGAGCGGCGCCAGCCCCACGCTGGGCTCATCCACGAGAAGCAGCGATGGATTGGAGAGCAACGACTTGGCAATGTCCAGCATGCGCTGGAGCCCGCCTGACAAGGCTCCGGCGGGCAGGCGGCGCTTTTCCATGAGGGCCGGAAACCGCTCCAGCGCCCACGCCAGTCGCTCGCGGACCCTGGCCCGGTCCTTCCGGAAGATCCAGCAGCCGAGTTCCAGGTTCTCGGTCACGGTCATCTGCGGGAACACCGCCCGGTCCTGGGGGATGTAGGAGATGCCCCGCGAGATGCTCTCATCGAGTTCGATTCCGGTGATGTCCTGCCCGTCCAGCATCACGCGGCCCTTGCCGGCCTTGAGGTTTCCGGCGATGGCCTTGAGGAGGGTCGATTTGCCGGAGCCGTTGGGCCCGATGACGATGGTGATCTTGCCCTGGTCGGCGACGAGGTCCAGCCCCCTCAGGACAAAGAGGTCCCGCTGGTAGGCCACGTGCAGGTCTTGCACCTCAAGCCTCATGGCTGCCCCCCAGATAGGCCCTGATCACCCGCTCGTCGGCGCGGACCGCCTCGGGAGGGCCGTCGGTGATGAGGACCCCGTGGTCCAGCACCACCAGGCGCTGGCAGATCCTGAAGACGGAGGCCATCTCGTGACTGACCAGGATGATGGTCTTGCCGGCCTGGTTCAGCCAGCGCAGGTATTCCTCCAACTGCATGCGGAGCTCCGGATGCACCCCGCCGAACGGCTCGTCCAGCAACAGGAACTGCGGATCCGTCATCATGATCATGCCGAGCTCCAGGAGCTTCCGCTGACCTCCGGAGAGGTTCTCGGCGTTCACGTGACCGTGCTGCGCCAGGCTGATCTGCCCCAGGATCTCGCGGGACCGCCCATCCACCTCCCGGTGGGGCAGCTTTCCCTCCGTGAGGGCGGGGATCCTCAGGTTCTCGAGGACAGTCAGGCGGTTGAACACCTTGGAGATTTGAAATGTCCGCCCGATCCCCAGGCGGTAGATCCGGTGCGGGGGGAGGCGGGAGATCGTTTCCCGGCCGAACCGGATCTCACCTGCATCCGGCCGGTACAGCCCCGAGATGCAGTTGATCAGGGTGGTCTTGCCGGACCCGTTGGGCCCGATCAGACCCGCGAACTCACCCGCCGTGAAGGAGATCGACACGCCGGAGAGGGCCTGCAGCCCGCCGAAGTGCTTGCTGACTGCCTCGATCCGGAGCGTCATGGCGATTGCGGCCCTCGGCTCCACCACCGATGCACGAGCTTATCCGCAGACGAGTAGAGACTGGGCAGGATCCCCGCGGGCGCGAACTTGAGGGTGAAGAGAACCAAGCCTCCAAAGATGGCAAGGCGCCACTCGGTGAAGATCCGGAGATACTCCGTCAGGCCCTGGAGGATGATGGCGCCCAGCGCCGCGCCCAGGAGGGATTCCAGCCCCCCGAAGACGCTCATGGCGAGGATGAGGCCCATCTCGCCGATCCGGGTCATCTGCGGGCTCACCAGTCCCACCACGTGGGCGTAGTAGCCTCCGGCCAGGCCCGCAAAGGCACTGGTCAGCACGAAGGCGATCAGGCGGTAGAAGACGGTGTTGACTCCCCGAGTCTCGGCGCCATCCTCGTCCTCGCGCATGGCCACCAGGAACAGACCCACCCGGGATCGCAGGACGCCGCTCAAGGTCACGACGGTCACGAGGAAGAGGCCCAGCCCGGTGTAGTACGAGAGGGGCTTGCTGCCACCGAGCATGAGCGGGACCCTCAATCCGAGGGATCCCTGGGTCAGCCCGTACTCGGCGGTGATGAAGATGCGGAAGATCTCGGAGAACGCCAGCGTGGTCAGGGCGAGGTAGGGCCCGCGCATCCGCAAGGTCAGGGCGCCGATCCCCAGACCGAAGGGCGCGGCCGCCAGGGCGCCGCCTGCCATTGCGACGGGGATCGGCACCCCCAGATGGATGACCAGCAGCGCCGACGTGTAGGCGCCGATGCCCGAGAATGCCGCGTGGGCGAACGAGATGAGACCGACCTGGCCGGCCAGCATCGACCAGGATGAGGCCAGGATCGCATAGTACAGGCCGATGGTGGCGACGTAGAGCCAGTAATCCTGGAAGAAGAAGGGAAACGCAACCGCGGCGATGAAGAGCAGGCCTGGCACAATGCCCTTCATGCGCGTCTCTCCCGCTCGCCGAAGAGCCCCTGCGGCCGGACCAGCAACACCACCACGAGCAGGAGCAGGCCGTACGCATCCTTGTAGGCCAAGGCGCGGGTCGCGTCGGGCAAGAGGATGGAGCCGAAGCTCTCGACGATGGCCAGGATGTAGGCGCCCAGGATGCTCCCCGTGACGGAGCCCATGCCCCCCAGCACCACGATGACGAAGGCCTTGACCGCAAAGCTGGTTCCCATCTCGGGGTTGACGAGGAAGATCGGCCCGAAGAGGGCCCCCGCGATTCCCGCCAGGGTGACGCCTATCCCGAATCCTACCGATCGCATGCGGAGAACCTTGATCCCCACGATGGATGCAGCCTCTGGATTCTGGGCGACGGCGCGCAGCCCTTTCCCGAGGTATGTTCGATACAGCAGGAAGATCAGGATGCCGATCGTGGCGAAGGCGATCAGCGCGCCGGCCAGCCGGTCCCCGGCGACGATCAGCTCGCCCAGGCGAATGCTTCCCTTGAAGAGCGGAGGGGCCTGACGGTTGTAGGGACCGAAGATGGGGAAGGCGAGGTTCTGGAGAAAAATCCCCAGGGCAAAGGTGACCAGGATGACGTACTCATCGTACCGTGCCATCTTGCGCTGGTAGGGGGCCCGCAGGAAGATTCGCTCCAGGAAGACCCCGAAGAGAAAAAGCGCCGGGATGCTGGTGAGGAGCGCCAGCGGGAGCGGCAGCTTCAAGCTGGCGAGCAGATAGTAGAGGTAGCCCCCCACCATGATGGCTTCGCCGTGGGCAAAGTTCACCAGCTTCAGGACGCCGAAGACAAAAGACAGCCCCAGAGCCATGAGGGCGTACAGCGTCCCGATCACCAGCGCATTGGCGAGCTGCGAGAAGAAGAGCATGCAAGGCTCTCGCGATCACCCCCTCCTGACCGGAGGGGGTGATCGCGCTTCACTGACCGTGTGGGTGCTTACTTGGCGGGCCGGATGTAGCCCTTCGCCGTGGCGTGCTTCTCGGGCCAGAGAATGGCGGCCTGGGAGAAATCCTGGTTCACCTTGGTGTACTGGATGATGAACACCGGGACATCCATCCACATGTGGTAGGCCCAGGCGGGAGACTTCTCCTTGCTGAACTTGATGGTGCCGCGGGTCCCCTCCCAGTTGACCTTGTTCTCCAGCGCATCCACCAGCGCCTTCCCGCTGGTGGACTTGGCGGCCTTGACGGCCTCGGCGAGGACCATGACCGTATCGTAGCCCTCCATGGCCACCGCGTCCGGCTCGCGGTTCAGTTTGGCCTTGAAGGCCTTGACGAACTTCTCCGAGGTCTTGGTCTTGGGGAGGCCGGGGAGACCGGCCGGGTTGGAGAGGACGTGGACCCCCGCCTCACCGACCGTTTCCCAGAAGCCCGGGTAGAGTGTGTCCATGCCCGCCCCCAGGACGGCGGTGTTCTTCGAGGGGGCGAAGCCAAGCTGGTGGGCCTGCTTGATCATCAGCAGCTCGCCCGTGCCCGTGAAGCCATCCACCAGGAAGTCCACGGGCGGCGTCATGCTCTTGAGCTGCATGAGCTGCGGGGTGAAGTCGGTGACGGTGCGCTCGGCCGACATGGAGGTCACCTTCACCCCGGCCGACGCCAGGTTGTCCTTGAACACCTGGATGACGCCGAGCCCCCAGTCCGAGTTCTCGCCGATGACGGCCACGTGCTTGAATCCGGAGTCCTTGATCCACCTGGCGGCCTTGGAGTAGATGAGGGAGTTGCTGACGGTTACCCGAAACACCTCCGGATAGCCCTTGGCGGTGATGGAATCCGACCAGGCCTC
>DATIFO010000254.1:0-19122 GCA_035455275.1 Methylomirabilis sp. (SeqCode) | reverse complement strand
ACCCACGCGGGGCTCGCCCGGTGGTGGCTGGCGCTCCCTGTCTGTTTCGCGGGCGTGCTCTCCGGCGATATGGTGCTCTACTGGGTCGGCCGGCACTGGGGGGAGCACGTCCTCAACTGGCGAGTGGTGCGGCTGGTGCTGACGCCCACGCGTGCGCAATGGCTGCAGGCGGCGTATCGACGGCACGCGTTGAAGACGATCCTCACGGCGCGGCATGTCATGGGGCTGCGCGCCGCGGCCTTTCTGACGGCGGGCATTGCGCGCGTGCCCTTCTGGAAGTTCGTCGTGGCCGACGTGGGCGCCGCCGTCTTCGGGGTCCCGTTCCTGTTCGGGGTGGCCTACTTCTTCACGGATGAGATCACAGCCATCGTGGCCGATGTGCACCGGGTGGAGCGCTGGCTTGCTCTCGCCGGTCTCTTGGTGCTTCTGGTGGTGCTGGTCGTCGGTGTGTGGCGATGGAATCGGCGTCTCGGGACGGAACGAGTTGAGGGGGAACAGGGCGGGGGGCATACGCCCGGCGGGTAAGACTCGGACAGTGTGTCCCCCAGAAGACCAGTTGCGTTTGACGTCGCCGACGAATGTGCTGGCGCATGCAGAAGCCAAGGCTTCCCCTCGGCCGGATGAAAACGAGCCTCTGCGAGGCCCCCCACCCATGAATCCCGCACGAAGGAGCTCGGGCCCCGGCACCTCCGGCTGATCGCCGCTCCCCTCCGACCGCTCGGATACCCTCCGATATATCGTACGTCTCCCACGGATCTCCCCGTGCAACTCTCCCAATCGCATCATGGGAAACATTCTGATTTAAAAGGGCTGAATGCCCGTCTGGCCAACAGGAAGGCGGGCTGGACCTGGCCTTGCCTGTATCAAGTGGATTGGTGGACGCAGGACAGAGGTAAAGGGGCGACGTCAAGAGCGGTCACCCGAGCCTGGGAGCTTGGCCAAAGGAGGCCGCGGGCGATCGCCCGGTCCTGGGCGACTGATGGAAGAGTAGGTTGGAGGCCAGCGTCGCGGCTGGGCGTTCTGCGACAGCAGGAAGGCGGGGTAATGCGAAAGTCGTGGTGGCACCGGTGGTTCGAGGGACGCGACGCGGACAATGCAGGGGCCTTGCAGGTGCTCCTGACTCGCCTCTGCCGGCAGGAAACGGCGCTTGCGTATCATCTGGCCGACCGAGCACGGGCGGTTCGCTTCGCCCCTCACCGGCTGAGCCTGGAGGGGTTGGCTGATCGGGAGCGCCAGAACGCCCATGCGATGGCACGCGAGATCGGAGGCGGAGCCACGCTCGCTGCACCCCCCGCGCGCCGCCCCGGGACGCTGACGGCCACCAAGCTCATCCAGGACCTGGCAGAGACCGAAGACCTGTACACGTTGTACCGGCAGGCACGCTGGCTGACCGCGGACGGGATCCTGCGAGGCAGTTTGGAGGGGCTGGCTGCGGAAGAGGTGCGCAGCTCCCAGACCATCCGCAGAATCCTTGGCACGATGGACAGCTATGTGACGGATCGTCCGTCATAAGGGTGGTCGCCTCACAGGGGGCAGCGGGGACGCAGAGGTGATGCGTGGGTATCCACGTGACTCACGGCCCCCCGTGAGACCGGGGGGGTCATTGAATGCCGCGGCACTGCTTCCCCCGTCCGCTGCTCCTTGACGCCGTGGGGCAGCCGCCACCGGCTCACGCTCCCGGAAGGAGTCGAAGATGAGCCGGAAGAAAGTCGTCCTGGTGGAACCCGCCTCGACTCATCTCCACGTGTACAGTCGGCTCACCATCCCGCGCCTGGGGTCGGTGCTCCTGGGCACCATCATGCGGGACCGGGGCTGGGACGTTAAGGTGTACATCGAGGACATCGCCCCCGTGGACATGGCTGCGGTCCGCGCGGCGGACATCGTGGGCATCTCCTGCATCACCTCCACCGCTCCACCGTCGTACCGCCTGGCTGCCTCGGTGCGGGCGGCCGGCATCCCCGTGGTCTTGGGGGGGACCCACGTGAGCTTCCTGCCGGATGAGGGTCTCGACCATGCGGACTTCGTGATCCGCGGGGAGGGCGAGGTCGCCTTCCCGGAACTCGCGGTTGCCCTTGAGCGGGGCCGGGGGTTCGAGGGGATCCGGGGCCTCTCCTGCTGGCGCGACGGCCAGAAGGTGCACAACCCGGAGCGGCCCAGGTTGGCCGACCTGGACATGAACCCCATCCCGGACTTCTCGCTGGTGGTGGGCTACGCGCGGCGGCGCATTGCCTCGGTGGCCACCTCTCGCGGGTGCCCCTTCCCCTGCACCTTTTGCTCGGTGCCCGGGATGTACGGAAGCGCGTTCCGGACCCAATCTATCGACCGGGTGATCGCCGAGCTGAAGACCCACGCCGGAACCCCCTATATCTTCTTCGCCGACGATATCTTCACCGCCAACCCGAAACGCACCAAGGAGCTGCTGAGCCGCATGATCGCCGAGGGGATCACGCCAGAGTGGGGCGCCCAGGTGCGCACGGAGACCGTGAACGACGACGAGCTGCTCCGGCTCATGCGCCGGAGCAACTGCTTCAATGTCTACGTCGGCTTCGAGTCGATCAACCCGAAGACCCTGCGCCTCTTCAAGAAGAAGCAAGACCTGGCCAAGATCCAGCGGGCCATCGACAAGTTCCACGACCAGGGGATCAAGATCCACGGAATGTTCGTGGTGGGCTCCGACGAGGACGACGTGGAGACCATCTACCAGACGGCCCGATTCGCCCGAGCCAACCACATCGAATCCGTCCAGTTCATGATCCTCACCCCCTGCCCCGGCTCGACCGACTGGCGCACTCTCTACGCCCAGGGCAAGAAGGACATCCTCAGCAACAACTGGGAGCTGTACGACGGGCACCACTGCGTGCATCAGCCCCGCAAGATCGCGCCTTACGAGCTGCAGATGGCGGCCATGAAGGCGACCGAGCAGTTCTACTCCTGGGGCGCCATCCTGGAGTCTGTCTTCCGAGGCGACCTCTTCACCGCCGCCCTCCGCTTCTCCGCCAAGCGCCTGGTGGGGGACTGGTGGAAGGACCCGGTGAACCGGGCGCATACCGAGCGGCTCCGGCAGGAGTTGTACGCGGAGTGCCAGCGCGCCGGGCGGGGCGCCCAAGGTGCCGTGGCGGTACCCGAGGCCTTCATCCAGGACGACCTGGGGCGGCTCCTGGAGCAGTTCCTGCACGAGCTGGGCGTGCGGGTGACCCCGCTGGCGGAGCCGGTGCTGGACGCGCTGCACCGGGTGCAGCAGACGGTGGACGTGATCATCACCCCCATCGTGCAGCGGGCGGCCCAGGGCAAGGAGGAGCTTTCGCAACGTCTGGCCGCCGTGGCCGTCGTCATCCAGAGCAACCTGGATAAGTGGTCCCGTGTGATCCCGCTCCCGGTGAACTGGGAGCAGGGCCCGGTCTTCGAGCCGTTCGCGAGGATCGGCCTCCTGTTCACGGAGAACCTCGACCGGATCCGGCAGGCCTACACCCGGGCGGGCGAGATGCTGGAGCTCTGGGGGGACGGCCCGGCGGCCGCCCCGCCGGTGCGACTGCTGAACTCGGGTTAGGGCGGTGCGTGCACCGGCCCATGCTGAGCACACGAGGATGCGAGAGGACACCCTGCCGGCCGTGAGATTCCCGCCGGTCCTGGCCCTGCGGGCAGCACCCAGAGCACGCCGGCACACCCAGGGAAGGAGAATCGTCGCATGAGGCTCCGCGGTCTCCTGTTGCTGATCCCCGTCGTCGCCATCACCCTCCTGAGCATGGTCGGCCGGATCCTCGGTCTCTACACCGACTGGCTCTGGTTCCACGAGGTCCAGTTCACGTCGGTCTTCCTCACCGTGCTCCGGACGCAAGTCGTCCTCGGGGTGGTCACGGCCGTCGCGTTCTTCCTGATCCTCTACATCAACGTGCTGCTGGCCCTGCGGTTCGCTCCGCGCGATGCGCTCGTGGTGGTAGACGACGCCCTCGGGCTGCCCAGCCCGGAGGTGCTGGGACCCTACCTCCGCCGGCTGGCATTGCCCGTGAGCGCGGCGCTGGCCCTCTTCGTCGGCTGGGTGGGGACGGGCCGATGGGAGCTGGTCCTGCAGGCCATGAATCCCACGCCGTTCGGCGTCCGGGACCCGCTCTTCGACCAGGACGTGGCCTTCTACGTGTTCCAGCTCCCGCTCTGGAACTCCCTCTATGGCTGGCTGATGGGAGTCCTGGTCTTCACGGGCCTGGCTGCCATCGCCGTCTACCTCTGTACCCGGGGCATCGGGGTCTCCCCTGGAGGCCTCGTGGTCGCCCGACGCACGCGGGGTCACCTCCTGGTTCTGGCCGCGCTCCTGCTCTGCTTGAAAGCGATCGGGTACCGCCTGGCCATGTTCGACCTTCTGTTCTCCCAGCGGGGCGTGGCCTTCGGCGCCGGGTATGCCGATGTCAATGCCCAGCTCCCCATCCTGAAGGCCTTGCTGGTCCTGGCCGGCGGCGTGGCAGCTCTCTGTCTGGTCACGATCCGCCTCCGGACCTGGCGCCCCCTCCTGGGGGGCGTCGCGGCTTTGGTGGGCCTGGCGATCCTCGGGGGGGTCGTGTACCCCGGGTTGATCCAGCGCTACCAGGTGTCCCCCAACGAGATCGTCAAGGAGAAGCCATACATTGACTACAACATCCGCTACACCCGCCTGGCCTACGGTCTGGACAACATCGAGGAGCGGGAGTTCCCGGCGGATCAGGCGCTGACCCTGCAGGACCTGCGCAAGAACGACGCGACCATCAAGAATATCCGCTTGTGGGACACCCGGCCCTTGCTCGCCACGTACAGCCAGCTCCAGGAGATCCGGACCTACTACAAGTTCACGGACACCGATATTGATCGGTACACCATCAACGGCGAGTACCGGCAGGTGACCCTGTCGGCCCGGGAGCTGTCCTCCAGGGATCTGCCGAGCCGGATCTGGATCAACGAACGGCTGACCTATACCCACGGCTACGGCGCGGTCGTGAGCCCGGTGAACCGGGTGACGCGCGAGGGGCTCCCCGAGTTCTGGATCAAGGATATCCCCCCCGCGGCCTCCAGCGATCTCCGGATCTCCCGCCCGGAGCTGTACTTCAGCGAGCTGGCCAACGACTATGTCTTTGCCAAGACCCGGGCCAAGGAATTCGACTACCCGGCGGGGGACCAGAACGTCTACACGACGTACGCGGGGCAGGGCGGCATCCCGGTAGAGTCCTTCTGGCGCAAGGTGCTGTTCGCCGCGCACCTGGGAGACGTGAAGCTGCTCCTCTCGAATGACGTGACCGCGGACAGCCGGGTGCTGATCTACCGGAACATCCGGGAGCGCGTCCAGCGCATCGCCCCGTTCTTCCGCTACGACGACGATCCCTACGTGGTGATCTCGGCCGCGGGGCGGCTCGTCTGGCTCCTGGATGGCTACACCGTGTCCGAGTGGTTCCCCTACGCGGCGCCGACCCGCGGGCTGGGCAACTACGTGCGCAACGCCGTGAAGGCGACCGTGGACGCCTACGACGGGACGGTGCGCTTCTACATCGCGGACCCGACGGATCCCCTGATCCGCACGATCGCCCGGATCTTCCCCGGCCTGCTCCAGCCGCTCGACGCCATGCCGACCGACCTCCGCACCCACCTCCGCTACCCCGAGGGGTTGTTCCGGGTCCAGGCGGCGATGTACGCCGTCTACCACATGCGCGACACCCAGGTCTTCTACAACAAGGAGGACCTCTGGAGCCTCCCGATCCGCCCCGTGGGTGGGCAGGACCGGCCCATGGAGCCCTACTACCTCATCTTGCGCCTGCCCGGCGAACCGAAGGAGGAGTTCGTCCTCCTCATCCCCTTCACGCCCAGCAAGAAGGATAACCTGGCCGCGTGGCTGGCCGCGCGGAGCGACCCGCCACACTACGGGAAGCTCGTCGTCTACACCTTTCCCAAGCAGAAGCTGGTCTACGGCCCCCGGCAGCTCGAGGCCCGGATCGACCAGGACTCGTTCATCTCCCAGCAGCTCTCCCTCTGGAGCCAGCGGGGCTCCCAGGTGATCCGGGGCAACCTCCTGGTCATCCCCATCGAGCGCTCCCTCATGTATGTGGAGCCGCTCTACATCGCCGCCGAGAAGGGGCAGCTCCCGGAGCTCAAGCGCGTGATCGTCGGCTTCGGGGACCGGATTGCCATGGAAGAGACGCTGGAGGGCGCGATGGCGCGGGTGTTCGGCGGACAGACCCCGCCCGCAGCGGCCGAGGCCGCGCCTGCCCGGCCGGCCGGCCCCGAGCCCTCGATGAAGGCCCTGCTGGATTCCGCAGCCGGTGCCTACGCGCGCGCGAGCGAAGAGCTGCGCCGTCTGGGCGAGCTGTTGCAGCGGCTGCAGGAGGCGGGCAAGCGCTAGGGTCGGCAGGCTGGGGTGGGACGCCTGCCGTCCGCCGCGGGGGAAGCGCAGAGCTCGCAGACCATCCGCGGGATCCTGGCCAGGATCGACAGCCATGTGACGGACCCTTCACGGCGGAGAGCGGCATGGCGAATCACGTCCAGCGACGATGCCGGGTCGCGTGGCAGACGGGCACCAACATGGCATTCGCCGCAGCGGCCGGGCGTAGGTCGTCAGCCGGCGATCTCTGCTTGGTGCCTCGCCCCGGTCGCTGGATGATTCGTTAGACGTGGGACCATGTTCATCAGGCGGTGGCTAATCGGCATTCCCTTGGCCACGGTCCAGGCGAGTCGCGAGCGCCTGTCGAAGGTCGTGGCGTTGGCCGTCTTCTCTTCTGACGCCCTCTCTTCGGTCGCGTACGCAACGGAAGAGATGCTGCTGGTCCTGGTCCTGGCCGGATCGCTGGCTCTCGGCTGGTCCCTTCCCCTCAGCCTCGGCATCATGCTGCTCCTGGTCATCTTGACCGTTTCCTATCGGCAAACCATCCACGCCTATCCCTCTGGTGGGGGCTCCTACATCGTGGCCAAGGCCAACCTCGGCGAGTTGCCGGGGTTGACCGCGGCTGCGGCCCTGATGATCGATTACATCCTGACGGTGTCTGTGAGCGTGTCTGCGGGAGTCGCGGCCCTCACGTCGGCGATACCGGCCCTGTATCGTCACCGGGTCGGCCTCGCGCTGCTGGCGGTCGGCATCGTCACCGTCGTCAACCTCCGTGGAATCCGGGAATCGGGACGCACCTTCGCGGGGCCCACCTACCTCTTCATCGGGAGCCTCTTCCTGATGCTCCTGGTAGGCTTCGGGCGATTCCTCGTGGGAGGCCCCCCGCCTGCGCAGGCAGCGGAGGTCCCACCGCCCATCGCGGGTCTTACCCTGTTCCTCCTGCTGCGGGCGTTTTCGTCTGGCTGTACGGCGCTGACGGGCGTCGAGGCCATCTCCAACGGAGTGCCCGCCTTTCGGCCCCCGGAGTCCAAGAACGCGGCCACCACCATGGCCTGGGTAGCGGCTGTCCTGGGGACTCTCTTTCTCGGCATCACGATACTCTCCCATGTCTACGGCCTGCTGCCCCGAGAGGGGGAGACGCTAGTTTCCCAGTTGGCCCGGCAGGTCTTCGGCGGAGGCCCCCTGTACTATCTGGTGCAGGCTGCCACCATGCTGATCCTCATCCTGGCGTCCAACACGAGTTTCGCGGATTTCCCCCGGCTGGCCTCGCTCTTGGCCCGGGACCGGTACCTGCCCACACAACTGGCACATCGCGGGGACCGCCTCGTCTTCTCCAACGGCATCCTGCTCTTGGGAGTCTTCTCCTGCGTCCTCATCGTGATCTTCCGCGGGTCCACCCATGCCCTGATCCCCCTCTACGCCGTGGGCGTTTTTCTCTCCTTCACCCTGTCGCAGGCCGGGATGGTCCGGCATTGGCTGGTCGAGCGGGGTGCCCACTGGCGCAAGAGCCTGCTCGTCAACGGCCTGGGGGCAATGGCCACGGGCCTTGCCACCTGTGTCCTCGCCGTCACCAAGTTCACCCACGGAGCCTGGCTCGTGGCGCTCGTGATCCCGATCCTCATCCTCTGGTTCCGGACGGTCCACGGCCACTACGGGGCCGCAGGAGACCAACTCTCGTTGGCGTCTTACCACCGACCGCTCGTACCCAAGCACATCACGGTCGTCCTGCCCATCAGCCATGTGAATCGGGCCGTGATCCCGGTCCTGGACTACGCCCGGAGCTTCGGATCGGACATTCGGGCGGTGTCCGTCGATCTCGAGCCGGAAGAGACGAAGCAGATGAAAGCCCAATGGGAGGTGTGGGGCGGCGGGGTCCCCCTCGTGATCCTGCCCTCGCCCTATCGCTCCTTCCTGATCCCCTGTCTGGCCTACATCGGGGAGATTCGGGAGAGGGACCCGGATGGGTGGGTCACGGTCATCCTGTCCGAGGTCATCCCGGCCCGGTGGTGGCAGAATCTCCTTCACAACCAGCGGGCGCTGATCATCCGGGCGGCGCTTCTCTTCACCCCCGGCGTGGTCGTCACGGCCGTGCCGTACCATCTGGAGCGGTAGGGGCACATCGGAACCTTCGCAGCCATACCAGTCTTCACAGGCGCCCCACCCAGAGCCATGAAGGCCTGACGGTCGCCGCTTGCGAGGCAGAGCGTGTGCACAACGGCATGGACAGGTCGAGCGGGGGCCCGGCGTCGTCAGGACGCTCACCGCGGAGGTGGGCCCTCCATGCGCGCAACCGGGTTGCCACAGGTGTGATCTCTTCCAAGATTGTGAGAATCGGGATACCATCACCTCGGTGGAGGAGGAGTCTCGCGCGGACCTGAGGGTGCGCCTTCGCTCGGAGGAGTGCCGCGCGGCCCTGGCGGCCATCGAGCTATCCCGGGAACAGCCGGAGATTCATCTCGACAGCGTGATCCGGCGAGCCGGTGCGAATGATCGTCATCCACCACGACCACCAGCACCAGGTAATTCTCCCCGGTGCGCGCCAGACCGCCGACGCGCCGGCGGTGTACCAGGAGGTGGTGGCATGAGCACTCACCTCTTTTCCGGCAAGCCGACCCCACGCTCGAGGCTGGTCGAAGTGCGCCCACGGCTATCGTTCCCGACAAACCACGCACGGTACACGTGGGGTGGAAAGCGTCGACGGTGACAACCGGGACGCAGGAGAACGGGCACAGGAAAGGAAGGAGGTCAGAAGATGGTGGAGTATGGTAGGGCAGAGGCAGTGGCAGCGGGGATAGTAACCACACTCTTGTCGCATGACAACGTGGCGCGGGTGGTGTTTGGAATGGAGCCTGCCAAGGCAACGAAACTCGGCGTGAATCTGGGCCTGCTGTACCAGGGCGTTCATGAGGAGCAAGCGGAGGCAGTCGTGAAAGAGCTCGTGTCGCATGAGCACATCGCGCAACTGCTGCTCGAAATGGACGCTGAGAAGGCGGCCGAGGTGGGAAAGAGGCTGGGGAACCTGTTCCGCGGTGTGGTGAAGGGAATGAGTTCCGGCGCGGAAGGAATTCCGCACTGAGTTCCCCTGAAAGGGAGGTCCGATCGTCCCTGTGGCCGACGACCAGTCTCAGCAGGCTGGGTGTAGGTGCATCGAGCCGCGATCAAGACATCGGTCGAGGCGGCATCCAGAACGATGACGCTGATGGAGATGGAGTTCGGGTTCGGGGACTCGCTGCCCCTGTACGCGGGCGGTCTCGGGGCCTCGGCCGGCTGAAGTCGCGCACGTCGGCGGCGACCAAGGCGATCAATTTCTCTCGCGATGAACTTCCGCGGCTCTCTTCACCGTCCGAGCCAGCGCGGCAGGAAGGTCGTGAGCAGGGGCAAGTAGGTGATCAAGAGCACGCCGATCGCCAGCAGGCACTGCATCGGGATGACCGCGCGGGAGACCTGAAGCACCGGCTTGCCGAACCGATACGAGGACAGGAAGATGTTGATCCCGACGGTGGGCGTCAGGAGTCCCAGCTCCATGTTGGCGAGAAAAATGATGCCCAGGTGGATGGGATCGATGCCGTAGGCCAGGCCCAGCGGCACGATGATCGGCACCACCACCACCATGGCGGAGTAGATGTCCATCACGCAGCCCACCACCAGCAGGCACAGGTTGACCGCGAGCAGGAAAGCATACTTCGACTGCACCGCGCCGGTGACCCATTCGGCCGCGCGGGCGGGAATCTGGGCGTCGATCAGGTAATTGCTGAACCCCAGCGCCACGCCCAAGATGAGCAGCACGCCACCCACCAGCAGACCACAGTCCGCCATGACGCGGCGGACCTCTCCCACCCGCTCGAAGTCGTGATAGACCAAGGCTTCCACCACGAACGCATACAGCGCCGTGACCGCCGCCGCCTCGACCGGCGTGGCAAACCCGCCAAACAGCGCCGCCAGCGCCGCCACCGGCAACAGCAGCTCCCATCTGGCGGCCCAGATCGCACGGCACGCTTCCCCGCGGTCATAGGCGGGCCGGCCGGCCGCTTCTTTCGGACCGAGTCGAATGCCCAGCCAGGCGGCCATGGCGACCAGAAGCAGCCCCGGGCCCAGGCCACCCAGGAACATCTTCTCGATGGTCACTCCGCCCGCCTTGTTGAGGCTGGCCACGATGGCGTAGAGAATTAGCGGGAGCGACGGAGGGAACAGGAGCCCGAGACCGCCCGAGCCGGTGAGCAATCCCAGCGTGGACCGCTCCGAATACCCCGCGCCCATCAGCACCGGCATGAGCAGCCCGCCCAGTGCGAGAATGGTCACGCCCGACGCGCCGGTGAAGGAGGTGAAGAATGCGCACGCCAGCACCGTGACGATCGCCGGCCCGCCGCGGAACTGTCCGAACAAGGCCTGAAACACCCGGACCAGCCGTTTCGATGCGCCGCCCTCGGCCAGGAAATACCCCGCCAGCGTGAACAGCGGGACCGTCGGCAGCGTGGGGTTGGTGACCATCGAATAATGGGTAAGGGCAATGGCAGCGGTGGGCAGGTCCTGGCCCCAAAACAAGATCAGCGCCGCGCCGCCCAGCAGCACGAAGATCGGCGCACCGAGCACGACGGCAAGCAGCAGCGCCGCCAGGGCCGGCAGGACCAGCGTGTCGGGCGCCATCGGCGGCTGGAATCCTGCCCACACCACGCCTCCCGCGAGCAGCAATGCCGCCAGCCGTCCGGGCCAACGCTCCGCCGCGCGCCACAGCACGCGTAGCGCGATCACCCCGAAGCTCACGGGCATGACCGCCTGGAGGGTCCAGACGGGAATCCCGTACGCCAAGATCTTGCCGGCCTCCTTTCCGGTCTGCACCAGTTGCGCCGCCGCCACACACAGAAAAACGCTGATGCCCGCGGCACAGGCACCGGTGAAGACGCGCGCGATCGCTCGCCCCCGCCCTGTGAGAAGATCCAGCAGGGTCGAGAGCGTGAGCAGGCGACCATCGCGCGCCGCCAGCGCCCCGCCCAGCAGGCCGACGAGCAGCGTCAGATGCTGTTCAAAGGCGGTCGCCCCGCTGATGCCCGACTGAAACACCCTGCGCAGGACGATCTCTGCCAACGGCACGAGCACCAGGGCGGCCAGCGCAAGCGAGACCAGGAGGTTTTCGGCCTCGCGCAGCCCGCCGCGCCAGCCCTCGCGGACGGCGGCGGACTGGATCGGTGCGGGTGGATCGCGGCGGGCCTCGCCGCTCATTTCTTGGCTCCCTCCCGCGCGGCACGGTAGGCATTCAGCCGTGCGATAACCTCGTCGAAGATCTCGGCGGGAACGATCACCCCGCGGACCTTGGGATACGCCGCTTCCACCACCCGCCGCCACTCGGCCTCGACGTCCGCGGTGACGGCGTGGACGGTCAGGCCGCGCTTGCGCATGGCTTCGACCGATTCCGCGCTCTCGCGCCGGCCGTCGGCCTTCATCAGCTTGCCGGTCTCCCTGGCCACCTCCCGCAAGGCGTCCCGCGCCTGCAGCGGGATGGCGTCCCAGGTCTTCTTGGTGATGACCGCCGCGCCGACCAGCGGCGCCCAGTCCAGCGCGAGCATGTGGGGCGCTGCCCCATCCACCTGACCGGCCAAGGCGAAGCTCGGCGGCAGCGCGACCGCGTTGATCAGGCCGGTTTGCAGGCTCGGCAGGATGTCCACCATCTCCAGCGGGACGGGATTGCAGCCGACCGAGCGGTAACTCTCCAGATCGGCAGGGCGGCCCGCCCCGACGAACAGTTTGCTTTTCTTCAAATCGTCCGGCCGGATCAGCGGCTGCTTCGAAAAGAACCGCACCCAGCCTGTATCGGCCCAGAACAGCACCACGAAGCCCCTTTCCTCCAGGCGCTTCTCCAGCATCGGTTGGAGTTTCTCGCCGACGGCATCGACTTCGTCCAGCGAGCGGAACATCATGGGCATGTACTGGAGGCCAGTGACCGCCGGTTCGATCTCCGCCAGGCCCATCGCGGTGAGCATCCCGGCCTGTAGCTGGCCGAGCCTCATGCGGGTCACCATGTCTGCCTCGGTGCCCATGGTGCCGTCGGGATAGATTGTCAGCAGCACGCCCCCAGCCGGTGCGCGCCGCCATTGTTCGCCCATGGCCAGAAGGTGCTTGGCATACGAAGAGCCCTTCGGTGCGAGCGTGCCGAGCCGCACCTTCACCGGCCCATCCGCGGCAAGGACACGGTCGAGGGAGCCCAGTGCGCCGGCCAATCCCACGGCCAGCGCGGCGGGGAAGAATCCTCTTCGCGTGAGTCCTTGCATGTCGTCACCGCCTGTGACACCACGCCAGTCGTGGCGGTAAGCCCCGGATCGGCTCCGCTGGCTGCGACGTCGCCGCCTGCGGCTCTAGCCGCCTGACGCGCCTCACTCGTTCTCACTCAAGAAGAGTTCCGCTCTCTGCGACAGGAGCCGGCGCGCTCGCCGCTGCATGATCGCATTCAGGAGCCGTGTGTCGGGGTGGGCGTCAGGGGCAATGGCCAGGGCCCGGGCCAGCAGCGACTCGAACGCCTTCAGGTCCTGCCGTTTCACGGCCACCGCTTCGGCGAGCGCCACCAGCGGCGCAGCAGCGAGCAGCCGCTGCCCGCGATCCACGCGAGCACCAGCAGGGCCAAGAACGCCGGCAGCCTCCGCCTCCCCGTCCTCACCTTCGGCCACCTCGCTATCTAACCGGAGCCGGACCTGCCCGCACCGGCCTGGACGAGCCTCCGGAATGGCACCGCCTCCAATCCACTGCAAAGGTGTATCCACCGGTGCCATTGGGCTGCCAGAGGTCGTGGTGGCTGTGTTTTATCACGTAATTGGGCGCAATGCTCCAACAAAGTCCCGTGCCAGACGAATACACGGTATATCGGCGACGCTCCGACATCGTGGAGGTTTCGGGACCCGACCGATTAGACGGCAGCACGTGCCGGGTAGGGGCTCAGACCCCCCCTGACGGGTCAATGGGCATGTCTGGCAAGAATGCTGAAAGGGGCGCTGAAACGCCGCGACTCATCCGAGGTGGGGGTGAAAGCGGCCGGACGTATGCGGCGTGCGGTTTCAGGGCGGACCCGATTGTCCGAGTGGACGCGGAAAATCAATTCTGATAGTGTTTACACTCGGGCCGGGAACAGGATTGGCCTCTGGGAGCGATTGTGCGATGCCCGATGTGGAAGACGCTCTGCGGGACGAATTGGCGGAGCGGAAACAGTTCGAGGCGCTCTTTGCGGAACTCTCCGCCCGCTTTGTGCGCGTTGCGGCCGAGGACCTGGACGCGGAGATCCAAGAGGCGCAGCGGCGCATCGGCCAGACGCTCGGGCTGGACTGCATCACGCTCCTGCAGCGGGCGGGCGCGGAGGATGACCTGACCGCCACGCACGCCTGGGCCGGGCCGGGCGTCGCGGCGGATCCCGGGCGCCTGGCGGCACAGGACTTCCCGTGGGTTCACCAGACGCTGCTCCGTGGAGGGATCGTTCGATTCACCAGGCTGGAGGAGTTACCTGCCGAAGCCGGGCCCGACCAGGATGCCTTTCGGAAGGGCCAGCAGCAGTCGGCGGTGATCCTTCCGCTGGCGGCGAGCGGGAGCGTGTTCGGCGCCTTGGCCTTCGGTACGCGGACGGTCGAGCGTGAGTGGCCCGACGTCGTCGTGCAGCGCCTCCAGGTCCTGGCGGACACCGTCGGCAATACCCTGGCGCGCCACCAGGGCGAACGCGCGCTCCGCCACGCCCTGGATGACGTCACCCGCCTGAAGCAGCAACTCGAGGCCGAGAACGCCTATCTGCGCGCGGCCGTCCAGGCGCAGCCGAGCGACATCGTCGGCACGTCTTCCGGCCTGAAGGCGGTCTTGTCCCAGGTGGACCGCGTGGCCGCGACCGACGCCGCGGTGCTGCTGCTCGGCGAGACGGGCACCGGCAAGGAGTTGGTGGCGCAGCTCATCCACCGCCGGAGCCGGCGCAAGGACCGGGTGATGGTCACCGTGAACTGCGCCGCGCTCCCCCCGACGCTGATCGAGGCTGAGCTGTTCGGGCGGGAGAAAGGGGCGTATACCGGGGCCCTGACCCGCCAGGCCGGGCGGTTCGAGCTCGCGCACGGCTCCACCATCTTCCTGGACGAGATCGCCGAGATGCCTCTGGAGCTGCAAGGCAAGCTGCTCCGCGTGCTGGAGGACGGCCAGCTCGAGCGGATCGGGAGCACGAAGACGGTCACGGTGGATGCCCGCCTCATCGCCGCCACCAACCGGGACCTCGCCAAGCGGGTGGCGAAGGGGACATTCCGCGAGGACCTCTACTACCGCCTGAATGTCTTCCCCATCCCCGTGCCGCCCCTCCGGGAGCGCCGCGAGGACATCCCCCTGCTCGTCTGGACCTTCGCCCGGCAATACGGCACCGCCTTCGGCAAGCCGGTGGAGCGCATCCCGCAGGAGACGATGGAGTCGCTCCGGGCCTACCCCTGGCCGGGGAACATCCGGGAGCTGCGCAACGTCATCGAGCGCGCGGTCATCCTGAGCGACGGCTCCACGCTCCGCGTGCCGCTGGCGCCGGTGGCCGACCCGGCGCCGAATGGGCCGACGACCCTCGAAGCCGTCGAGCGCCAGCACATCGCGGCGGCCCTGCAGAGGACCGGCTGGCGCATCCGGGGCGCGGACGGCGCGGCCCGTCTGCTCGGCATCAAACCCACCACCCTCGAATCCCGCATCAAGAAGCTCGGCCTCCAGCGGCCCCACACAATGGATCGGAGTCGCTCCGGGACCTAGCCGTCCCGCCATAGTCTCCCGGGACGCGCTGCCAAGCGCCTCCGGCATGTGTAACGGCAACTCCTCTGGTGTTGATCCCTGCCCCAAGCACCCGAGAGGTCGGAGTTTCTCCGATCGTTCGGGGTCTTCTGCCTCCCGCTTCTCGGTCAATCCCCCACGGGAATCGGGCCAGGCAGTCGATTCGAAAGGGCCGATCGCCCTTCAGGCCGCCGGAAGGCCATGTGGACCTGCCCTTGCTTGTGCTTATTCTCGAAACGGAGACCGTGCGGCCCAGATCACGCGAACAAGGTTGAGAGGTTCATCGTGAACATCATCGTGTCCACCCTGCGAATCCCCACCGCGTCCCACCGGGCCGAAGTCGTCCGATCGCTTACCGCCCAGCTGGGACCGACCCGCGTAGAGCCGGGCTGTGTGAAATGCGATCTCTATCAAAGTGTCGAAGATCCCGACGTGTTCGCGCTGATCGAGGAGTGGAGGTGCCAGGCCGATCTGGACGTGCGCTTACGCTCGGACGCGTACCGGTCAGTCCTGGGCGCCATTGACCTCTCGCGGGAACAGCCGCAGATTCAGTTCGACACGGTCCTCAAGCGTGGGGGCCTGGAAGTGATCGCGTCTGCCAGACGGTGACGGGGCAGTGACCGGGGCGTGCGATGCGGCCAAGTCCAGGGTGACGAAGCCGATGCACTCCTGAGTTTCGAGGATACATCCACGGGGCGCGTCGGCACGAGCGGCAGCTCCGGGAGTCACGCTGACGGCGATCTGAACGCGCCGTGAAGGAGGCGGTATGATGTCGGCCAAGAAAGTGCTCTCCGACGCCGATCGGGCGCCTCGGCCCCTGGAGCACGACCTGGATACGCGGGTCAGGGCTCTCAAAACGAGATTCAAGGGGCGGAGCGTGGGGCTGGACGAGAAGCTGACCCCCCACAACGCCTTGAGGGACCACGAGCCCCTGCGGAAGATGCCCCCGCCGGACCGGCGGTACTGGCCGAGTCCAAACTCCCAGCGCGCTCCGCGCCGACCACAGGCGAAGAAGGGCTCGCCCAGGTAGCGGTGATTCCAACCGAGTGAGCATCGAAACGCATCACCTGCCGCCGGCCCAGCCGGCGAAGGGAGAAGACTCATGACACTCTCAATGTTCTTGCTGTGGATCGTGGTGGGCTCGATCACGGGTTGGGGTGCCGGGTACGTCCTCAAGGAGGGCGGCTACGGGCTCATCGGGGATATCTCGCTCGGGGCAATCGGCGCTCTGGTGGGGAGCGGGCTCTTCCTCTACCTGGGCATGGCGAGCCCGGGGCTGGCCGTGTCGCTGCTCGTCGCCTTCGTCGGGGCGGCGGCCTTGATCTTCGCCCAGCACACGTTCTGGGCCGTTCCCGCCTGACCCCCCGCGGCCACTCGCACCCTCAGCGGTTCTGGTCTCGCCCCGCGCGGCCGGCGGGACCCGCTGGGGGTGTGCGATTGGTGAGCTGTCCAGCCCCTCCACCAGGCCGGCGTCTCGCTCGCACCACGATGGCGAGGTACTCGACCGGCGCGCAATCCTGGGGGGCGAAGCGCGAGGGGGTCGGCCAACACCCGCCCGCCACTCATGATACCCGCCTCTTGCCGATCGAAGATCTCCAGGAGAAGCCGGTCAAGTGCTCGGGTCTCAGATGCACATGCCACGCTGGCGGACGGTTGGTTCCCCGACGTACGCTCTGCGAAAGGAGTGACGCACCATGAAGAAGATCAGACCATTGCAGGACCACCTCCTTGTGAAACGCATCGAGGAGAAAGAGAGCAAGAGAGGCGGGATCATCATCCCGGACACCGCCAAGGAAAAGCCGCAGGAAGGCGAGGTCATCGCGGTGGGCCCGGGCAAGCTCAACAAGCAGGGCCTGCGGGTTCCGATGGGGGTCAAGGTGGGCGATCGGATCCTCTTCGGCAAGTACTCGGGCTCCGAGGTGACGGTGGCAGACGAGGAGCACCTCATCATGCGCGAGGAGGACGTGCTGGGCGTCCTGCAGTAGTCCTGCCCAGAGACGCGAGCGAACTTCCCTCAAGCCCGTGCACCGCAGTGAACATAATGAGAAGGAGGCATCCCAATGCCAGCAAAACAGTTGCTCTACGATGAAAACGCCCGCCGGGCGATCTTCGCCGGCGTCAATAAGTTGGCAAACGCCGTGAAAGTAACGTTGGGGCCCAAGGGCCGCAACGTCGTCCTGGACAAGAAGTGGGGTGCGCCCACGATCACCAAGGATGGCGTGACCGTGGCGAAGGAGATCGAGTTGCAGGATCCCTTCGAGAACATGGGCGCCCAGATGCTGAAAGAGGTGGCGTCCAAGACCTCGGACGTCGCGGGCGACGGGACCACCACGGCCACGGTGCTGGCGCAGGCCATCGTGCACGAGGGCATGAAGAATGTGACGGCTGGCGCCAACCCGATGGCCCTCAAGCGGGGGATCGATAAGGCAGTGGTCGCCGTGGTCGCCGAGCTCCGGGCCGTTTCCAAGCCGACCCAGGGCAAGAAGGAGATCGCCCAGGTCGCCACGATCTCGGCCAATAACGACAAGGCGGTCGGCAACCTCATCGCCGACGCCATGGAGAAAGTGGGCAAGGACGGGGTCATCACGGTCGAGGAGGCCAAAGGGGTGGAGACCACCCTGGACGTGGTCGAGGGCATGCGGTTCGACCGTGGCTACATTTCCCCGTACTTCGTGACCGATCCCGCCCGGATGGAGGCGGTCATCGAGGACCCCTACATCCTGCTCCACGAGAAGAAGATCAGCAGCTTGAAGGACCTCCTGCCCCTCCTGGAGCAGGTGGCCAAGCTGGGCCGGCCGCTCCTCATCATCGCTGAGGAGGTGGATGGGGAGGCCCTGGCCACGCTCGTGGTGAACAAGCTGCGCGGGACCCTGAACACCTGCGCCGTCAAGGCGCCGGGCTTCGGGGATCGCCGCAAGGAGATGCTGGCCGACCTCGCAACCTTGACCGGGGGTCAGGTCCTCTCGGAGGAGCTGGGCATCAAGCTGGAGAATGTCAAGCTGGACGACCTCGGCAGGGCCAAGAAGGTCCTGGTGGACAAGGAGAACACCACCATCATCGAGGGGGCCGGCAAGGACAAGGAGATCGAGGGCCGGATCAAGCAGATCCGCACCCAGATCGACGAGACCACCTCGGACTACGATCGGGAGAAGCTCCAGGAGCGGCTGGCCAAGCTGTCCGGCGGCGTGGCCGTGATCAAGGTCGGCGCCCCGACCGAGATGGCCATGAAGGAGAAGAAGGCCCGCGTGGAGGACGCCCTGAACGCGACGCGCGCGGCGGTGGAGGAGGGCATCGTGCCGGGCGGCGGAGTCGTGCTGTTGCGAGCCATGGCGGCCCTGGACAAGGTCAAGGCCTCGGGAGACGAGAAGATCGGCGTGGACATCGTCCGCCGGGCTCTCGAAGAGCCGATCCGCCAGATCGCCGAGAACGCCGGCGCCGAGGGGGCCATCGTGGTCCAGAAGGTTCGGGAGGGCAGCGGGGCCTTCGGCTTCAACGCCGAGACCGAGGCCTACGAAGACCTCATGGCGGCGGGGATCATCGACCCGACCAAGGTCACGCGCGTCGCGCTCGAGAACGCGGGCAGCGTTGCGGGGCTGCTGGTGACCACAGAGTGCGTCGTGGCCGAGATGCCCGAAAAGGACAAGACCCCGGCCATGCCGCAAGGCGGGGGAGATATGGGGGGGATGTACTAAGCGGTCCGTGCCTCCGAACATATCGAGTGTCTCCGATATTTCGGACATTTCCCGCCTGCACTTTCCAGGAGACTGCGAGGCGGCATTCCTTGCAACCCCGCGTGCACGCAGGGCGGAGCCCCCGGTGGGCCGCCCGGTGACCCGGGTGGATCTGCCGTTGCATGGGCAGGGGGATAGCGGGGCCGGGCGCCGCCCGCACCACGCGCAGGGAGTCACTCACACCGTCGTACTTGCCGTCACGGCAGGAGGAGCACCATGGAGCAAGATCGGGGTACTCGGGGAGCAGCGCCAAGCCGGAAGCTCACGCTGGCGGAGCGGTGGCGGGAAGTGCAACTGACGAAGACG
>DATIFO010000253.1:0-18183 GCA_035455275.1 Methylomirabilis sp. (SeqCode) | reverse complement strand
CCGCGCCCCCGCCCCGGTCCAATCCGTCTGAGGCGGAAGGCGACTGCTTACCGTGCGGTGCATAATCCAGGCGACATTCATCCCCGAACCGCACAGTCCGGGGGAGAGTCCGAGGAGGGGTGGCGGCCCACCCCTCTCGGTTGGGTGGTGGGGTGGGTCCTGGGCGAGAATGCCTGCGCGGCCGGAAGGCAACGAAAGAAGCAACGTAGGTTGGGTGCAACGCAGATGATCATCGCGTATCCGCATAACGTCACGCTCAGCGGAGCGCATTCCACGTCGGTCTGAAACTATGCGATGCTTGCGATGGGATTCAAGCGGGATGGGTTCCCGTGGGCCGAAACATCCATTGCGCATTCAGGGGGCCGGCGGGGTGGCACCCGCGTGTGTCCAGTCGGATTCGGTGACGCGGGGCTTCTCCATGCGGGTGTCGCCGACGCTCAGGGGCTTGCCGGCCAGGCGCCAGGCCGCGGTGCCCCCGCTGACGCTCGCGACCTGGACCACCCCCATCTGAGTGAGATACTGCGCGGCGCGGTAGGAGCGGCTCCCACGCTCGCAGAGGACGAGGATGGGGCGATCGCGCGGCACCCCATCGAGTCGCGTGGCCAGGTCCGCCTGAGGCAGGTTGAGGGCTCCGGGGACATGGCCATGGGCATACTCCTCGGGCTCGCGCACATCCAGGACCACCGTGTCCGGGGGACGAGACTCCAACGCGTCGATTTCGATTTCCTGGACCTCCGGCGATGTCGTCAGCATGGCCCAAGGCAGGTCAGCCGCGCCCCGATTGGTGGCCTCGATCGCGGTCATGTTCAACGGGCGGGCGGGGACCCCGTCGGTCAAGGTCGCGACAAACGCCGCCTGATCGAGACGGGCCAAGGGGTTGAAGAGCCGCTCGAAGCCGACGGTGGTGCTGGGTCGGCCGCACATCCCCTTGCCGCACGGTCCCTCGAAGTGGCCGGGAAAGACGGCAACCCAATCGGGCAGGCGCAAGAGGCGCGTCAGACTCGCGTACTGGGCACCGGGATCGCCCCCGCCGAAGTCCGGACGGCCCACGTCGCCGACGAGCAGGCAATCGCCCGTGAGCACCATGGAGGGCTCCGGGCTGCGGGGGGGATTGACGATCAGGATGGACATCAGCTCGGCACGGTGTCCAGGCGTGTGCAGGACGCGCAAGCGCAACTGCCCTAGAGCCAGCTCTTCCCCGTCTTTCAACGGACGGATCGGGTAGGTAACGCGAGCCGATTCGTGCATGCACATCTCGGCCCCGTGCAGGGCCCGAAGGGCACGCGCGCCAGATAGATGGTCCGCATGCACGTGCGTGTCGATCACGTACCTCAGCCGAAACTTCCGCTCCCGCAGCAGCGCGTCGTACTGCTGGGTCTGGATGGACGGGTCCACGATGGCGGCCTCGTGGGACCGGCGCGAGGCCAGCAGATACGAGGCGCACCCGCACCGCTCATCCAGGACCTGCTTGAAGTACATGCTCTCTCCCCACCATCGGGGGATACGGTCTCGGGCCGGATGCGCCCGCGATGGTCCCGCCGATCGCCACCGGCGGCCCGGAGTGGCCCCCCTCACGCGGGATGGACGGCCCGGATGTAGTGGGCGTGATACGTCACGCGCTTCCCGGGAGAATCATCCGGCGCGAAGGTCACCACCATCCCGTCTGCGGCGTCCAGGACGCCGACGATCTGGCCCGTCCGGGTCGGCCCCCCGACGGCCTCAGGTGTGAGCTCCAGTCGGACGCGTTTCCCGACGGCACTCCTGATTGCCTGTTCGGTCATCGGAAACCTCGCTTGTCTTGGTCCGGGTGGGAGAGTTGCCTCGCGGTGATCCGCGAAGCGGCGGAGGGAGGGTGGCGGGGAGTACCGCCCCCTCCGGCCGCCAGTGGCATTTTGTCGAACGCAGGCACGGTAACAGCGGTTCGAACCGGTGTCAAGGGGCGGAAGGGCGGTCGAATGCTGTACGCCCGGGCACGGAAGGGCAAAGGCGACGGGGCTACACGCTGGAGAACTCGGGGAGGTATTTCACCAGACCGGTCACTCCCCGCAGGGCTCCGGGGACCAACTCGGCTACCATGAAGTCCTCATCTGGCACCGCGTACTCGCAGTGGAGGCCCTTCGTCGCGGCCGGGACGAAGCCGAAGCGCGGGTAGAAGGCCGGGTGCCCGAGGACCACCACGACGGGGTGCCCGGCCTCGGCGCACGCCTCCAGTCCTCGCCGCACCAGCTCCGACCCTATCCCTTGCCGCTGATACCAGGGCAGGACCCCCATGGGAGCGAGACCGAGGGCGGGGACCAACCCGCCCGCGGTCTCGATCTGGACCGGACTGAAGAAGATGTGGCCCACGACCCGCCCGTCCTTCACGGCCACCAGAGAGATGCGCGGCTGGGCGCGCTGGCGGAGCAGGTCCACCAGATTCGCCTCGTGGCGCTGGCCGAAGGCGAACTCGTGGACGGATCGGACGGCGGCCTGATCCTCCGGCTGCTCGGGACGGACGACGACCAATCTATCCCCCTTCAGTGTGTGTGAAAGGATCGGGGAAACGAGAAATCGAAAGCCTCCGGTCATGCGCTCGGCCCATCGACGATTTCTTCACATACTCTCAGGGGTACACGAACTCGATGGGCATCTCGACGTTCGCGCCCAGGGTCGCGTGGACCGGACAGACGTGGGCCGCGCGCTCCAGCCTGGCGCGCTGGGCATCCGTGAGGGGGCCCGGCAGCTCCACCCGGACCGCGAGCTTGGTGATGCGGCGCGGCGCGGCGGTGGACATGTGCTTCTCCACCTGGATGCGCATCCCGGTGAGGTCGACCTTCTCGCGCTCGGCCACGATGCCCATGACGGTGGCGACGCAAGAGCCGAGCGCGGTCGCCACGAGGTCTGTCGGCGAGAAGGACTCGCCCTTGCCGTGGTTGTCCACTGGGGCATCCGTCATCAGGGTCTTGCCGCTGGGACCGTGCATCGCCTCGCATCGAAGCCCGCCGAGATATCTCACGTCAACCTGGACCATGGATGTTCCTTTCCTGGGTTGGGACAAGGTTTCCCGGATCACTCCGTGTTTCAGGCAGTAGAAGCAAAATGGGGGCCAAATGCGCCGGTATTGAGAAGTACAGGTGGACGCCCCGCCTTCAATCTCTTGTTACTGTTGCATTTCGGCCATCCGCGACGGCGAAGCGTTGCGCCGCAACAGTCGCGCCAGCCAGGTTCGTGGGGCGAAGCGTACCGCGATGTCGTCAAAGATGGAATAGGCCACGGGCGTCGCCACCAGGGTGAGGAGCAATGCGAGCATCTGCCCGCCGGCGATGATGGAGCCGATGGCCCGGTTGTCGCCGCTCCCCACGCCGCTGCTGACGAGGAGCGGCAGCATCCCCGCGACGAAGGCGAAGGTGGTCATGAGGATCGGTCGCAGCCGATCGCGGTTGGCCTGGATGATGGCCTCGTCCCGCGGCATGCCCTGGGCCCGGAGGCCGATCATGTGGTCGATCTGGAGGATGGAGTTCTTCTTCACGATCCCGAAGAGCACCAGGAGCCCCAGGGCCGACAGGATGTTCAGCGACTGGCCGAAGATGAGCAGGGACAGCAGGGCGAACGGCACGGTGAGGGGCAGCGCCAGGAGAATCGTGACCGGGTGGAGCCAGCTCTCGAACTGGGCCGCCAGGATCAGGTACATGAAGATGATGGACAGGAGGAAGGCGATGCCGAAGTTCCTGGCGGCGGTCCCCATCTCCCGCGAGGTCCCGGTGGTCCCCACCCGGTAGGCGAGGTCCACGCCCATCGCCCCGACCCCTTTCCAGAGGGCCTCCAGGGCCGTCTGCTGGTCGAATCCGGTCCGCATGTTGGCGCTGACGGTCACCTGGCGGCGCCGGCCGAGGCGGTCGATCTGCGACGGCCCCTCGGTCTCCTCGAAGCGGCCGACGTTGTCCATGCTCACGGCCCCGAGCCTCGTCGAGGGGACGGCCATCTGGCTCACGCCCTCCGCCGTCGTCCGCCACTGCTGGATGGCCCGCGCGTGGACCTCGTACTGCTCCCCGTTCTCGTTGTAAGTGGAGATCTTCCGGCCGCCCACCATCACCCGGAGGGTGTCGGCCACGTCCGCCACCTGGATGCCCAGCTCCGCCGCCTTCTTCCGGTCGAGATGGACCGACAGCTCCGGCTTGCCGAGGACGAGGCTGGTGTCCACGTCCACGGTTCCCGGGGCCTTGGCCAGGGCGTCGGTGAGGCGGCGCGAGTACTCCGCCAGCCTGGCGAGGTCGGGGCCGCTGACGAAGAAGGCGACCTCCTTGTTCACGAAGCCTCCGCCCGAGACGTGGGCGACCTGCGAGACGCTGGTCCGCAGCCTCTCGTGGGCGAAGCGGGGGAGGACCTCCTCCCGCACGCGGTCCATCAACTCGAACTGGGTGGCCTGGCGCTCGTGGATGTCGGCGAGCTTCACGAAGACCTTGCCCTGGTTGGCGGTGCGCCGGGCGTCATCGCCCACCAGGACGACGGTGTAACGGACGCCGGGGAGCCGCTTCACCTCGCGGCCGATCCGGGTCGCGATCAGCTCCGTCTGCTCCAGGGTGGTGCCCTCGGGGGCCCGGATGGAGACGTCGAACTGCGACTCGTCGTTCTTGGGCAGGAAGTCCTTTCCCACCATCAGGAAGAGCGGGACGATGGCGACCAGCGCCGCCAGCGCCGCCATGACCACCATCCCCCGATGCCCCATGGCCCAGCGGAGCGTCCGCTCGTAGCCCCGGTCCAGGAGGCGGAAGAACCAGGATTCCTTGGAGCCGCGGCCTGCCTCTCTGCGGAGCCACCGGCTGGACATCATGGGGGTGAGGGTGAAGGCCACGAGGAGGGAGACCAGGATGGAGAAGGCCATGGTCAGGCCGAAGGAGTACATGAACCGGCCGACAATCCCGCCCATGAAGGCCACGGGGAGGAACACAGCGACGAGGGAGAGGGTGGTGGCCAGGACGGCGAGGCCGATCTCGCGCGTGCCGTGGATGGCCGCCTGGAACGGGCTGAGGCCCTTCTCCTCCATGTGGCGGTAGATGTTCTCCAGGACCACGATGGCGTCGTCGATCACGATCCCCACGGCCAGCGTGAGGGCGAGCAGGGTCAGGACGTTCAGCGTGAACCCCAAGGCATACATGCAGGCGAAGGCGCTCACGATGGATGCCGGGATGGCTACGGCGGCGATGAGGGTGGACCGCCAGTTCCGAAGGAACAGGAGGACCACCAGGGCGGCCAGGATGGCCCCGACCACGAGATGCTCCTGCACGGTCTTGACGGAGTGGGTGATGTACTCGGAGAGGTCCTGGACGACCTCCATCCGGTAGCCGGCCGGCAGGCGCGGACGGAGCGCGTTCAGCCGATCGGTCACGTCCTTAGCCACGGCCACGGTGTTCGTCCCGGATTGCCGGCGGACGGCGAGGATGACGGCCGCCTTCCCGTCCACGTTGCCGGCGGTCTCGGCCTCCTCGACGCCGTCCTCGACCCGGCCCACTTGACCCAGAGAAATCTGGCTGCCCCCCCGCGTCGCCACGACCAGGGCGTCGAAGTCCGGAACCGAGTTCACCCGTCCCTTCATCCGGACGGTGAGCTCCCGCGCGCCCTGCCCGAGGTTGCCGCCGGGAAGCTGCAGGTTCTGGTTGCCCACGGCCCGGCTCACCTCGGCGGCGGTGAGGTTGTAGGCGCGTAGCCGGGCCGGATCCAGCCAGAGGTTCACCTGGCGCAGCCGCGAGCCGACCAGGGTCACCTGGCCCACGCCGGAGAGGGACTCGATCTCGCGCCGGAGCGTCTTGTCGGCGAATTCGCTGATATCCCGGATGGGGCGGTCGGCGAAGAGGGCCACGTAGATGACCGGGGCGGAGTCGGGGTCCAGCTTCTCCACCACGGGCTGGTCGATGTCCTGGGGCAGATCGGGGAGGATCTGGTTGACCTTGTCCCGGACCTCTTGGGCCGCCACGTCGCTGTCCTTTTCCAGCTTGAACTGGATGAAGACTTGGGAGACGCCCTCGGTGGAGACCGAGCGCAGCTCCTCGATCCCCGAGATGGTGTTGACCGCGCGCTCGACCTTGTCCGTGATCTCGGTCTCGATCTCCTCGGGGGCGGCCCCGGTCTGGCGCGTGGTCACCGTCACGATGGGGAAGTCCACCTTGGGGAACAGGTCCACGCCGAGCTGGAAGTAGGCGAAGCCGCCGACCACCACCAGGGAGAGGATGAGGACCGAGGCAAAGACGGGGCGCTTGACGGAGATTTCAGCGAGCCACTGCATGCTACCGCCCCTCCTGGGTGGCGATGAGACCCCCGTCCGCCAGGGTCTCGGTTGGCCGGTCCACCACGCGATCCCCGGGGGCCAGCCCGCGCAGCACCTCGACACGGCCGCCCACTTCCCGGCCCAGGTGGACGATCCGGACCTCGGCGCGCTCCCCCTTGGCGACGAAGAGCTTGGACACGCCCCCCTCGTTCCGCACGGCCGCGGTGGGAATCATCACGCTCGGGCGCGCGGCCGGCAGCTCGATGTGCGCGGTGGCAAACAGGCCCGGCTGGAGCACGCCCTTGCCGTTCGGAACGATGGCCTCGACCACCAAGGCGCGGGAGTCTGCCCGCACGGCCGGACCGATGTAGGCAATGGTCCCCTCGAACTGTCGATCGGGATAGCTCTGGACCGTGAAGGAGACTCTCTGGCCCTTGCGCACCGCGGCGACGGCTCCCTCGGGGATGGTCAGCTCGATCCGCAGCGGATCCACCCGGACGATCGTCGCGATCCGGTCGCCCTTCTTCATGTAGCGACCGACGTTCACCGCCTTCTCCGAGATCAGACCGCTGAACGGGGCCCGGATGATCGTGTCCTCCAGGGCCTTCCGCCCCATGTTGACGCGGACTTTCTGGGCCAGGAGGGACTGGTAGAGCTGTCGCATCTGGTTGATGGTGGTCTGGTACTGGGCCTTGGTGGCCAGGTAATCGGCGCGTCGAAGGTCGTGCTCGGCCCGGGAGACGGCCCCCTCGTCCACGAGCTGGGTGTAGCGCTTGTAGTCGGCCTCGGCCCGATCCATGGTGGCGCGGGCCTGCTGCACCTCCGGGGTCTTCAGCGGGTCGAAGGGGTCGCCATCCACCAGGCCGAGCCGCTCGCGGATCTGCGCCTCGCTGGCCTCGGCCTCGTGGAGCTGGTTCTTGGCATCCCCGGCGTCCAGGCGTGCGACGACTTGACCGGCGCTGACGTACTGGCCGCGCTCCACGAGGATCTCGACGACCCGCTGCTCGATCTCGGAGGCGATGTCGGTCTGCGCATCGGCCATCAGCGTGCCGGTCACGTCCAGGCTGTTCGGGAGGCTCCGTTCCTCGGCGGGGACCAGGGAGACGGCCACGGGGGCGGAGGTCTCCGCCGGCTTGGCGGGGAGGTTAGCCTCCGTATTCCCGCATCCGGAGAAGAGAAACAGGCCTATGGGCAGGAACGCAAGCCAGGGTAGCCAGGTGGACCGGTACTTGATGTTTGATGTCATGAGTGGTGCTCCTCAAGCGCCCCTGCGGGGGCGACGTGCAGGCGGCAGATCCGGTCGTCGAGTCGCCCGCTGAAGTCGGTCAGGGCCCTGTGGGGGATCCGCCTCAGGGCGTCCAACTCTTGCCGGCTGAGGTCTTCCCCGATTTGAAGGCAGGCGCCATCCGGGTCCGTGAAAAACCGCTCGCGGAATCCTTCATCCGTGACCAGCCTGCCCAGAATCCTCTCCACCGCTCGCTGACTCATCCCATCACCTCTCGTTGATTGTGACCGAGAGGGGGAATTGCACGGTGCGCGCCAATCCTTGAGCGAATCTCAACGGGTTGAAAACAAAGGGGTTGCATCAAACGGGGATGAGCTGCAGGTAGGTGTTGGCTATCGATCGGCAAGTCCGCTGCCGATTCCTCTACAGAGTGTTCAGAAATCGACATCCACCATTGCCGGTCCATTTTCTTCCTTGGTGTCCTGGTGCCTTGGTGGTGAGAACTTGCTTAGGCCTCGAGGCCGAAGCGCTTCAGGCGGGTGTAGAGCTGGGAGCGGGTGAGGCCCAGGAGGTTGGCGGCCTTCGACTTGTTGCCCTTGGCTTTCTGGAGGACGTCGATGATCATCCGCCTCTCCCATTCGGGGAGGGTGGAGGAGCCAATCACGGGGTCCGCGGGATGGCCTTCCGACGCCTGCGGTCGCTCTCGCCGCGGGACGATCCCGAGCTGGGCGGCGGTGAGGAGGCCACCATCGGAGACGATCAGGGCGCGCTCCACTGCGTTCTGCAGCTCGCGAATGTTCCCGGGCCAGGTGTGGCTCAGGAGCGCCTCGCGGGCATCGCGGCTGAGGCCACACTCCCCTTTGGCCATACGCGCGCTCAGCATGCGGACGAAGTGGTCGGCCAGGAGCAGCACGTCCTCCCCCCGCTCTCGGAGCGGCGGGAGGGGCACGCTGAAGACGTTCAGGCGGTAGTAAAGGTCCTCGCGGAAGCGGCCGGCCTCCACCTCTCGGGCCAGGTCCCGGTTGCTGGCCGCGATGAGCCGGACGTCGGCCTTGAGAGTGGTCGTGCCCCCCACCCTCTGGAACTCCTTCTCCTGCAGGACACGGAGGAGCTTGGCCTGGACGGTGGGGGAGAGCTCCCCGATCTCGTCCAGGAACAAGGTACCGGCCGCGGCCAGCTCGAACCGTCCGGGCTTCTGCCGGTCCGCGCCGGTAAAGGCGCCCCGCTCGTGGCCGAACAGCTCGGACTCGAGCAGGGTGTCGGGAAGGGCCGCGCAGTTGATGGCAATGAAGGGGCCGTCGGCCCGAAGGCTGGCGTGATGGATGGCGCGGGCGACCAACTCTTTCCCTGTCCCGCTCTCTCCCGTGATCAGAACCGTCGTCTCGGTGGGGGCTACCTTTGCCCCGCGTGTGAGGGCGTCGCGCAGGGCGGGCGACCTCCCGATGATCCGGTCGAAGCCGTAACGCTCGTCCAGCGCGTCACGGAGGGACTCCAGGCGCTCCTCCAGCTTTCGGGCGCGCCCTTCGATCATGGCGAGCCGGCGCTGGTCCTCGGCGAGGTGCTGGTGCTGGACTGCCAGGACCACCGCGGCGGCCACGGGCGACGCGATCTCCACGTCCGACCGGTCGAACCAGTTGGGTTGCCGCTTGCCGAAGTACAGGCCGCCTCCGACTCGCTCCCCGAACCGGAGTGGGACAATGAGGCAGGAGCGGCCACTGCCGTCGATGATCAGGCGATCCCCGGGCAGGGTCGGCATTAACTCCAGCGTCGCGTCATTGATCAGGGCGATTTCGCCAGCCTCGACGCGCGGGGCGAACGAGAAGTGGTCCAGCGGGATGCGCGGCGGCGTTTCCGGGCCGGGGGCGTTGTCCACCTCGGCCAGCATCTCCACATCGCGGCCGCTGGCGGTCAACAGCGCGATCCCCATGACGTCAAAATCCAGGACGGGTCGCACCGCGTCTGCCAGCCGAGCGAAGACGTCGCGCACGTTCAGGCTTGCTCCCAGAGCATGGGTCAGCTCTTCCAGGGCGCGGAGCCGGCGCCGCCGGCGTCGTTCCCGCTGGAGCAGGACCACGTTTTCCACGAAGGGGCCGATCAAGGCAGCCACCTGCCTCGCCGCGTCCAGATGGGTCTCGGCGTACGTCTCGGGCTGCAGGCTCGTGGCGACAAGGGCGCCGATCACGCGCCCGCCGCTTTCCAGGGGAACGAGGAGCGCCGAGCGTAGCCCGGCCTCCTGGACCCGCCGCTCGAAGGGGTTGACCTGAGTGAACCGCGGATCGTCCCGAAAATCGCGGACCAGCATCGCCTCGCCGGCGAAGACAGTGCGGAGCACCCACTCGGCCACCACGTAGCGCGCCTGCGGGTCGAATGAGGTGGTGTAGTAGTTCTGATGCAGGGCCAGCTCCGGCGGGGCATGTTCGGCGAACACCGTGAAGGTCCGCCCGTCTTCGTGGAGGAGATCGACCACGAGGCGGTCGTGGGGGATCAGCCGACCGATACGGGCCGAGAACTCGTCGAGGAAACGCCGCGGGTCGAACTCCTCCTGCATGGACCGCCCGATGGCCGCCAGCGACGCCAGCAAGTCCGCCAGCATGGCCCCCGTGCCCACGATTGGCGTCTCGGGCAACGGGTCGGGCATACTGGGCAAGGTCTGATCCATGGTCGATCGGCTCTCAGCGAACCCGCTGGCCGTGCTCGGCGACGACCTTGCCGTTCTTGATGACCGTCTCCACCAGGTTCACGCCAAAGTGGTAACAGAGGTGCTCGTGATTCGGCGCGTCCAGGATGAGGAGGTCGGCCTGCTTGCCGACCTCCAAGCTGCCGGCGCAATCCTCCTCGCCGATCGCCCAGGCCGCGTTGATGGTGGCCGCCGTGATGGCCTCCGCCGGGAGCATCCGCATCTGGGTGCAGGCCAGGTTCATGATCAGGGGCAGGGACTCGGTCATGCACGAGCCCGGATTGAAATCGGTGGCCAGGGCCACGGGCACCTCTGCGGCAATCATGTCCCGGGCGCGGGCGTAGCGCTGCATGTGGAGGAAGTAGGCGGTGCCTGGCAGGAGCACGGCGATCACCCCGGCCTGGGCCATCTGGCGGATGCCGTCGTCGCTGGCGTACAGCAGATGGTCGGCGGTCCGTGCCTTGATCCGGGCCGCCATGGCGGCCCCCCCAAGGTCGGTCAACTCGTCGGCGTGGACGCGCGGCTCCAGGCCCGCGGCATGCGCCGCGCGCAAGATCCGCTCGGACTGCTCCACGGAAAAGACGCCTGTCTCGCAGAAGACATCGCAGAACCTGGCGAGCTTCCGCGCCGCGACCTCCGGGATCATCCGGCCGATCACCAGGTCCGCGTACGCCTCGGCATTCTGGCGCAGTTCCGGCGGAACCTCGTGGGCACCCATGAACGTCGGGATGATGGTCACGGGGCCCCACTCGTTTAGCTCCTGTATCACCTCCAGCATCTTGATCTCGGTGGGAAGGTCCAGCCCGTAGCCGCTCTTGGCCTCGACCGTGGTGGTCCCCTGGGCGAGCATGCGGTCGAGAGCGACCCGCCCCCCCGCTCTCAGCTCGTCCTTGCTCGCCTTACGGGTGGCCGCCACGGTGGCGTTGATCCCGCCGCCTGCCGCGGCGATCTCCGGGTAGGTCTTGCCCTGGATGCGCATGGCGAACTCGTTCTCGCGGCTGCCCGCGAAGACCAGGTGGGTGTGCGGGTCCACCAGGCCGGGCATGACCGTCTTGCCGTAGGCGCTGATGAGCTTGGAAAAGGCCACGGGTTTCACGGCGGTGAGCAGGTCCGCCGTGGGCCCAACCCAGACGATCTTCCCCCGGCGGGCGGCGACGGCTCCCTGGCGGATAATCCTGAGTTCTCGCATTTCGTCTCCGCGCCGGGGTCGATGGTTGCCTCCGGCGAGAGTCACGAGTTCCGATGCTCCCTCAATGATCAGGTCTGCTTGGGTCATGGGGCGTCTCCCGGTGCGGTGTTCGATCTTGCTGTTCTGAGCCGTTGCTGGAGGTCAGGCCCCCGGCCTGCCGGACTGACCCAGACTGGCTACTACGCGATCTTGAACTCGACCCGGCTGTCCTTGACCTTGTCCTTCTTCTCCGGCGCGAGTCCCTTCGGCTCCACAATAAAGAGCCGTTCGGCCTCGACCTTGCCGGAGCGGAGGAGCGCCTCCTTCACGGCGTTCGCACGCTGCGCGGCGAGCTGGCGGAGTTCCTCCTCGCCCGCCTCGATGTGGGTGAGCATGAGCCTCTCCATCTCCGCGACGGGGAGGCCCTTGACCATGCCGATGAAGTTCCGAGGCTTGGGGAACGGCTCGGCCCGATACGCCAGGGTGAGATACTTCTCGTATTCCTCCGTGCCCACGGTGATGTCGTCCACGGACACGGCAGGAGCGCCCTTCTTCACCAGGTCGTTCAGCTTCTGGGCCTTGACCTTCCGCTGCAGCAGATACTGCTTCAGCCCTTCCCGATCCGCCTCCGGGGCCACGTAGCCCGCGATTTCCAGCTTCAGCGCGGGCTTTGCAGACAGCGCAGCAATCAGGGCCTCGATCTTCTTTGTGCCGTCCTCCGGGATCGTGGCGCGACCGGAATCGAACTCCAGGTACTGCAACCCCTCCCCGCCGCCGAATGCCGATCCGAGCAAGGCGAACGGAGAGGTCACCGCTTTGGTGATCAGATTCCCGATGATCTGCCAGACGACGCCCCAGATGCTGAACTGGGGGTCGTCGATGCTGCCGGTCACGGGAATGTCGAGGTGAATCTCCCCGTTCCGATCCTTGAGCAGTGCCACCCCCAGCTTGACGGGGAGGCTGGTGGCGTCAGGGCTGTCAACCTTGTCGCCGAAGGTGAATTGGTCGATGAAGACCTTGTTCTCCGAGCTGAGCTTTCGCTTGTCGATCAGATACTTCAGATCGAAGGAGAGCTTCCCCTTCTCGATGGAATACCCGACGTATTTCCCGGCGTAGGGCGTTGTGGGGCTGAGGTCCATCCCGGTGAATCGCACGCGGATGTCCGCATACAGGTCCTTCGTGAGCGGGTTGATCTTCCCGGTGATCTCCAGCGGGGCGGAGTTGTTCATCTTGCCTCGCAATTCAACATCCGCCAGGCTGGTTTCCATGGAAGAGAGTCCCGACACCCGGCCTCCAATTTCGGTCATGGTTGAGGAGTAGTTCGGCTTGAGCGAGCGATCCATGAACTGGACTCGGCCGCCCTGGAGCGTGACCTCCTCGATCTGGATATCCTGTACGGCGCTCGCCGCCGCCGGGGCCGAGGCGTCCGTCTTCGGCGTCTGACTCGGCTGGGATGAGGGTTGCGCGGGCTTCGGCTGGTCCCCAGACGTCACCGGCTCCGGCGCCACGACGATCTCCTGCAGGTTCAGCCGTCCGCTGGGCTGGATGATGACATGGGCGAAGAAGTCGGCCAGGGCGACCTTCTTGGCGCGGACGAACAGGGGGTTGTACCCGACGGACAGCTCACGCAAGGCCAGGGACTCCCATTTCAGGATGTCCTCGGAGTTGACCTTCTCGATGGCGGCAAACTTACCGAGCGTCGTTTCTCCAGCGAATCTCGCCTGCAACCCGGCCGGCTCCTTGATGCTCAACTCGAGACGACCGCTTGTCGAGAAACGGCCGTCTGTCAGGGTGACCCGCACCTTGTCAGCGATGTAGGGCTGGAAGGGGCGGATATCGATCTCCTTGACGCCCAGTTGAAGGTCGGCCAGGATCGGGGCAACGCTCGCCGTGCCGTCCAAGGAAACGGTTCCCTTGTCGAGGCGCAGGGCCAGAGACACCTTCCCCGCCGGCTGGTTCTCCGCCGTGGAGAGGTTCTCCGCCTTCAGATTCAGGTCCTCGATGGCCAGGTTGACCGGCTCGGAGGGCACCTCGTCGGTCACCTGGATGCGGTACCGACTCGCCGCGATGGCGCCCGCCTTCACCGTCCACGGGCGCGCGGGCTGAGCGGTGGTGGGGCCCTCCGTGGGTCGCGCAGCCCCTGGAGTCTCCGCGAGGGTTGCGGCAGCAGCCGTGGTTCGGGGAAGCAGCCTCACCAGATTGATCTCCCCCTCGCGCGATCGCGACACGAGGATGGTCCCCCCCTCCGTGGACAGATCGCCAACCGCCACGTCCTGCTGCGACAGGTCCACCCCCGTATTCTTGATTGCCAGGCTGGATATGCTCAGGAATTCCTGATTCGTGTCCCGCGTCTTCAGGCGCAACGTGCGGAGTGAGGTCGAGAGGTCGGCCAGCTTGACGTCGAAGGCCTCCTTGCCCTGGGCGAGGGAGTACCCTGTCGCCATGTCCAGCGTGCCGTCCTGCAAGTCCCAGGGGACCTTGTCCTTGTAGTAGGGCGCGTACCGCTTCAGGACAATGCCGGCGACCTCCACCCGGCCGTTGGCCCGCAGCGGGTCCAGCCCGAGCGTGGCATTCACGTTGACGGGGGCGCTCTGATCCAGCAGCAAGGAGAGGCTCAGCTTGCCGGTCTTGTTCTTCGCCGTGGTGAGGTTGTCGGCGGCGAGTCGAATCTTCTCGACGGTCAGGGTGATGGGCTCGGACGCCGCGCGGTCCTCGACCCTTGCCGTGTACTGATCCACCGTCGTGCGTTTCACCGTCACGACCCAGGGCTTCTGATCCGTGCCAGCAGTTGGCGTGACCGGCGCTTGGCCGGCCGGCGGTGGCGCCATGAGCTTCTGGAGGTCCACCTCCCCAGAGGGAAGCCGCTTTGCGCTCACGAAACCCCTCTGGGTGGACACCACGCCCACAGTGGCCTGTCGCTGGGTGACGTCGATGGCGGTGTCCTTCACCGTGAAAACCGGAACGCGGACGAAGTCTTCCTTCTCGTCCTGCCGCTTCAGGCGGAGACCGCTGACCGACAGGGCCGCTTCCGATGCCGTGATCTCCGGTTCCTTCTCTCCTTGGGCGTAACGGTACTGGGTGGAGACACCAAGCGTTCCAGCCTCGATGTCGAAGAGGAGCATGTCGCGGTAATACGGGGCATACATCTTGAGGGGAACAGCCTGGATGTTCACCTTGCCGTCCACCACGATCGGGGCGAGGGACATGCTGCCCTCGAGAGCGATCTGTTCCTTGGCTTCGGTGGTGAGGGTGATGTTGTAGGTTCCCTTGGTATCCGGACGCGTGCTCAACTTTTGCACCGTGACGTCAATGGGGGCCAGCGTGGTCTTGAAGGGCAGGCGGGGGAAGAGGTCCGAGAAGAAGACCTTCGCTCCGGCGATGCTGATCTCATCCACGTCCACGGCCACGGCCTCGCCGGGAGATGCGACCGTCTTCTCGGCCGGTGAAGGCTTGGGGAGCAGCGTTTCCAGATTCGTGATGCCCGTCTTCTCTCGGCGGACCGTCAATTCGGGCGCATCCAGCGAAAGCTTGGCGAGGTGTGCCTTGCGGGCGAGAGGCTCGATCGAGGCGAGGCCGAGGCTGAGTTTGGGAATCCTGACGACCGGGCCACCCTGCGTATCGTCAACGGCCACCTCACGCAGCCCGACGTCGCCTTTCACGGCCAGGGTTTGTGCGGCTTTCCCCTTCCGGACAAACACGACCACAAGGTGTGCGTCCAGGCGGCCGGATGGCATGGCAAAGGTCCGGAACTCCTTGGGGACGTAGGCGAGGTAGTACGGCAGGTTCAGGTCGTTGATGTTCACGTCCAGCGTGGTCTCCTGGGACTCGGCGAACGGCTTGGTCTTGCCTTCGGCGGCATAGCGCGTTCCGTTGACCTCCACGGAGAGTCCCGGCTGGACGAAAGTCTGCACGTAGGAGGGAATATTCGAAATGAAGGGGATGCCGACATTCAGATTCCGAACGGCGTGGGTCTTCTGGACCGTTTCGTCGCTGATGTCGGCCCCGCCGTCGATGATCCGGATGTTGTTCACCGAGAAGTGGACCGGCTTTGTGGGCGCGGTCGGCTGCGGTTGGGAAGTGGGCAAGAGGTCCGAGAAGTTGTACGACTCGTCCTGACGACGGACAAGGCGGACGATAGGCTTCGTCAGGCGAACCTCTCTGACCACCGCCGCCCATCGAAACAGCGAGGACGCTTCGAGGTTCAGGTAAAGCTCTTCGAAGGATGCGAAGGTCTCCGGCCCCCGGGGCTCCTTGATCGCCAGTCCGCGCAGCGTGGCGGAGAGCGCGAAGGGATTGAGGCGAACTTCTCTGATGGTCACGTCTCGATGAAGTGTCGCGGTGAGCTGCTTCGTCAGGATGGACTTGAGGATGGGGGGAGCGACAAAGAAGCCGACGAGGGTGAAGACCGCCAGGGCCGCTCCAGTCCAGATGAGGACTCTCTTGAGGTTGCGCGTGAGGAACTCTCGATAGGGGATCATGAGGCACCTCCGGTCAGGGATGCGGGCGAACCAGGATAGCCATCGCGCGGGCCTCTTGGGGTGGAGGGGCGGTCCGTGCGCACCGGGGCCAGGGCGGGCCTTCAAGAAAGAGGGAAGAACTGGCCTGAACCATGCCCGCTACCGTTCGCTCGGAAAACGGAGTATCCAGAGACAGAACGATCCGGCCGCAGCCGGGTTGCGGCTAGGCCGGCAGGCCTGGGATCTTGACTCCCTTTGCTTTCGCCGCGGCGAGCGCCTCGGGGTAGCCGGCGTCGGCGTGCCGCATGATGCCGGTTCCCGGATCGGTGGTCAGGACGCGCTGGAGGCGCCGCTCGGTATCGGCGGTGCCGTCCGCCACGACGACCATGCCCGCATGGATGGAATAGCCGATGCCGACACCCCCGCCGTGGTGCACGGAGACCCAGGAAGCCCCGGCGGAGGCGTTGAGGAGGGCGTTCAGGATCGGCCAGTCGGCGATGGCGTCGCTTCCGTCCCGCATGGCCTCGGTCTCGCGGTTGGGCGAGGCGACCGAGCCGGCATCCAGGTGGTCGCGGCCGAACACCACGGGCGCCTTCAGCTCGCCGGTCTTCACCATGCGGTTCACCAGGACTCCCAGCCGGTCCCGCTCGCCATAGCCCAGCCAGCAGATGCGGGCGGGGAGCCCCTGGAAATGCACCTTCTCGCGTGCCATGGTGATCCAGCGGGTCAGGGATTCGTTGTCCTTGAACTCGCGCAGGACCACGTCGTCGATCCTGGCAATGTCGGCCGGATCGCCGGAGAGGGCGGCCCACCGGAAGGGGCCGTGGCCGGTGCAGAAGAGCGGGCGGATGAAGGCAGGGACGAAGCCGGGGAAGTCGAAGGCGTTCGTGACGCCGCGGCTCTGGGCCTGGGCGCGGATGTTGTTGCCGTAGTCGAAGACGATGGCGCCGCGGCGCTGAAATTCCAGCATGGCCTCGACGTGCGCGGCCATGGAATCCAGCGCCCGGGCGATGTATTGCTGCGGGGCCTTCACCCGCAGCTCGCGAGCCTGGTCCAGGCTCAGCCCGGCCGGCACGTAGCCATTCAGCGCGTCGTGAGCCGACGTCTGGTCGGTCATGAGGTCCGGGAGGATGCCGCGCTTCAGCAACTCGGGGTGCACCTCGGCGGCGTTGCCCACCAGGCCGATGGATTTGGGAATCCCTGCCTGCTTGGCGCCGAGCGCCAGGTCCAGGGCCTCGTCCAGGTTCCTCGTCATGACCTCGCAGTAGCCAGTCTTGATCCGCTTCTCGATGCGATCAGGATCCACCTCGATCGCGAGGATCACGCCGTCATTCAGGGTGGCCGCCAGCGGCTGGGCCCCACCCATCCCGCCCAGGCCCGCGGTGAGGACGAGGCGACCCCGGAGGCTCCCGCCAAAGTGCTTGCGGGCGGCGGCGGCGAAGGTCTCAAAGGTTCCCTGGAGGATGCCCTGCGCCCCGATGTAGATCCAGCTCCCGGCCGTCATCTGGCCATACATGGTGAGGCCCAGCGCCTCCAGTTCGCGAAACTTCTCCCAGGTTCCCCAGGCAGGGACCAGCATGGCATTGCTGATCAGGACGCGCGGGGCGAATGGATGCGTCTGGAAGATCCCGACGGGTTTGCCGGACTGCACCAGCAGCGTCTCATCGTTCTCCAAGGCCTTCAAGCTCTCGACGATCCGGTGGTAGCACTCCCAGCTGCGGGCCGCCTTTCCCGTGCCGCCGTACACCACCAGGTCCTGGGGCCGCTCCCCCACCTCGGGATCGAGGTTGTTCATCAGCATGCGCATGGCTGCTTCCTGGTGCCAGCCTTTGCACGTCAAGGCGGCGCCGCGCGGCGCCCGGATGGGATCTTTGGGTGGCCGGTTCTGGATCATGGCGAGACCCTCCTGGATGATCCGCAGATCGGCGAAAGCTGGAAATGAAGACCCGAATCTATCCACAGATTACGCAGAGATGGCAGATTTCACAGGCGGGTACTTCGGACATTCTGCGTAAACGTTCGACCGAACTCACGACGAAGTCTGCGTAATCTGTGGCTGAAGTATATCCCCAAGGCTCTGCGGATGCAATCAAGTCTCGGGGCGTTGCATCCGCCAGGTGCCGACGCAAGCGGAAGTGCGGGGACGTGGGGGCTCATCCGGTGGGACGCGCCAGTTCCCGCCAGACCGCTCCGTACCGGGCCATGGCTGTTCCCTCCCTTCGGTGCAGGGCAACGCCGCCGTTGACGTGGCCCATTTTCCCTCGATTGGATGATCGCGATTTGCTTTTGGGAAGCGCGGGACGGTTCGGTGGATGCGGGCGGCTTGTGGGCTTGGCTGGGCTATACCTCGATGGGCCGAAGAGCCTTTCCGATTCCTTCATGACGGCCAAGAGGACACAACGGACACCCCCCCCA
>DATIFO010000252.1:0-2433 GCA_035455275.1 Methylomirabilis sp. (SeqCode) | reverse complement strand
CGGGGTGATCAGTCCCCGTCGCGATCTGGTCCTGATCACGACCCTGGTGCAGATGATCCGTTCCTGCGCGCTGAGCCTGGCGATCCTGGTCTGCGTCGATGGCCTGGTCAGCTATGTCACCGCCTTTTGCCGCGTGTTCCGCCATCCGGTGCGCACGGGCGGCCCGGGCCGGCCGTGTCTGGAGGAGGAGCCGGGATTGCTCCTCGGTCAGGTGATCAAGCATCAGGCCCAACGGCGCGTGGTCAGTGTCACCCGCCGTGTAGTCCGTGGGACGATGGAGGCGATCCTGGCGGTGCTGCTGGCGACGGGCACGGGCACGGGGATCAACACGGCGTACATCGAGCGGCTCAACGCGACGTTCCGCGGCGCGATGACCCCGTTGGTGCGTCGTGGCCGGGCGCTGGCCCGCATGGAGCAGTCGCTGACGGCCGGGATGTTCCTGGTGGGGTGCGCGTACAACTTCTGTTGGGAGCACGAGAGTCTGCGGCGGGAGATCCCGGAGGGCAGCGGACGGAAGTGGCAGGGGCGCACGCCAGCGATGGCGGCGGGGCTGACCGATCATCGGTGGACGATGCAGGAGTTGTTGAGCCACCGGGTGCCTCCGCCGCTCTGGGTCGCGCCGAAGCGTCGTGGCCGTCCTCCCAAGCCAATAGATCCCCTGGAGAAAGCCGTGGCGGCGTGACCACGGTTGTTTGTGGTGCTACCGTGCGGAAAGAAGGCGTTAAGCACTGATTTCTAGGGAATTCCACTCTACGACTGGACATTCGTCGGCTATTGAGCGGGGCATCTCCCGAGCGGATTGTGCCAGGAGTTCGACGCTCCCTGGCACCGCAGCAGGAGATGCCCCATGTCACCCGCTAGCCTCTTCTGGTCGATCTGGCAAGATCTGCTCAAACCCTTCGTCTGGGCGTTCACCCGGTTGGGCCACCGCCGCTTCGTCGAGTGGGTCACCGGCCTGGCCCTCACCGTCGAGGAGCACACCCTCACCGGGGCGATCACCGCCCTCGACCGGCCCGCCGACTGGAGGGCCCTGGAGCACTTCGCCGAGTACGGCGCCTGGGACGCCGGGGCGATCACGACCATCCTGACCCGGCGGGTCGAGCAGGCCCCCGGCCGGATCTGGTACGGCTACCACGTCTCGGCCGTCGATGACACCAAGATCCACCGCAACAGCCAGGACGTCTGGGGCACCTGCACCTTCCATGAGTACACCGCCCGCTGCCCCAACCGGGCCGCCACCGTGCGGGCCCACAACTGGGTCCTCCTGGGGGCCGTGCTGGATAACCTCGGCCGACCCGCCTGGTTCCTGCCCCTGGATGGGCGGCTCTATTTCCGCCGGTCGCAGCTGCCCGAGCGGCCCGAGGCCCCCGGCCGGACGGAGCCGTTCCGGACCAAGTGTGAACTGGCCGTCGAACTGCTGCGGGAGCAGGCCCGGATCATCCGCGGGCGGCACCTGGGCCTCTTCGACGGCGGCTACGCCCTGAAGAGCGTGGTCCGGCCGTTGGTCGTGCCCGAGGGCGGCTCGCCCCGCATCGAGTTCCTGACCCGGCTACGGCACGACGCCCGGCTGCATGCCCGGCCACCCGAGCGAAGCCATCCGAACCGGAAGTCGGGCCGCAAGCTGCCGCCGCCTCGCCAAGGCGGTCGCTGGCCCGGGCCATGGCAAGAGGGCGAGGCCTTGATCTACGGACGGAAGCGGAAGGTCCAATGGAAGGAGATCGTGTGCCTGTGGCGGGTCGTGGGGCACGAGGTGCCGGTCAAGGCGGTGGTGGCCCAGGTCGAAGGGTACAAGAAGCGGTTCACGCTGGTCACCTCGGCGATGGAATTGACGGGCTTGCAGGTGGTGGAGTTGTTCGCTGCGCGGTTCCGGCAGGAGGACGGGATTCGCGACTTGAAGCAGCACTTGGGGTGGGAGGAATGCCGGGCGTGGACCCGCCACCCGATCGAGCGGACGGGCCAGGCGCAATGGGTGACGATGAGCCTGCTGCGGCTGGTGCAGTTCCGGCTGGAGGCCGAGGGCCAGGGGGCCTGGTGGTCGAAGCCGCCGTGGTATCCCCAGAAGGAGCGGCCGAGCGTGCTGGACGTGGAGCGGTTGCTGCGGCGGCATAGCCCGGAGATCCTGCAACTTCTATCGGGGTGGCTGGGAGATGAGGAGGAGGTGGCGTGAGGGGGCGAATTTGACATAAACAAATGTAGTTTCGATAGTACATCATCGCTGGGGAGCTGATTACCAGGGCTTGGCGGTCGCTAGAGACCATCGAAGCGATAGATCGAGTTCGGATTGACCTTGCATTACTGCATAACCTGCTCCATTTTTCAGGGAAACCAGTGCTGAAGACGATCCGAGATCAGAGGGCCTACCTCGGGGAACAGCAAGGGTCGTGGCCCGAGCCGACACCGATCAAGGACGTCCAGCCCTACGAGAACAACCCG
>DATIFO010000251.1:0-25520 GCA_035455275.1 Methylomirabilis sp. (SeqCode) | reverse complement strand
GGAGGGGACGGCATCGAATACTTTCACCCCCGCGGCCCCCGCACACGGGGAGCGCGGGCGACCACGGAGCGCGCGATGCCAACTGTGACGAGCGGGACACAGGCCGGTCGGCTGGCAACCAGAGGGGAGCTTTCCTCCGGGGATCTCTTCCACTTCGCGAAGCGCCCGCTGGACATTCTCCTCTCGGGCGTGGGGCTCGTGGCCTTGTGCCCCGTGTGGCTGGGCATCGCCATCGCCGTCCGTCTGGAGGACGGGGGCCCTGTCTTCTTCGGTCAGGAGCGGGTCGGGAGGGGAGGGCGGCGGTTCCGGAGCTGGAAGTTCCGGTCGATGATGCCCGACTCTGATCTTCGGTACGGACCGGTGCAGGCCCGGGACGGCGACCACCGGGTGACCCGCGTCGGACGCTTCCTGCGTGGCATGGCCCTGGACGAGCTTCCGCAGCTCTGGAACATCTTTCGGGGAGACATGAGCTTTGTCGGACCCCGCGCCCTGATGCCGGAGGAGGTCGAGGTCAACGGGAACGGCCTGCCGGTCTCGCTGGAATGCATCCCCGGGTACGCCGAGCGCCATCAGGTGCGACCGGGGCTCACGGGCCTCGCCCAGGTCTACGCGCCTCGGGATATTCCTCGCCGATCCAAGTTCAAGTACGACCTCATCTACATCCAAGAGCAAAGTCTCTGGCTCGACCTGAAGCTGATCGCGATATCGGTATGGATCACCCTTCGGGGGAAGTGGGAGAGTCGCGGGAGAAAGTTCTAGCCGGGGGCATGGGCGGGACCGAGAGGCGGCCTGGCGGGACGACCGCAGCGCCGCGGATTCGAGAGGCCGGAGAGCCAGAAGGTGGATGGGCGAGCGCTCCGGCCTTTCGTGTTTTCCGGCAGGCTTCATCGGCTGGTCTCGGTCTGGCGAAGCAGCTCCAGGAACCGGCTAATGGTTGGCGTGAGGAGCTTCCCGCGGCGGTGGATGATGCCGAGGGGACGGGTCATCTCCGTCATGGCCAGCGGGATGGCGGCCAGGGTGCGGTTGCCGACCTCCTTCACGACCGTGGGCTGCGGGAGGATGCTCACGCCGGCGCCGACGGCGATGGCCTGCTTGATGGTCTCGATGTTGTCGAACTCCATGACCACCTCGACCCTAGCGCCGTGCTGCCGGAGACACCGGTCGATGGCCTTGCGGATGCGCAGGTCCGCGTCGAAGGCGACGAAGTTCTCGTGGTTCAGGTCCGCGCCGGCGACGATCTTGCGGCGGGCGAGGCGATGGGTCGGGTGACACACGCAGACCATGATCTCGGAGCGCCAGGGCAGGACGGTGAGCGAGCGGTTGGCCGGGGGATAGGAGAGGAGCCCGAGATCCGCCTCGTCGGTCAGGACGGACTCCACCACCTTGTGAGGGTGCAGGTATTCGAGCCGAACCTTGGCCTGTGGGTAGAGCGACATGAAGCGCTGCATGTGGTCGCTCATGATGTGGATTCCGACGGAGTAGATGGCGGCCACGCGGACGCTGCCGGTCATCTGGGTCCGGCCGGCGACGATGGCGGCGCGCACCTTGTCGAAACCCTCCAGCAAGACCTGGCAGCCGGCATAGAAGGTCTGGCCCTCGGGTGTGACCATGAAGGGCCGTTTGCTCCGATCGATCAGGAGCGCTCCCGCCTCGGCCTCGAGCTGCTGGATGGCCTGGCTGGCGGCGGACTGGGAGACCTGGTTGGCGGCCGCGCCTTGGGAGAAGCTGTGCAGCCGGACGATGTCGCAGTATAACTTCAGCGTCTCCAGGTTCATCCTTCCCCCATCGCGGCTTGCGTTACGGAAACCCGGCCCCCAGGTTGAGGCTCAAGCTGCTCACCGGTTCGACCTCCACTGGAGGCCGGCCGATCCACGATCTGCTCGCCAGACATTGGCGCAACAGTCTCGAGGTGAGGGTCATGCTACTAAATAAGATTAACTAATGCAAAGTATATTTTACATTTTGCATGACTTATCTTGACGCGTGAGGGCTTGTCTGGGAAACTGCGTTCTAGCTGGCGGGGGTGCCGAGGTGGGGGGGCGTGGGTGCAGAAGGGATGCCGAGAAGCTGCGCGTCCCCCCGGATGTTCCCTCCGGATTTGTCCGAGGACCGCGGGCAGGTGTCCGAGGTGGGAGGGGAGAAGGTGAAGACCAGAAATGGCGGGATGGCGGATCCGGGGTTGCCCCTCGCGCAGGGGCTGTACGACCCCCGGCACGAGCACGATAGCTGCGGGGTCGGATTCGTGGTGGATATCCAGGGACGCAAGTCCCACCGGATCGTCAGCCGGGCCCTCACGGTCCTGAAGAACCTGCTCCACCGGGGCGCCTGCGGGTGCGAGGCGAACACCGGGGACGGGGCCGGCATCCTGCTGCAGGTCCCCCACGAGTTCTTCCGCCGCGAGGCCGCGAAGAGCGGCATGACGCTGCCGGGGCCGAAAGAGTACGGCGTGGGCAACGTCTGCCTGCCCACCGACGTCACCCAGCGCCTCCGCTGCCAGGCGGTCCTCGAGCAAGTCGTCCGGGAAGAGGGGCAGGCGTTCCTCGGCTGGCGCGACATCCCCACAAGCAATGCCCCCATCGGCCCCAGCGCCAGGGCGGGAGAGCCCGTGTTCCGCCAGATCTTCGTCGGCCGGGGCGCGGGCATCACGGATGCCGCGGAGTTCGAGCGGAAGCTCTTTCTCATCCGCAAGCGGGTGGAGAACGCCATCCTGGCCTCGGGGCTGTCCCAGCACAAGTACTTCTACATGGGGAGCCTCTCCTGCAGTACCATCGTGTACAAGGGGATGCTCTCGGCCGATCAAATCGAGGTCTACTTCCCGGACGTGACCGACCCGGAGGTGGTGAGCGCCCTGGCCTTGGTCCATCAGCGGTTCAGCACCAACACCTTTCCGACCTGGTCGCTGGCCCACCCCTTCCGTTACCTGGCCCACAACGGCGAGATCAATACGCTGCGCGGAAACATCAACTGGATGCACGCCCGCCAGGCCCTCTTCGAGTCGGAGCTGTTCGGCGACCGGCTCACGGAGTTGCTCCCCGTCATCCGTGAGGGAGGAAGCGACTCGGCCATGCTGGACAACGCCCTGGAGATGCTGGTGATGTGCGGCCGCTCCCTCCCCCATGCGGTCATGATGCTGATCCCCGAGGCCTGGGGCGGCCACGAGAGCATGAGCCCCGAGAAGAAAGCCTTCTACGAGTATCACTCCTGCCTCATGGAGCCGTGGGACGGCCCCGCCTCCATCGCCTTTTCCGACGGCACGGTGATCGGGGCGGTCCTGGACAGAAACGGTCTGCGGCCTTCGCGCTACTACGTGACCAAGGATGATCTGGTCATCATGGCATCCGAGGTGGGCGTCCTGGACATCCCCCCCGAAGACATCCTGGTGAAGGAGCGGCTGCACCCCGGCCGGATGTTCCTGGTGGACACGGCCGAGGGCCGGATCATCGACGACGCGGAATTGAAGCACCGGATCGCCACGGAGCAGCCGTACGCCGAGTGGCTCCGCCAACACCTGGTGAACATCCAGGACCTGCCCGAGGCCCCCGTACACGAACCCGATCACGAGACGGTGCTCCGCCGCCAGCAGGTCTTCGGCTACACGCATGAGGATCTCCGCATCCTCCTGGCGCCCATGGCGGTGAAGGGGGAAGAGCCGGTGGGGTCCATGGGGACGGACACGTCTCTGGCGGTCCTCTCTAACCGGCCGCGGATGCTCTACGACTACTTCAAGCAGTTGTTCGCGCAGGTCACGAACCCGCCCCTGGACGCCATCCGGGAGGAGTTGGTGACGTCCATGGAGAGCACCATCGGCCCGGAGCGAAACCTGTTGAAGGCCGAGCCCGAGAGTTGCCATCAGATCGCGATCACCGTGCCCATCCTGAACAACGAGGAGGTGGCCAAGCTGCGCCACATCACGACCCACGGGTTCCGGTCGGTTACCCTGCCCATGCTCTTTCCGGTGGCCGAGGACGGGCCCGGTCTGGCGGCGGCCCTGGACGAGTTATGCCGGAAAGCGAGCCAGGCGATCGAGCGCGGCTACACCATCCTGCTCCTGTCCGACCGGGGTGTGGACCTGGAACACGCGCCCATCCCCGCCCTCCTGGCCACGGCCGCCGTCCACCACCACCTGATCCGGGAGGGAACCCGGACCAAGGTGGGAATGGTCGTCGAAACCGGCGAGGCGCGCGAGGTGCACCACTGCGCCTTGCTCATGGGGTATGGGGCGGGGGCCATCAATCCGTATCTCGCCTTCGAGACGCTGGACGACATGATCCGCCAGGGCCTCCTCCCCGAGGGGATGACCCACGCCAAGGCGGTCAAGAACTACATCAAGGCGCTGAACAAGGGGATCCTCAAGGTCATCTCCAAGATGGGAATCTCCACCATCCAGAGCTATTGCGGCGCCCAGATCTTCGAGGCCATCGGGCTGGATCAGGAGTTCGTGGACAAGTATTTCACCTGGACGGCGTCGCGGATCGGGGGGGTGGGACTGGAGGTGATCTCCGAGGAGACCATCCGTCGGCACCAGCGGGCCTACCCGGACCGGCTGGTGGAGAAGCCGGACCTGGACTGGGGGGGCGAGTACCAGTGGCGGCGGGACGGGGAGAACCACCTCTTCAACCCGGACACGGTGTTCAAGCTGCAGCACGCCACGCGAGGCGGCCAATACCAGGTCTTCAAAGAGTACTCGGAGCTGGTGAACAATCAGAGCCAGCGGCTGTGCACGCTGCGCGGTCTCCTGGGGCTGAAGCTTGCCGAGAAACCAATCCCCCTGGAAGAGGTCGAGCCGGTGGAGGCCATCGTCAGGCGCTTTGCCACGGGGGCCATGTCCTACGGCTCCATCAGCCAGGAGGCGCACGAGACCCTGGCCATCGCCATGAACCGGCTGGGCGGGCGGAGCAACACGGGCGAAGGGGGCGAGGACCCGCAGCGTTTCGCCCGTGACCCCAACGGGGACTCACGCCGGAGCGCCGTGAAGCAGGTCGCCTCGGGACGGTTCGGGGTGACCAGCGAGTACCTGGTCAACGCGGAAGAGCTCCAGATCAAGATGGCCCAGGGGGCCAAGCCCGGCGAGGGCGGACAGTTGCCAGGCCAGAAGGTCTATCCCTGGATCGCCAAGGTCCGTTATTCCACGCCCGGCGTGCAGCTCATCTCGCCCCCGCCACACCACGACATCTATTCAATCGAGGACCTCGCCCAGCTCATCCATGACCTGAAGAATGCCAACCCCGAGGCGCGCGTGAGCGTGAAGCTCGTGGCCGAGGTCGGGGTGGGGACGGTGGCGGCAGGGGTGAGCAAGGCGCACGCGGATGTGGTCCTGATCAGCGGCCACGACGGAGGGACCGGCGCCTCGCCCCTCACCAGCATCAAGCATTCGGGCATCCCCTGGGAGTTGGGCCTGGCGGAAACCCAGCAGGTCCTCACCCTGAACGACCTGCGGGGTCGCATCATCGTGCAGACGGATGGACAGCTCAAGACCGGACGGGACGTGGTGGTCGCGGCGCTCTTGGGCGCGGAGGAGTTCGGGTTCGCCACGGCCCCGCTGGTGGTCATGGGCTGTGTCATGATGCGGGTCTGCCACCTGAATACCTGTCCGGTGGGCGTGGCCACACAGGACCCGGAGCTGCGCAAACGGTTCACGGGCAAGCCCGAGCACGTCGAGACCTTCTTCCGGTTCATTGCGCAAGAGGTGCGGGAGCTCATGGCGCAGCTCGGCTTCCGCAGCATGGACGAGATGATCGGCCGGTCCGATCGGCTCGACATGCGCAAGGCGATCGCCCACTGGAAGGCGCGCGGGCTGGATTTCTCCAAGATCCTTTACCGGCCCGATCTCCCGTCGCACGTCGCCGTCCGGCGCGTCCAGGCGCAGGATCACGGCCTGCAGAAAGCCCTGGACAATCGCCTGGTCGAGATGGCGAGGCCCGCCCTGGAGCGTGCCACGCCCGTCGAACTCGCGCTCCCCATCCGCAACACCAACCGGACCGTGGGGACGATCCTGGGGTACCATGTAACCAAGCGCTACGGCGGCCGGGGCCTGCCGGACGACACCATCCGCGTCCGGTTCACCGGCTCGGCGGGCCAGAGCTTCGGCGCGTTCATCCCCCGCGGGATCACGCTCACGCTGGAGGGGGATGCCAACGACTACCTGGGCAAGGGCCTCTCCGGCGGGCGGATCATCGTCTCGCCTCCGGCCGGCTCCACCTTCGTGGCGGAAGAGAACATCCTGGTGGGAAACGTCGTCCTCTACGGCGCCACCTCCGGTGAGGCCTTCTTCCGCGGCGTGGCGGGCGAGCGATTCGCCGTCAGGAACAGTGGCGCCCACGCGGTGGTCGAGGGGGTGGGTGACCACGGCTGTGAGTACATGACCGGCGGTCGCGTGGTGGTCCTGGGGAAGACGGGCCGGAACTTTGCCGCCGGGATGAGCGGGGGCATCGCTTACGTCCTGGACGAGGAAGGGGACTTCGAGCGGCGCTGCAACAAGGAGATGGTGGACCAGGAAGGCCTGGTCGAGCCGGAGGACGTCACGGCCGTGTGGGAGCTGGTGCGGAGGCATGGGGAGTTCACGCAAAGCACGCGGGCCAAGAAAGTCCTGGCGAACTGGGAGCGGATGCTGCCGAAGTTCGTGAAGATCATGCCCCGGGACTACCGGCGGGTCCTGACGGCCCAGGCGAAGGCCCGGGCGGAGGGGCGCGAGCCCGAGTGGGAGGAGTTACTGGGGGTGACCCATGGGTAAGCCCACCGGATTCCTGGAGATCGGCCGCGAGCTGCCCAAGCGGCGCGCCGTCGAGGAGCGGATCAAGGACTGGCGGGAGGTCTACCTGGACTTCCCCAAGGAGAGGCTACGGGCCCAGGGGGCGCGCTGCATGGATTGCGGGATCCCTTTCTGCCATCAGGGCTGCCCCCTGGGGAACATCATCCCCGACTGGAATGACCTGGTCTACCGGAACCGCTGGCGTGAGGCCATCGATCGCCTGCACGCCACGAACAATTTTCCCGAGTTCACCGGGAGGCTCTGTCCCGCGCCCTGCGAGGGCTCCTGTGTCCTGGGGATCAATCAACCCCCGGTCACGATCCGGCAGATCGAACTGGAGATCATCGAGCACGCCTTCGCGCAGGGCTGGATCACGGCCCAGTCGCCCCTGGTGCGGACCGGGAAGAAGGTGGCCGTGGTCGGCTCCGGCCCGGCCGGGCTGGCCGCCGCCCAGCAGCTCAACCGGGCCGGTCACTGGGTGACCGTGTTCGAGCGGGCGGACCGGATCGGCGGCCTCCTGCGCTACGGGATCCCGGAATTCAAGATGGAGAAGCGCTTCCTGGACCGCCGGCTCGGACTGCTGGTGGAAGAGGGTGTCGCCTTCGTCACGAGCGCCGAGGTGGGGGTCAGCGTCCCGGTCGAGGCCCTGCGCAAGACGTACGACGCCATCCTGCTGGCCGGGGGCGCCACGGCCCCCCGCGACCTGAAGGTCCCGGGCCGCGAACTGGACGGGATTCACTTCGCCATGGAGTATCTGCCGCTCCAGAACCGGCGCTGCATCGGCGACGACATCCCGGAGGGGCAGTTCATCACGGCCAGCGGGAAGCGGGTCGTGATCATCGGGGGAGGGGACACCGGGGCGGATTGTCTGGGGACCGTCCACCGGCAGGGCGCGTCCTCCGTTCACCAGTTCGAGCTGCTCCCCCAGCCCCCCCAAGAGCGAGCCCCCGATAATCCCTGGCCGTTGTGGCCCACCATCTTCCGGACCTCCTCGGCTCACGAAGAGGGAGGCACCCGGGAGTACTGCATCTCGACCACGCGCTTCACGGGGAGTAACGGGCGTGTGGAGCGCCTGCACGGCGTGCGGGTGCAGTTCGTGCCCGGCGCCAATGGCCGGCCCAGCATGCGAGAGATCCCGGGGAGCGCCTTCGAGATGGACGCGGATCTGGTGCTGCTGGCCATGGGCTTCCTGGGGCCGGAGAAGGACGGCATGCTGGCCCAGATGGGCGTGGAGATGACCGAGCGGGGCAACGTGGCGGTGGACGCCGACAGCAGGATGACAAGCGTGCCCGGGGTCTTCTCGGCCGGCGACATGGCCCGGGGGCAGTCGCTCATCGTCTGGGCCATCGCGGAAGGGCGCCAAGCGGCCAAGGGGATCGACACCTATCTCATGGGATCGACGGCCTTGCGGTGAGGGGCGGGGAGGCGCCGAAGAATTGCACGGGTGCAGCGGCGCAGAGGCGACGGCAGCCTCGGACCGCGGACGGTAATTCCTGGACTGTTGACGGTGGAAGGTTGTCGAATTCGAGGCTTGACACGATTCTTCGTCGGAGGATAGATTAACGCCGGACTCCAGGCGACGGGACGCCGATCCAGCATTCCAGCCCGCGCCAACTTCTGCGCCAGATATGGCGGTCGTCGCGCGGGCCTTTTTTTGCCTCAAGCTGGTTGCATGGATCTGGGGGGCAAGGTGCAGCGGGTGAGCAGGTGAGCCTCGAACGTCGAGCCTTGAACCGGGAAGCCTGAGCGGTGAGCGAGACCGCGGACATCGTCATCATCGGCGCCGGGATCGTGGGCTGCAGCGTCGCGTACCACCTCGCCAAGCTGGGGCCTGCCAGGGTGGTGGTGGTGGAGAAGGACCTCGTCTGCTCCGGCTCGACGGGGAAGTCCGCGGGAGGTATCCGGCAGCAGTTCGCCACGGAGGTGAACATCCAGCTCTCCATCGAGAGCTTGAAGATGTTCCACCGGATGCAGGACGAGCTGGGGGTGGACCCCGGATTCCGGCAGATCGGATATCTGTTCATGGCGTCGACGCCCGCGGAGCTCGACCTGTTCCGCCAGAATGCGGCGGTCCAGCAGGGCTACGGCATCCCGGTGCAGATCATATCCACCGACGAGATCCACCGGCTCGTCCCCTACGTCAACCTGGACGATATCCACGGGGGGGCGTACTGCCCGACCGACGGGTATGCGGCCCCCTACGAGGTCACCACGGGGTACGCGGCCGCGGCCCGTCGTCTCGGGGTGAGGATTCACGAGCAACGATCCGTCGCCAGGATCCTTCGCAACGGCCATCGGGTCATCGGCGTCGAGACGCCGCAGGGCCCCATCCATGCGCCCGTCGTGCTGAACGCCGCCGGGGCCGCGGCCGGGCTGGTGGGCGAGATGGCCGGAGTGGACGTTCCGGTGAAGCCGTACCGGCGACAGCTCTTCACCACGCTGCCTCACCCGGCCTTCGCCGCCGAGCCGCCCCTCACGATCGACTACCATCGGAACTGGTACTTCCGGGGAGAGATGGGTGGATGTCTCTTCTCGGGGCCCAAGGACGAGGAGAGCACCTTCAACACCAACGTGGACTGGGAGCACGTCGCCGAGAGCGTGGCCAGGGCCGTGTCCCGGGTTCCCCTCCTGGCGGAGGCCGAGATCCATCGTGGCTGGGCGGGACTGTACGAGATCTCCCCTGACAACAATGCCATCCTCGGCGCCGTGCCGGAGCTAGCTGGATTCTACGTAGCCTCTGGCCATAGCGGCCACGGCTTCATGCACGGCCCCATCACCGGGAAGCTCATGGCCGAACTCATCCTCACCGGGGATACCAGCATCGACATCCGCCCCCTCAGCGTCGAGCGATTTCGTGCGGGGAAGGCCGTGCTGGAGCCGATGACGATGCACCAGGCATGATCCGAGGGATCGAGGATGCCGGGGAGCAGGGGAGCCGCGGAAACGGTGGTCGAGAGCGAGCCCGACATGGAGACGGTGAGCGCGGACGCTCGGCTGATCATCGCCGCCAGCGAGGCGAACGCGAATCTGTTCTACGCCACCCGCTTCCTGGCGCCGGATCCCTTCGTGTTTCTCTGGCACGGGAGGGAGAAGATCCTGCTGATGTCAGATCTGGAACTGGATCGGGCGCGATCCCAGGCTGCCGTGGACGCGGTCCTCCCGATCCGGGAATACGAAACTCGGGCGAAGCGATCGGGCGCCGAGCGTCCGAGCCTGCTCGACGCCCTGTCCGAGTTGCTCAAGGAGCGGGGAATCAAGAGCGTGCTCGTGCCGGGAAGCTTTCCGATCGAGCACGGGGACGGCCTGCGCGAGCGGGGGCTTCAGGTGCAGGTCAAGCTGGAGCCATTCTTTGCCGGGCGCCCCGTGAAGTCCCCTGCAGAAGTCCAGGCCATTTCGGATGCCTTGAGGCGAACGGAGAAGGCACTGGATGCCGCCATCGCGGCGATCCGCGAGGCCGAGGTGCGGGACGGCGTGCTCTGGTGGCGCGGGGCGGTCCTGACCTCGGAAGTGGTGAAGCGGCTCATCGCCAGGGACCTGCTGGAGGATGGCCTGATCGCGACGCACACCATCGTGGCCTGCGGCGCGGATGGGTGCGATCCCCACAACGAGGGGAGCGGGCCTCTGTGCGCCGGGCAGCCCATCATCCTGGACATCTTTCCGCGGGACGCGACCACGCAGTATTTCGCCGACATCACCCGGACCGTGGTCAGGGGTCAGGCGTCCGAGGTGGTGCAGCGGATGTCCCGGGCGGTCACCGCCGCGCAGGAGTGCGCCTTCGGACTCATCCGGGACGGGGCAGAGGGAGATGCCATCCATCGGGGTGTCCAGGAGACGATGGAGGGGCACGGTTTCCAGACCGGCGAGGTGAACGGGCGCATGCAGGGCTTCTTCCACGGGACGGGACACGGCCTGGGGCTGGAGGTCCATGAGCTTCCACGAGTCTCGAGGGTCAAGGCCACGCTCCGGACGGGGAACGTGGTGACCGTTGAGCCTGGGCTGTACTATCCCGGCGTCGGTGGCCTGCGAATCGAGGACGTCGTGGTGGTGACCGACACGGGATGCCGGAACCTCACAACGTATCCCAAGGTGCTGGAGGTGTAGATGGCTGACCTTCGTTACCGGACCTTTCGCATGAAGATGTACGCGCAGCTCTGCCCGATCGGGCTGTCCCCGGATGAGAAGCAGGGGTTCCTCACCATCTTGGATCGAATGGACGAGGACGGCATGGAGGCGTTCTTCGAACAACGGGCGTTGGCCCCGGAGGCAGCCAAAGCGGTCCGGATCCTGCGCGAGGCCCGGGAGTTGGCAGACCGGATCAACGTCCTGGATCGCGTGTTGCCCGTGCTTCCTCATGCCGAGATCACGGAGTGCTACAATCGATTGCGAGCGCTAGGCGACGAGATCGGGAATCTGAGGGCCGCAGGTGTATTAGGGTAGCTTCTCGCTCGGAGCCAGCGCGCGAGAAAGGACGGCTGTCTCGTCCGCGAGCCATGCCATGGCCGGTCCGGATTTCGACGTAATCTGAGATGTCTCCGATGACATCACGGGCGGCAACTCCCTGTTTTCAAACCTCATTCTTCCATCCATCCCGATTCCACTGCAGGCCTCAAGATTCTGTGCATTCGTCAGTCCGAATCACCTTGACGCTCACGTCATGGTTGTTTATATTCGTCCGAGGCTAAACGGGACATTCTGGATGGAAATTGGAAGCGGAAACGGGAATAGCAGGTTGCTGATGCGAATCGGCGATTTGGCCAAGAAGGCCGGGACGACGCTGCGCACGATTCGCTACTACGAGCAGCTCGGCCTGATCACCCCCGTGAGCAGGACCAAAGGAGGGTTCCGCCTGTACGCAGAGGAGGAGCTTCGCAAGCTCCGTCTCATCAAAAACCTCCAGCTACTGGACATCCCGCTGGCCCAGGTGAAAACCTTCTTCGACCAGCGACGCCGCGGTCGCGTTGCCTCGGAGATCGCCCCGGCCATCAGAAACGTCCTCCAGGTGCAGTTGCTGGAGTTGGAGAACCGCATCGCCCATCATCGGGCGATGCAGGAGTCCGTGCGTGAGACCCTTGAGATCCTGGAGTGCTGTTCCGGATGTTCGTTGGAACCGGGTCCGGGCGTTTGCCCCAATTGCCCGGTGATTACCTCGCGCGCCCAGATCCCGTTGCACATGCAGGCGGTGATCGAGGCGGCCTGAAGGCGAAACCGCCGCCCAGCCACAGCGGGTGTCTGGCCGCGGCACATGGACCTCTCGAAGAAAGGAGAACGAGGAATGATCACAGTCACGCCGCTCGCCGCAGAGAAGATCAAGGGCATCAAGACCGCGCAAGCCGCGCCCGAGGATACCGGCCTCCGGATCCGGGTGGTCGGTGGCGGCTGCTCCGGCTTCCAGTACCAGCTCGTCTTCGACGCCCCCAAGGCCGGGGACCAGATCTACGAGCAGGATGGCGTCCGCGTGGTCGTGGATCCGAAGTCCTTCCTGTATCTGAACGGGACCGAGATCGACTACATGGACGGCCTGATGGGAGCCGGCTTCACGCTGAAGAACCCCAACGCCCGGGGCACCTGCGGCTGCGGGTCCAGCTTTCAAGCCTAGACGGGGAAGGCAGGTTGATCTGGCGCTCGAGTTGGCCGGCACCATGCCTTGAGAGATTCGGCGGTTCCGGAGGCTTCCGGGGAAGGTAACAGGAGATGAGCAGCCAATTGACGCTCGTAAAGGATGTCACCCAGAAGGATCTCACCCGGGGGGAAGTCGAGGAGCTCGAGCGCGGGCTCCTGCTCACGTCGCTGGACAAGATGGTGAACTGGGCTCGCCGGTCGTCTATCTGGCCGGCCACGTTCGGGCTGGCCTGTTGCGCTATCGAGATGATGGCCACGGGAGCGTCCCGGTTCGATCTGGCGCGCTTCGGTGCCGAGGTTTTCCGTGCGTCTCCCCGCCAAGCGGATCTGATGATCGTCGCCGGGCGGGTCAGCCGGAAGATGGCCCCGGTATTGCGCAAGATCTACGACCAGATGCCAGATCCAAAATGGGTGATCGCCATGGGCGCCTGCGCCTCCTGCGGGGGGGTTTTCAACACCTACACCATTGTACAGGGGGTAGATCAGGTGGTTCCCGTGGATGTGTATGTCCCGGGCTGCCCGCCGCGTCCGGAGCAGCTCATCCATGGAATCATGCTCCTGCAAGAGAAGATCAAGACCGCCAGGAATTCCCGGAAGGATCTTATCAGCTTTCCATGGGAACATTCGAATTCTTAAAGTGTTTGTGAGTTACCACTGTTTCGATTCCCGATCTTTTTCCGAGGGGGTGGCTGCGAGTCCCCATGTCCAAGATCCTGGAGATGGATCCGTGGACGGCCGAACGTGCTGCCATCCTGGAAGATCGGGCGCCGCGCACCTCATCGAACAACCGATGGGGAGCAACTGGCGCCGAGGACCGAGGGCGAGATCGGGCGAAGCGAACGCGGAGAACGGCCGGCATCGCGGCCGAGTGGGCAGTTGGGCGCGAGGGGGCGCGGAGCTCGCCGGATTCTGATCAGGCCCCGCTCCCGTGAGTGTAACCGAATCATGGAGAGAAGGGCGAGGAACCCATGACAGTCGAGTCGCACGCGACGGCTTCACCATCGGGGAAGCAGCGGGAGCAGAGAAGGAGCGTGGTCATCCGATTCGCGGGGGACTCCGGTGACGGCATGCAGCTCACCGGCATGCAGTTCACCACCGAGTCGGCCCTGGCGGGAAACGATGTCGGGACGCTTCCGGACTTCCCGGCGGAAATCCGCGCGCCGGCTGGAACCTTGGCCGGCGTGAGCGGTTTCCAGCTCAACTTCAGCAGCCAGGAGGTCTACACTCCCGGCGATAATCCCGACGTGCTGGTGGCCATGAACCCGGCGGCCTTGAAGGTGAACCTCGCGGACCTGAGGTCGGGAGGGCTGCTGCTCATCGACCGGGACGGATTTGACGCGGGAAACCTGAAGAAAGCCGGCTACGCCACCAATCCCTTGGAGGACGGCTCACTGGAGAAGTACCAGCTCAGCGTCGTTGACATGACCGGAATGACGCTGAAGGCCCTGGAAGACCTCAAGCTGTCCAACAAGGTTGCCACCCGCTGCAAGAACTTCTTCGCCCTGGGTCTGTGCTCGTGGCTCTACAACCGCCCCATCGGGCCGACCCTGAATTGGATCCAGGAGAAGTTCAAGCGGACCCCTGAGCTGGTGGAGGCGAACGCCCGGGTCCTGAAGGCGGGGTACCACTATGGCGAGACCACCGAGATGTTCGCGGTCCAGTACGAGGTGGAGCCGGCACGCATCGCCCCCGGGACCTACCGGAACGTGACGGGGAACACGGCCCTCGCCTTGGGCTTGGTGGCTGCCGCCAAGAAGGCGGGCCTGCCGCTGTTCCTTGGGAGCTACCCCATCACCCCCGCCAGCGACATCCTCCACGAGCTGTCCCAGTACAAGAATTTTGGGGTGTACACCTTTCAGGCAGAGGACGAGATCGCCGGGGTCTGCTCGGCTCTCGGGGCCTCCTTCGGGGGGTCCATCGGGGTCACGACCAGTAGCGGACCAGGGATTGCGCTGAAGCAAGAGGCGATCAACCTGGCAGTCATGGTGGAGCTGCCCATGGTGATCTGCAACGTTCAGCGGGGCGGTCCCAGCACCGGGCTCCCCACCAAGACGGAGCAGGCCGATCTGTTCCAGGCGATCTTTGGCCGCAACAGCGATTCGCCGCTCCCGGTCGTGGCGGCTGCCACGCCTGGCGACTGCTTCGCCATGGCCTACGAGGCGGTCCGAATTGCCATCAAGTACATGACGCCCGTGATCCTCCTCACCGACGGTTACCTGGCGAATGGGGCCGAGCCGTGGATGATCCCCCGGTTCGAGGACCTTGCACCGATCTCGGTGCGGTTCCGGACCGAGGTTGAAGGCTTTTTCCCGTACCTGCGTGATGCGGAGACCCTCGCCAGGCCGTGGGTAAAGCCCGGCACGCCGGGGCTGGAGCACCGGATCGGCGGGATCGAGAAGGAAGACGTGACGGGAAACATCAGCTACGGTCCCGCGAACCATGAGTTGATGACCCGGGCCCGCGAGGGCAAGGTGGCGGCTGTGGCGCAGGAGATCCCCCCCACGGTCGTTCGCGGAGAGGAGCGGGGCGACCTCCTGATCGTGGGCTGGGGGAGCACGTACGGCTGCATTGCCGCCGCGACGGATGAGCTCCGTGCCCAAGGAAGGAAGGTCTCCCAGGCCCACCTGCGATACCTGAACCCGCTGCCGCCGGATCTGGGCGATATCCTGCGGCGTTTCAAGCAGGTCCTCGTGCCGGAGATGAACTTGGGACAGCTCCGCATGATCCTCCGGGCCACCTACCTGGTGGATGTGGTGGGGTTGAACAAGATCCAGGGCCAGCCGTTCAAGGTGTCGGAGATTGTGGGCGAGGCCCTGAGGCTTCTGGAGGGATGAGCATGAACGACGCGACAGTGGCCACGGAGGCCCTCAAGCTTACCCGGAAGGACTTCGTGTCGGACCAGGACGTCCGGTGGTGTCCTGGGTGTGGAGACTACTCGATCCTTGCGCAGGTGCAAAAAGTCATGCCCGAGCTGGGCCTGCCCCGGGAGAAGTTCGTCTTCATTTCCGGGATCGGGTGCTCCAGTCGTTTTCCGTACTACATGAACACCTACGGGTTCCACAGCATCCACGGGCGTGCCCCGGCCATCGCCACGGGACTCAAGATCTCGCGGCCGGATCTGTCGGTCTGGGTGGTCACCGGGGACGGCGACGGCCTGAGCATCGGGGGGAACCATCTGATCCATGCGCTGCGACGAAACGTGGGGCTGAAGATCCTGCTGTTCAACAACCGGATCTACGGGCTGACCAAGGGGCAGTATTCACCGACGTCCGAAATGGGGAAGGTCACCAAGTCCACCCCATTCGGCTCGGTGGATTATCCGTTCAATCCCATCTCCGTGGCCATGGGAGTGGATGCGAGCTTCGTGGCTCGCGGCATAGACGTGGAGGCCAAGCTCCTCCAGGAACTCCTGCGCCGGGCCTACCAGCATCCGGGTGCCGCGTTTCTCGAGATATTGCAGAACTGCAACATCTTCAACGATGGGGCGTGGGATTCGCTCAGCGACAAAACTGTCAAGGCGGACACCGTCCTGGTGCTGGAGCACGGCAAGCCTCTCATCTTCGGCAAGAATCGGGACAAGGGGATCAGGCTGGGACCCGACGGCCGGCTGCAGGTGGTCTCGCTCGGAGCGGGCGTGTCGGAGGCGGATATCCTGGTCCACGACGAGACCAATCGTCCACTGGCCTATATGCTGGGTCACCTGGAGAATCCCACCCCCATCGGCGTCTTTCACGCAACAACCCGGCCGAGATACGAGGAGGCCATGGCCAAGCAGGTCGAGGCCACGCGGCAAAAGACGGGAGTCGGGGACGTGAATTCCCTGCTCAAGCGTGGGGAAACCTGGGTCGTGGAGTGAAAGCGAAGAACTTTGCCAATTGAAGGTCGAAAACGGACACCCGAAAGCCGGACAACAACGTTGACCGGTTGTCCGGTGTCAGTTGTCCGTTTTGCATTGGTTCAGGGTTCCGCGTGAACGATAGAAGTCTGACATCGGAGACGCGCGCCCGGCTGCTTCGCGGTTGCGAGGCGATCGTCGGTCCGTCGGGGGTGATCTCGGCCCCGGACGAACTGCGCGTCTATGAGTGCGACGCGCTCATCTTTGACCATCGCTCCATGCCGGACCTGGTGGTGCTGCCAACCTCCACCGAGCAAGTCGCCGGCGTGGTGCGCCTGTGCGGGAAGGAGGGAGTGCCTTTCTTGCCCCGGGGCGCGGGCACGGGGCTTTCCGGGGGAGCGACGCCGAGCCACGGCGGCGTCCTGATCGTCCTGACCCGCATGACAAGGATCCTAGACCTGGACATTCCAAACCGGATGGCGACGGTCGAGGCCGGGTGCATCAACCTGGGGCTCACCCATGCCGCCAAACGGCACGGCTTCTTCTACGCACCGGATCCGGCGAGCCAGCAGGCCTGCAGCATCGGCGGAAACGTAGCGGAGAACGCCGGGGGTCCCCACTGCCTGAAGTACGGGACGACGACGAACCACGTCCTGGGGGTAAAGGTGGTCCTTCCCGACGGGGAGGTCGTCCGGTTCGGGGGACGGATCCAGGATGCGCCGGGTTACGACCTGCGGGGGGTCTTCGTGGGCTCCGAGGGGACCCTTGGCATCTGCACGGAGATCACGGTGCGGCTCTTGCCGCAGCCGGAGGCGGTCAAGACAATCCTGGCTGTCTTCAAGAGCATCGAGGAGGCGAGCAACGCGGTCTCCGGCATCATCGCCCGGGGGATCATCCCGGTGGCCCTGGAGATGATCGACCGGGAGACGATCAAGGCCGTCGAGGCGAATGCCAAGGCCGGCTACCCCACGGACGCCGGAGCTGTCCTCCTCATCGAGCTGGAGGGGCTTGGCGCCGAGGTCGAGGCGGAGGCAGTCGGCGTCGAGGTAACCTGTCGCGAGCACGGGTGCCTCAAGGTGCAGGTGGCCAAGACGGAGGAGGAGCGGGCCCTGCTGTGGAAGGGGCGGAAGGAGGCCGCGGGCTCGTTCTCGCGGATCGCCCGGCATTACTTCATCCAGGATGCCGTCGTCCCGCGGACCAAGCTCCCGGCGGTCCTGCGTGAGGTTGAGCAGATCGCGTCCCGGTACGGGGTCCGCGTCGCCAACGTCTTTCACGCCGGAGACGGGAACGTGCATCCCCTGATCTGTTACGATCGGGACATCCCCGGCCAGCTCGATCGGGCCATGCGCGCCAATGACGAGATCATGCGCTGCTGCATCCAGGCTGGGGGGACGGTGACCGGCGAGCACGGCATCGGTCTGGAGAAGCGGGAGTACCTCCACCTCATGTACAGCCCGGCAGATCTCGCGGCCATGCGGCGGGTGAGAGAGGTTCTGGATCCGGCAGGCTTGTGCAACCCTGGGAAGGTCTTTCCGGAGGACGAGCCGCGAGCCGCGAGTCTCGAGCCGGAAGAGAGCCGGTGATGCGCGGGACCAGCGTCGGTACCGGCATCGTGGACTCGCTGCGAGGTTTCGTCGGCGCCGATCATGTGCTGACAGGCGAATGCCTGTCTGCCTACCGTCTGGGAGGGGCTACGCCAGCCGCAGGAGTGCGGCCGGGAGACGAGGCCGAGGTTTCTCGGATCCTGGGGCTCGCTTTCTGCGAAGGGTTGGGCGTCGTGCCCTGGGGTGGTGGAGTCCATCAGTGCGTCGGCTCTCCCCCGAGTCGCTATGACCTTGTGCTGGATCTCGCGCGACTCGACCGGCTCATCGAGCACGAGCCGGCGGAGATGACGACCACAGTGGAGGCGGGGATCCGCCTCCCCGAACTCCGGCGCCGCCTGGAGACGCGCGGGCAATTCCTTCCCCTCGACCCACCCCTGGCGGACGGCAGCAGCCTCGGGGGGGTTCTGTCGGCGAACCTCAGCGGTCCGCTGCGCTGCCGGTATGGGACGGCGCGGGACCTGGTCCTGGCGGTTCGGGTGGGGCACGCCGATGGGACGATCACCAAAGGGGGAGCCAAGGTCGTCAAGAACGCGACGGCCTACGACATCACCAAGCTGTACCTCGGAGCGCACGGCACCCTCGGCGTGATTCTGGAGGCGACCCTCCGGCTGTTTCCGATCCCCGAGGCCGAGGCGGGGTGGTGGCTTCCCCTGTCGGATCTGGCGCGGATCCAGGCCGCCGCAACCCGCATCCTGTCCTCGCACCTCCAGCCAACCAGGGTCGAACTCCTGGACGAGGCGGCACGAGGCGCATGCGGTGGATCGGCAAGTGGACCCGCCCTGATGGTCTCGTGTGCGGGAGGGCAACAGACGGTCCAATCCCAGCGGGATGACTTGGAACACATCGCCCGGGAGTCGGGTGGGGTCCTGATCCCGGTGCAGGACGCCGGCCGGACCTGGACGACGCTCCGCGACTTCCCGTGGATGCCCGGGGACGGGAATACGGGCAAGTCTCGGGCCATCTGGCGGGGCAGCGTGTTGCCGGTAGACTGCGCGAAGGCCATGCATGCGGTCCGCGAGGCGGCCTGTCGAGGCGCGGAGGTTGCCGTCGCAGCAAACGTGGCCCACGGCAGCTTGCGGGGGGCGATCCTGGCCGAGAGGACCGATACCATCGCGGCCTGTCTGAGAGCGGCCCGCGCGGCCTTGACAGCTCTCGGGGGATTCCTGGTCGTTCTGGATGCGCCGGCGGCGGTGCGCGAGCAGGTTGACCCGTGGGGACCTCCGGCCGATGGAGTGTCTCTGATGCGACGCTTGAAGAGCGCCTATGACCCGAAGGACATTTTGAATCCCGGACGGTTCGTCGGGGGGATATGACCACCCAGATGGTGGAAGAGGCAAATGCGGCATCACCAGGTGCCGGAGCACTGTTCTCCTTGAACGGAGACGGTCTCCTGGATTGTGTCCACTGCGGTCTATGCCTGCCCACCTGCCCCACCTATCTGACGACCGGTCTGGAGATGGCTTCGCCGCGGGGGCGGATCCACCTGATGCGCGCCCTTCACGAGGGGCAGACCACGCTCAACGCCGCGATCGTCAAGCATCTGGATCAGTGCCTGGGATGTCTCGCGTGCCAGGAGGCGTGTCCGTCGGGCGTGCCCTACGAGCGACTCCTGGAGAGGGCACGCTCGGGAATCGATCGGGGGTTCGAGCGCCCCGCGGGGGACCGGCGATGGCGCTGGCTCATCAATCGGGTATTCCCCTTTCCGCGACGCCTGGGCTGGACGCTTGGAGCGCTGTCCCTGTACCAGGGTCTGGGGGTTTCCCGACTGCTTCGAGCCTCGGGGGTGCTGGCGATTCTTGGACCGCGGCTCGCCCGGATGGAGGCACTCCTGCCGACGGTTCCCTCCCGGGCGGAGCGACGTCCGTTGCCCGAGGTGACCCCGGCGATCGGACGGCGGGTCGGGCGGGTCGGCCTCCTTACCGGCTGCGTGCAGCGATTTCTGCTCCCCGGCGTCAACCGGGCGACGACCCGGGTGCTGGCGGCGTCCGGATATGACGTGATCGCCCCGCAGGGCCAGGGTTGCTGCGGGGCACTTCACCTGCACAACGGGGAACCCGAGACGGGCCGTCGGATGGCCAGGGCCGTGATCGAGACGTTCGAGCGTTCCGGAGTGGATATGGTCGCAGTGAACGCCGCAGGCTGCGGGGCGACCATGAAGGAGTATGGTTTCCTCTTCCGTGGCGAGCCCGCCTGGCGGGAACGGGCAGAGGCGTTCAGCGCGAAGGTGCAGGATGTGTCAGTGATCCTCGCCAACGCCTCTTTCAGCGGCACGCTTCATCCCGTGCCCCTCACGGTGACGTACCACGAGGCGTGTCATCTGAGCCATGCCCAGGGCATACGCAAGGAGCCCCGCTCGCTCCTGCGGCGGATCCCCGGCCTTCGGGTGGTGGAGTTGCCGGAGTCGGATGTCTGTTGCGGCAGCGCGGGAGTGTACAACCTGCTCCAGCCGGACATGGCGAGTCAACTGCTCCGGCGAAAGGTCGAGCGAATCCACGAGACGGGGGCGGAAATCGTCACCGCCGGGAACATCGGCTGTCTCTTGCAGATCGGCCTCGGCCTCAAGCAGGCAGGACTTCCCCTGCGGGCTGTCCATCCGGTGGAGCTCTTGGACTGGGCCCTGCACAGGAGGCCAAGCTCCGAGCGAGGCGCCTGAACCCGGGGACCTCGGAGGCCGGACGTCGCAGGTTGCACCCGGAACGTCACACCTCGACCCTGGATGATTGAACCTTACACCGTCAACCGAAAAAAGGAGCAGATCATGGCAGCAGACGTGGGACAGGCGGCACCCCAGTTTACCCTCGTGAATACCGACCTCAAGGTTGTGAGCCTGGCAGACCACCAGGGCAAGAATGTGGTCCTGGCGTTTTACCCGGCGGCGTTCACCGGGGTCTGCCAGAAGGAGATGTGCACGTTCCGGGACCAGCTCAACGACTTCGCCGGCGCGAACACGGCGGTCCTCGGGGTGAGCGTGGATTCCCCCTTCGCCAACAAGGAGTTCGCGGCCAAGAACGGACTCAACTTCCCACTCCTGTCGGACATCAGCCGCGAGGCGATCAAGCAGTACGACGTGGTGTTCAACGATCTCGCCGGTGTGAAGGGTTTCACCGTGGCAAAGCGTGCGGTCTTCGTCATCGACCGGTCCGGGGTCATCCGCTACAAGTGGGTGGCGCCCGAGCCCAAGGTCGAGCCCAACTACGCGGAGGTGGCGGCCGCCGTCAGGAAGCTCAATTAACCGCCCCGAGGCGACGTATTCACTGGTTACTCGTGTTCGCCCTGAGCCCTGCGGCTCCGTTCGCCCTGAGCTCAGCCGACCGGCTCAGCACGAACGGGTGGGAAGAGGAGGGACATGTTTAGCGAGTTGGCCAAAGGATTGGCGACGACGTTCAAGCACATCTTCCGGAAGCCGGTCACCGTCCCGTACCCGGAGCAGCGGATGCCCTTGTCCCCGCGCTACCGAGGACGTCACTTCCTGGTGAAGGACGAGGACGGGCTGGAGCGCTGCGTGGGCTGCGAGCTATGCGCCGTGGCGTGCCCGGCGGACGCGATTTACATCGAGGCGGCGGAGAACACCGACGAGCAGCGGGTCTCCCACGGGGAGCGCTATGCCAAGGTGTACAAGATCCACATGCTCCGCTGCATCTTTTGCGGGTTCTGCGAGGAGGCGTGCCCGGAGGACGCCATCTTCATGGGGAAGGAGTTCGAGCTGGCGTCGTATCACCGGGACGACTTCATCTATAGCAAGGAACGGCTGCTGCTCCCGCTGCGGGAGGCGGCCAGACAGCGGCCCGAGCTACTCAAGCCCGGGACTGGCCTGGGGATGGGACAGCACTTCGAGCCCGTCGCTCCCGCTCCAGGCCTGCGCCCGTAGGCAGTCAGCACCACAACCACCACACCACAAGGGGAGGAGATTGGCATGGCGCACGAGTGGAAGTTGAAGGCCCGGCCGTACACAGACGAGGAGGCGAAGAAGCTCCTCGCGAACGTCGTCAGTCCGGAAACCACCGATTGGCACTACAACACGCACCACAAGGGGTACGTCACTGCCCTCAACAACATTGAAAAGGGGCTGGAGACGGCGGACCGCGCCGCGGCCAACGGCAACTACAGCGTCATCGGCGAGCTGAAGCGGCGCTTCACCTGGAACCATGCCGGGACGCTCTTGCACGACGTGTACTGGGAAGTCTTGGGGGGCGACGGTGATCCCAAGAGGGGGGGAGAGGTGTACAGCACCATCGAACGTGACTTCGGCTCCTTCGACGCCTGGAAGGCGGACTTCAAGGCGGCGGCGGTCTCCGCCAAGCTCAGCGGGTGGGGCCTGCTGGTGTACGACGGCCTGGCTTCCCAGCGTCTCTTGAACGTGCTGGTGGACGAGCATCACTACGGCGCCATCTGGGGCGGCATCCCCCTGGTTGCCTGCGATGTCTTCGAGCACGCCTATTATCACAAGGATGGTCCGGCTCGCGCCAAGTACATCGACAACTTCCTGGCCGGCCTCCACTGGGGGCGGATCAACGAGCGGTACAAGAAGTACTGCAAGTAGCCATGCTCGCTCGGGGGAGCCCCGAGGAAAACGACTACGTTGAATGACCGGCCCGCGCCGAATGGTATTCGGCGCGGGCTTTTGTTTTTGCCGGCTCGGCCCTCGTTGGGATGACGGTACGAATCGGTCTCCGGACATCCTGGTCTCGATGACCATTGCTTGCCCAAGGGCCACCTGCCCGTCCCTTCCCACTGGACCTGACGACATCTGTCCAGCCTAACTTCCCTCCACTTTCCGCTAAGGAATCCCCAGAGACGTTCAGACCGAGGTGGGCCTTCATCCCAGGGGTAAGAGTTTCGCGCTCAAGGTTCCGCGCTCTTGCTGTCGAACGTCGTGTAGGAGTGAGGAGAAGGAGACGATGTAGGACAAATCCTGATACAAAAATCATTAAAACTTTTGGCAAATCCGCGTACCTTTGCGGATTCAATTCTCGCACGATTCTCTCTATCTTATTTCCAAGAGATTTCATGTTTTCCTGGACCATACACTCCTCTTGATCTGATCGATCGCGAGAAATGCACAACTACTCATGTGTTTCTAGCTATTTAGCGATCGACAGGGTTCTCGCCAGGAACCTCTCTCGGAAGATCGAGCCGAGCATGACACGTCATACGCCGAAGCGGTCAAGCCGCTTCTTCGCAGAGGAGCCCGATGGGTTGATTCAGAAATCATGCGTGTTTCGCTTGTTGCGTATAGGACGGAGGCGGACATGTCTGCGGGTTGAAATCCGACGAGATGCTTGGGCGCTCCCGAACACCGTCCTTTCTACCCGTGGCTTAGCCCTTGCGGAGGGGTCGCCACTGGAACTGAGTAGAGGTCTTGGTAAATGAAACAATCGATCAGGGAGGATTCTTCCATGAGTCAGAGACCGCGACAACACTCGCTCCTCGAGGCTCGGCGCATAGCAGTCTTTGGGCTGCTTTCTCTCATGCTGGTCCTTTGCTGGGCGGGGATAGGGCAGGCCCAGGTTAGCTTCGGCCCGAAAACCGACTTCGGAACCGCGACCGGTCCCGCGGGCGCCGCTGTCGCTGATGTCAACGGCGATGGGAAACTCGACCTCGTCGTGGCCAACTCCACCGGCAACTCCGTTTCAGTCCTCCTGGGGGACGGACTCGGTGGCTTCGGCGCGAAGAGCGACTTCGTGACAGGCACCGGTCCATCCGCCGTTGCCGTCGGCGATTTCAACGGCGATGGGAAACTCGACCTCGTCGTGGCCAACTCCACCGGCAACTCCGTCTCAGTCCTCCTGGGGGACGGGGCCGGTAACTTCCCCTCCAGAAGTGATATTCCCACGGGGAACGGCCCTGCGGCCGTCGCGGTCGGCCACGTCAACCCCGGCACCCTCCCCGGGTTTGACTCGTTCCTGGATATTGTCGTGGCGAACGCCACCGATGGTACCGTCTCCGTCCTCCTGGGGAACGGAGTTGGCGGCTTCATCCCCAGTATTGGGTCCCCCTTCCCGGCAGGCCCGAGTCCCGTCGCCCTCGCCCTCGTCGACATCAGCGCCGACTTGGTCCTGGACATCATCGTGGCGAACTCTACCACCGGTACCGTTTCCACCCTCCTGGGGGACGGAACCGGTAGCTTTACCGCCCCTCTGGGGTCCCCCTTCCTCACGGCCGCCGGCGCGGGCGCCGGCCCAGTCGCCCTGGCCATCGGCGACATCGAGGTGACCAACGGGAACCCCCCGCCTCTCGATCTCGTCACGGCGAACTCCAGCACCAATAACATGTCATACCTCAAGGGCGGCGGGGACGGAACATTCGCGATTCCCGGCGCCGGGGCGCAATCCACCTTTAATACGGGCACTGCGCCCAGTGCCTTGGCCATTGCGGATCTCGACGGCGACGGAAACCTCGATGTGGCCGTGACGAATAGAACCAGCAACACTGTCTCTGTCCTCCTGGGACTCGGGGGTGGGCTGTTCCGGCTTCAAATCCCCTTTGCAACGGGCATCCAGCCGAAAGCCATCGCGATCGCAGATCTCAATGGCGACAACAAGCTCGATCTGATCGTGGCAAACAGCGGCGGCAGTTCAGTCTCCGTCCTCCTGAACACGACGGATGCGCTGACCGTGTTCAAGGGTGGTTCCGGCGCAGGCACGGTGACCTCCAGTCCAGCCGGCATTAACTGCGGAGCAATCTGCAGGGGCTTCACAGGTCCCGCTGCCCCTCCGGCGACTGTGACCCTGACGGCCGCGGCCACCCTTGGGACTTTCATCGGTTGGACCGGGGAAGGCTGCACCGGTACCGGGACCTGCACGGTCGCCATGGACCGGGCCCGGAACGTCGTGGCGATGTTCGATGCCGGTGGCACCGACGGCTTCACTGAGGCCGCGCTAGCGGGCACCTGGCATCTGTTTTCATTCTCGGATTTCGTCTCGATCAATGACCCCGGGTGGGTGGACGCCACCGTCAATCTCGACACCACCGGTGTCGTGACCGGTGGGACCTTTACCGACAGCACCGGGGCAACTGGCGCGTTCACGGGAGGGGCCTTCCTCATCGACAGCGCCGGCGTCGTTTCCGGTTCTCTCACGACAGCGGGCGGCAGTGTGATCTTCCCGCACGGCAAGCTCGACCGGACCAAGACTATCCTCTCCATGAACGCCTCCGAAGACCTGAACGGTCGTGGAATGGCAGTCGGGATCAAAGCGGGGGGGACTTTCACCGCCACGCCGGCCGTCGGCTCTGACCTCACTGGAGAGTGGTACGTCTACTACCTCACGGATTCCTCCACCACGAACAATCCCGCATGGTCCGCCGCGAACTTTGCTCTCGATGCGACCGGCGGCTTGAGCTGTATCTTCCCGAACCCCACCAATTGTGGGACCTTCCACGATAGCCTCCCCGCCGGTGGGGTCGATACGTTCAACCTGGGCGGGGTATCGTTCATCATCGACACCGCCGGCCTCGTGTCCGGTTCTCTCACGACGAGTGGGCGGGGAGGGCGGCCGATCCGTAGCTTCAGCTTCCCGAAGGGCTATATGGCCCCGAACAAGAACGTCTTCGCCGCGATCGTCTCGGAGGGCCCGAACGGACCCGGGCTGGCAATCGGGGTCAAGGGAGGCGGAGCGTTCGTGGACGCCGACCTGGCCGGGACGTGGTGGTTCTCTCACGTCTGGAATCTCGTGGACGGACTCACTCCCGGGTGGGTTTCCACGACTGCCTCGTT
>DATIFO010000250.1:0-30841 GCA_035455275.1 Methylomirabilis sp. (SeqCode) | reverse complement strand
CGGCCAGCGCTGAGCCCCGACCCGAGAACACCTGGCACCGTCAAGGCGCCAGGCCACCAAAGGCCATGGCTCTTCACATATGCCTTCAGCCGGGCGAAATCCCCCCTCCGCCCCCCTTTGGCAAAGGGGGGGGAGGGGGGGATTGCTGGAACGCTGTGGTCATTGTCTAGCCCTATCTCACGCATCTGTTCCCCTTGGCGCCGTGGCGGTCCACAGTTCCGAATTGGAGCTGCGGCCCTCAGCCGGCGCACAGTCCGCCGTCGACGACGATCTCGGTTCCGGTGACGTACGAGGAGTCATCGGAGGCGAGGAACAGGGCCACGCCGGCGATCTCCCGGGGATGGGCGATCCGTCCCAGGGGGATCTTCGCTTCCAGGCCCCTGCGCGTCTGTGGATCCTTCAGGTCCAGGGCCTGGAACTCGGTGTCAACGTAGCCGGGGTGGATGATGTTGCAGCGGATGTTGTGCATGGCGAGCTGGAGCGCCAGGGAGCGGGTGAGGGAGATGAGGCCTCCCTTGGCCGAGGCGTAGGCATCCTGGGCGACCTGGGATCCGCGGAGGGCGGCCAGTGCCCCCACATTGATGATGCAGCCGCCCCCCGAGCGGACGAGGAAGGGGGTCCCGTGCTTGGCGACGAGGAGGGGTCCCTTCAGGTTGATGGCGAGGACCCGGTCCCAGTTTGGCTCCGAGGTTTCCAGGGCGGAGCGATCGCGATCTCTCCACAGCACGGTCGCATTGTTGTACAGGATGTGGAGGGAGCGGAAGCGCCTGACGCCGGTCTCCAGCATTCGCACGACGTCCCGCTCCACGGACACGTCGCCCTCCACGAAGAGGGCCTTGCCGCCCCGGCGCTGGATGCGGCCCACGGTTTCCTCGCCCGCCTTGCGATGAATGTCGGCGACGATCACGCGGGCCCCCTCCCGCGCGAAGAGCAGGGCCGCCTCCCGTCCCTGTCCCATGCCTGCACCGGTGATGAACGCAACCTTGCCTCGTAAGCGCATGGCCGGCCCCCGTGCGAGTGCGGTCGGATGGGCGGTTCGTCGAGACGGGGCGGGCTATGGAATCAGCAGCACCTTCCCCGTGGTCTTCCGCCCTTCCAGCAGGCGGTGCGCCTCGGGCGCGTCCTTCAGCGGAAGGGCACGATCGATCCGCACCTTGAGCCGGCCGGATTTCACCCATCCGAAGATGTCCGCGGCGCGCTGGAGCAATTCCTCGCGTGTGACGGTGTAGTGTCCCAGGCTGGGGCGTGTCAGAAAGGCCCCGTACTTGGCAAGCCGCGCGGGATCCATGGAGGTCACGGGGCCGCTGGACTGTCCGAACAGGGCCAGGATGCCCCGCAGGCCCACGCAGTTCAGGCTCTTGTCGAAGGTCGTCTTGGCGACGGAATCGTAGACCACGTTCACACCCTTGCCGCCCGTGAGGCGCAAGACCTCCGCCTCGAAATCCTGCTCGGTGTAGAGGATGACCTCGTCCGCCCCCGCCTCTTTCGCCAGGGCCGCCTTGTCTTTCGTGGAGACCGTCCCGAAGACCCGGGCGCCGCGCATCTTCGCGACCTGCACCAGGAGCAGCCCGACGCCGCCCGCCGCCGCGTGGACGAGGGCCGTATCCCCGGATTTCAGCGGGTAGAGGCTGCACGCCAGGTAGTGCGCGGTCATTCCCTGGAGGGCGACGGCGGCCCCGGTTCGCGCCTCGATGCCCTCGGGCAGCTTCAGCAATCGCTCGGCGGCGACGACGGCGTACTCGGCGTAGGCGCCGATGGCCGGGGCGTAGGCCACCCGGTCCCCCACCTTCACCTCGGTCACGTTCGGTCCGACGGCCGCCACGGTCCCGGCTCCCTCGCTGCCAGGGATGAAGGGGAGCGGGTTCTTGTACAGGCCCGCCCGGAAGTAGCAGTCGAGATAGTTCAGCCCGATGGCCTCCAGCTTGATCTGCGCCTGCCCGGGACCGGGGGTGGGCACGGGGACATCTTCGTAGCGCAGGACGTCGGGTCCGCCCACTGCGTGCACGCGAACGGCTTTCATGGGGCCTCCTGTGTGTGCGTACCCCCGATCGGGGGACGGGGTCAGAGATGCCAGCCGGAACGCCAGGACGCTACCAGAGCAACGCATCCGGGTCAAGGCGCGCGCCGCCCGCCTCGTGGCTCATGGCGGTTGCGCGGCGATCCTCCATGGGTCATTCTGTTGCGCCGTGCGCCCTGCGCCATGCGTTGGCCCGGCGGGGGTTGACGCCGGCTGCGTCCTCCCGTAGCATCTCTCCGCCATGCACACCGAACTGCTGGATCGGTTTCATCCCCTCGTCCGGGAGTGGTTCCTCGGAAGCTTCGGAGGGCCCAGCCCGCCCCAGGCCCTCGGATGGCCGGCCATCGCCGCCGGGCGGCACGCACTGCTGTCAGCGCCGACAGGGTCGGGGAAGACGCTGGCCGCCTTCCTGTGGGCCATCGACACCCTCGTGCGCCGCGCCATGCAGGGAGCCCTCGAAGAGCGGACGATCGTCGTGTACGTCTCGCCCTTGAAGGCGCTGTCCAACGACATCCAGAAGAATCTCCAGGAGCCCTTGAAGGGGATCCGTGGCCTGGCGGAGCGGGGCGGGACGCCCCTGCCGGAGATCCGCGTGGCGGTCCGCACGGGCGACACGCCGGCGAAGGATCGGGCGGCCATGCGCAGGCGCCCGCCCCACATCCTGATCACGACGCCGGAGTCCCTGTACATCCTGCTGACCGCCGAGGGAAGCCGGAGGAGCCTGGTCGCCGCCGAGACGGTCATCGTGGATGAGATCCATGCCGTGGCCGCGGACAAGCGGGGGGCGCACCTGGCGCTGACGCTGGAGCGGCTGGACGATCTGGCGGGGCGGCCGCTCCAGCGGATCGGGTTGAGCGCGACCCAGCGGCCGATCCAGGAGATCGCCCGGCTGCTCGTCGGAACCCGGGGCCTGGACGCGGACGGGAGGCCGGACTGCGCCATCGTCGAGGCGGGGCAGCGGCGCGATCTGGACCTGCGGGTCGAGGTGCCGGATCAACCCCTGGGCCCCGTTGCCAGCCACGCGCTGTGGGGCGAGGTCTACGATCGGATTGCGGCCCATGCCGGAGGGGTTCGCACGACGCTCGTCTTCGTCAACACGCGGAAGCTGGTGGAGCGTGTGGCGTTTCAGCTCGCAGAGCGGCTGGGGAAGCAGGCCGTGGCTGCCCACCACGGGAGCCTCTCGCGCGAGACGCGTCTCCTGGCGGAGCAGGGGCTCAAGGCCGGGACGCTGAAGGTGGTCGTGGCGACCGCCTCCCTGGAGCTGGGGATCGACATCGGGCACGTGGACCTGGTCTGCCACCTCGGGGCGCCGCGGGCGCTGGCGGTCCTGCTCCAGCGCGTGGGCCGGTCCGGCCACTGGCTGGGGGCGATCCCGCGGGGGATCCTCTTCCCGGGAACGCGTGACGAGCTCCTCCAGTGCGCCGCCGCCATCCGGGCCATCCGGGCCGGTGGCCTGGACGCCACCAGGATCCCCCGCGGACCGCGCGACATCCTGGCCCAGCAGATCGTGGCCAGCGCGGCCTCGGGGGAGCGCACCGAGGGGGCGCTGCTCGACCTCGTCCGGGGGGCGTACCCGTACCGGGACCTGGAGCGGTCCGGGTACGAGGCGGTCCTCACCATGCTGGCAGAGGGGGTGGCGACGCGGAGGGGCCGGCGCTCGGCGCACCTGCACTGGGATCGGGTGAACCGCAGGCTGCGCGCCCGGAGGGGCGCCCGCCTCACGGCCATCACCTGCGGCGGGGCCATCCCGGACGTGGCCGACTATCAGGTGATCGAGGACCCGAGCGGCGCCGCCGTCGGGACGGTGAACGAGGACTTCGCGGTCGAGAGCCTGGCCGGCGACGTGTTCCTCCTCGGGAATCGCTCCTGGCGCATCCGGAAGATCGAGTCGGGGACGGTGCGGGTCGTGGACGCCCAGGGCGCCCCCCCGACCATCCCCTTCTGGCTGGGCGAGGCGCCCGCGCGGACGCCGGAGCTCTCGCTGGCGGTGGCCGAGCTGCGGCAGGCGGTGGCGGACCGGATCCGGGACGTCCCCGCGGCGGCGGGCTGGCTGGAGCGGGAGACGGGCGTGGACGCCGCCGGCGCGGAGCAGATCGTCGCCTACCTTTCCGAGACGCTGGCCGTGCTGGGCGTGGTGCCCACGCAACAGGTGGTCGTCGCGGAGCGGTTCTTCGACGAGGCGGGCGGGATGCAGCTCGTCCTGCACGCGCCCTTCGGGGGCCGGATCAACCGGGCCTGGGGCCTGGCGCTCCGCAAGCGGTTCTGCCTCAGCTTCGATTTCGAGCTGCAGGCGGCGGCCACGGATGACGGGATCGTGCTCTCGCTGGGGGAGCAGCACAGCTTCCCCCTGGAGAGCGTCTTCGCCATGGTGCGACCGGATCGCCTGGACGGGGATCTGGTGCAGGCGACCCTCCAGGCCCCAATGTTCGGGACCCGCTGGCGCTGGAACGCCACGCGCGCCCTGGCCCTCCTGCGCCAGAGTGGGGGCCGCCGGGTGCCGATGCCGATCCAGCGGATGCGGGCCGACGACCTGCTGGCCGCGGTGTTCCCGGCCCAGGTGGCCTGCCAGGACAACAACCCGGGCCCGATCAGCCCACCGGATCACCCGCTGGTCAACGAGACCCTGGAGAACTGCCTGCACGAGGCCATGGACGTGGAGGGGCTTCGCGCGGTCCTGGAGAGACTGGAGCGGGGGCAGATCCGCGGGGTCGCCGTGGACACCCCTGTCCCATCCCCCCTCTCCCACGAGATCCTGAATGCCAATCCCTACGCCTTCCTGGATGATGCCCCGCTGGAGGAGCGGCGCGCCCGCGCCGTGTCCCTCCGCCGGGTGGCCGTGGACCTGGGGGCGGGTGTCGGGGCGCTGGACGCGGCGGCGATCGAGGAGGTGAGGAGCCAGGCCCGGCCTGATGTGCGGGACCCGGATGAGCTGCACGACGCCCTCCTCAGTCTGATCTTGCTTCCCACCGGAGAGCTGGGCGCCTGGCAGGGGTGGATGCAGGATCTGGTCAAGGCGGGGAGGGCGGTGCGGATAGGCTGGTCCGACTGGCCGTCAACGGTCGACCGTCAGCCGTCAGCTCCGAAACGTGAGGGGTACGCGGCCACGGAGCGGATGGGTGTCATCCGGGCGGCGCTGCCGGAGGCGGAGTGGCTGTCGCCGCCCCCGGCGACGCAAGGCTGGGGAGCCGACTCCTTCAGCCAGGAGGAGGGGGTCCGGCGCATCGTGCAGGGGTGGTTGGAAGCAATCGGTCCCACAACGGCGCCCGCCCTCGCGAGCCGGCTGGGTCTCCCCCAGGGGAAGGTCGAAGGGGCGCTGCTGGCCCTGGAGGCGGGAGGGGTCGTCCTGCGGGGCCGCTTCACCACCCAGGCCGATGCCGCGCCCACGGAGTGGTGCGAGCGGCGATTGCTGGCCCGGATTCACAGGCTGACCATGGGAAGGCTCCGGCGCGAGATCGAGCCGGTGCCCCCGGCGGAGCTGCTCCGCTTCCTCTTCCGCTGGCAGCACGTGTTTCCGGGCAGCCAGCTCCACGGCCGCGAGGGAATCGTGCAGATCATCCGCAAGCTCCAGGGGCTGGAGCTGCCGGCGCCCGCGTGGGAGCGGGATGTCCTGCCGGCGCGTGTCGCCCGATACAATCCCGCCGACCTGGAGCAGCTCTGCCTATCGGGGACGGTCGCCTGGGGCCGGCTGCGATTGCGGGAAGACGCGCCGCAGGGGGAGGACGGGCCGGCCAGGAGGCAGGCGCCGACGCGGGCAGCCTCCCTCGGCCTGGTCTTGAGGGAGGACCTGGATCTCTTCCTGGAGCGGGGATCCGTCAGAGCTGAGGAGATGGCGGGGCTTTCATCCACGGCCCGTGCCGTCGTCCGGCAGCTTCAAGAGCGCGGGGCCTCCTTCCTGGCCGACATCGCCAGGGCCGTCGGACAATTGGAGAGCGGGGTCGAAGACGCCCTCTGGGAGCTGGTGGCCTGCGGGCTGGTCACGGGGGATGGGGTCGCCGGTTTGCGCCTGCTCCTCACGACGGGAGAGGCCAAGCGGGAAGTGCACCGCCGCTTCCGCGCCATCCGGGGCGGGCGGGCCATGACGCGTCACGTGCCGGTGGGTCGCTGGTCGCTCTTGCGCCAGCCGGACGCCGCCCTCCCACGCCAGGTCCCGGACCGGGAGCCGGAGGAGGCGTGCGCCCGCCAGCTCCTCACCCGCTACGGGGTGATCCTGCGGGAATTGCTGGCGCGCGAGACGCGGGCGCCTGCCTGGCGGGTTCTGGTGAACATCTACCGGAGGCTGGAGGCGCGGGGGGAGATCCGCGGCGGCCGCTTCGTGGCGGGATTCAGCGGGGAGCAGTTCGCGCTGCCCGAGGCGGTGGAGGCCTTGCGGGCCATCCGGCGAACGCGGGGAGAAGGGGAGACGCTGCTCCTCCCTGCCGCCGATCCGTTGAACCTGGTGGGCATCCTGACACCCGGAAGCCGGGTGTCGCCCCTCTCCGGACAGGCCATCCTGTTCGTGGACGGCGTCCCCACGGACGTGGGACCTCCTGCGAGCCTTCGCGGGAGGCTGCAGCGAGCCCGACCTGCATCCGGGGCCGCTGGAGGTTCGGAGAGCGTGGGGTGAAGTCGCGGCGGGAGAGCCGGGCGGAAAGAGCAAGGACGTCCCGTTCAAGCAAATCCCCCCAACCCCCTTTAGCCAAAATCCCCCCTCCGCCCCCCTTTCGTAAAGGGGGGGAGGGGGGATTTTGGCCGAACCGAGGATCTAACGGATTGGTACTAGGAGGTCCTGGGCGGCGGCACGCGGAACGGGGTATGGCAGGTCCCGCAGGCCTTGGCCCCGAAGTCCTTCACCATGGTCTCGACGGTCGCGGCATCCTTGGCCTTGGCGGCATCACGCAGTCTCGCCGAGAGGGTCTGCATGTTCTTCGAGGCGTCCTTGAACTGGTCGAACTTCTGCCACACGTCAGGCTTGGCCTTGGACTTGTCCGTGAGCGACCCATTGGGGAACATGGACGGGATGTGCTCCGCGTTCAGGGCGAGGGTCTCCGCGTTCACCATGACCGCCTCGATGTTCCCGGCCTTCACCTTGGCTTGAATGTCCGCCCAGCTTGCCCCGTTCAGTCGCATGAGGCGCTGGCGGTCCGCCACGACATCCCCGGACCCCGGCCCCATGCCGGACATGGAGGCGCAGCCCGCTACCAAAAGAACGATCAGACTGCCCAGAAGAATTGCCGTACGTACGTTCCCGTGTCGCATCATCGTCCTCTCCTCCTTTGTGTGATACTGCATGGCGCGGTTTGGAGGATCCGGCGTCGAGGCTGGATCCCCTGGGCCCTGGGCGACTGCCGGCCCGATTCTCATTTCTTGCTCATGTCAATCTTGTTCTTGACGGGGGGAATGCTCTTGAGATAGCGGGCGATCGCAACGCGATCAGCCTCGGTCAGGTCCTTGTAGCCGGCCGATGTCCCCTGGATGACCTCACCCATCACCCCGCCGACCACGTCACCATCAGGCTTGTTGCCCGTCCCCAGGAACCAGGCAATTTCATCGACGGACCAGGTGAGGCCGGTGTCCTTATCCGGCGTGATGTTCTGCACCGGCGTGCCGTCGGGTCCCTTCTGGGTGCCAGCCAGGAAGCGCGAGTTATCCGTCGCCTGGGTCATGCCCCGGGGGGTGTGGCACTCGCCGCAATGCCCCACGGCCCGCACGAGGTACTCGCCCCGGGCTACTCCCGAGGTAGGGGCCGTCGGCGGCGGCGTTTCCCTCGGGGCAAACGCGGCCAGCCAGACCGGCAGGGCGACGCTCTCGAATAGCGGCACGATCTTCTTGGGCTGGTTGGCTCGTTTCACTGGCGGCACGCTGCGGAGATAAGCGACGAGGGCCTGGAGGTCCTCCTCTGCCATCCCGTTGAAGACCGTGTAGGGATGAACCGGGATGAGCCGATCGCCGTTGGGTCGGCGGCCCAATCGGATGGCGGTGATGATCTGTTCGTCCGTCCAGGAGCCGATCCCGGTCTCGCGGTCCGGCGTGATATTTGTGGAGTACACCGTGCCGAAGGGGCCCTCGTACTTGCGGCCTCCGCTGTTGACGGCCTTACTATTCAGTTCGGTATGACAACCGCAGCCGCCCGCGGCCCCGAAGATGTATTTCCCCCGGGCCGCGAGGTCGGGCAGGGCCGTCGTCGCCGCATGGGCGGTCAATGGGAGCAGGAGGACCGTTCCCAGGACGGCGAATGCCACCGCGAGGAGGAGCAGGCAAGGGGTTCCGGTGACGTGCGAGTGCTTTCTCATGGTACCTAGCATGGAGAACACCCAAAGGACAGGAAAGGTTCCAGGGGCGAGCATCGATCAACGCCAGAGTTGGAAATCCCACAACTCGGCCGGCGGAAGGTTCCGATGCCACGGAGCGTAAGGGAGTAAGGAAATTTCGTCAACTCTCTGCTGGTTTGAATTCCCGCAGGTGAGAGCTTATCGTGCCGCGCAGGGGAATGTGCGGAAGAGCGGACCGCGGGGGCGGTGTGGTTGACTCCAAAAGCAGGGGAGTGATAGCGTTTCACGACGCGGGCGTCCCTCCCACCCACCAATTGGCACCCGCCGCTCCTCCTCCACCTGGCAGGATCGAACGCGCCCCGTCCCGGCCGACCGGGGCCGGGCGTTGACGAGGATTCGGTTCTCCACCAGCCAGACTTGACCAGACCGGTCCGTCCTCTTGAGGAGGGTTGATGGCCCATGGTCCGAGGACGATCGCTCATCGGCCTCATCAAGCTGATGCTGAATCTGGGAGGCAGGCCGGGGAAGACGGTGGCCGAGCTGGCCGCACGCCTTGGCTGCGTGGAACGGACCGTGTGGCGCGACCTCCAGATCCTGGAGGCCGGCGGGGTCCTCCTCACCAGCGAGCCGGATGGTCGGCGCGTCCGGTACTTCATGGCGGACGGGCACACCCGGTCGCTGGGCATCCCGTTCACGCACGACGAGCTCCTGGCCCTGCACCACGGCCGGCATCTGCTCCGCCCGCTGGAAGGGACGGTCTTTGACGAGGCGCTGCGGTCCGCCCTGGACAAGATCCAGGCGGGCGTGTCTCCAGCCGCCTTGCAGCTCCTCCATCAATTCGACCAGTGCATCTCAGCCCGGACGCCCGGCTTCAAGGACTACGCCCGCTCCCGCGAGGCGATCGAGATCCTGCGCGAGGCCGTCCAGCGCCGCCGGACCGTGGAGATCGAGTATCACTCCTACGGGCGGGACGAGGTCACGACCCGGCGGGTGGACCCCTACCACCTCTGGTATCAGCTCGGGGGGCTCTACCTGGCCGCCTTCTGTCACACCCGGCGAGGCGTCCTGACCTTAGCCGTCGAGCGCATCGGGAGGCTGGCCCCCTGCCCCGTGACCTTCGTGCGGCCCGCCGATTTCGACCTGGAGCGATATCTGGAGGGGAGCTTCGGCCTGTTCCGGGGAAAGCCCGTGCGGGTGCGTCTGCGATTCTCTCGCGACGTGGCCCGCTTCGTGACCGAGCGCACGTGGCACCCGAGCCAGCAGAGCGAGTCGCTTCTCACAGGTGAGGCCGAGGTCAGCCTCCGCGTGGCGCCCGAGCTGGACCTCAAGCGCTGGATCCTGAGCTGGGGCAGGAACGTGGAGGTGCTGGAGCCGAAGAAGCTCCGGGATGAGATCCGGGCCGAATGGCTCGCGGCCCTGCGGGGTAGCGGGGGCCGACAGGATCGGCTCACCCTCGTCCGGGCCGCCGCCGCGAAGGCCCGCAAGCCGCAAGGACGCCTGCGGGCGGCAGGCAGGGCAGCGCCGCGCGCAAGGCGGGTGGCCGAGGTAGTGGCACGGAAGGCCTGACCAAGCGCCGGTGAGATTTTTCTGGTTTGGCCTGACCATACTGTTCCGGGTCCGTAGTATGCTGCCGGTCAAGCCCCGCCCACGCCTCAGCGTCGGCGGATCGGGTTCCGAGTGGAGGAGCCGCGGCCGGTCAGCCCCGCCCCCCCTGGCGCTCGGCGCCAGGCAGTTTGCGCATCGCCCGCTGCCGGCTGCGAGCTGATCTGCGCTGTCCCTGTCGCCCCGAGCGAAAGGCTATTTCGAATGCCTGACCGAGACGACCCACCGCGAGTCATCCCACCACATGGCGGCTACCGGGATCTGAAATCCTACCAGATGGCGGAAATCGTCTATGACGCCACGGTGGCCTTCTGCGACCGCTTCATCGGCCGGCGCTCCGGGACCCATGACCAGATGGTGCAGGCGGCGCGGAGCGGCAAGCAGAACATCGCCGAGGGCAGCATGGCGTCTGGGACTTCCAAGAAGACCGAGCTCAAGCTGGTTGGCGTGGCCCGGGCCAGCCTGGAAGAACTGCTGCTGGACTATCAAGATTTTCTCCGGCAGCGCGGCCTGCAGGTCTGGGGAAAGGACGACCCGAAGGCCAAGGCCGTCCGTGCTCTGGCTCGGCTGCCCCATAGGTCGTATTCGACCTATAGGCCCTATTTCGAAGAACTCGATCCCGAATCCGCGGCCAATGCTGCGATCTGCTTGATCCACCAGACTAGCTACCTGCTGGACCAGCAACTTCGCGCGCTGGAGCAAGCGTTCTTGCGAGAGGGCGGATTCACCGAGAGACTTTACCGTGCCAGGTCCCAGGCGCGTGATGGGAGAAGAATAAGGACATGATCTTTCCCGAGTCCGACCCTGTTGCGCTCTCGGCCTTGCGGCAGCATCTGTCACGTCCGCGGCACTGCACGCTGCTCCTCCTGGAGCAGGTCCGGGAAGAGAGCAGGCTGACGGTCGAGGAACGGATCCAGCACGGGCGGGTGGAGCAGAGCAGAAGCCGTGACCAGGCACCGGCAGAATTACTTTTACAATGGCCTGACCAAATCTGTCCTGGGTCCGGTGTATGCTTCCGGCCAGGCGGCGCCAGGTGACTCCGCCAAGGTTACAAGCTGTGACCCAAAGCCCGGGGTCGATCGGTTTCCGCGTCGCGCACCCGATGCCAGCGCGTACGGCCGGTCCCGGTATCGGCGCACCAAAGGCGCCCGGTGACCGGCCGGGGGCGAGCGGCGGTGAGTTCCGGATGGTGTCCCCGGAATTCGAGAGGGGAGGGACTGGCAAGGCGGGATGAGGGCATCGCGGGCATTGACGACCTCATCGTGGCTGTGCACGGCCAACGGGTGATCCTGGCTGCGGATCTCGCCCGGATCTACGGTGTGGAGACCCGGGCGCTGAATCAGGCGGTGAAACGGATCTTGGAGAAGTTTCCCGCGGACTTCATGTTCCAGTTGACCCTGGAGGAGGCGGAGGCGGTGCAGCGTTCAAGATCACAAATTGTGATCTTGAAGCGAGGCACGAATATCAAACCTGTCCTATGCCCTCACGGAGCATGGGGCCATCATGGCGGCGAACGTCCTCAACAGCCCGCGCGCCGTCCAAGTGAGTGTCTTCGTCGTGCGAGCCTTCGTCATGGGGGACGTAGGTTCTAAAGCACATTACGGCTGTTAGACGCGGAGCGCTCCTGCCGCGTCCCGGTGGTCCGCATCCGCCAGAGCCTCCGGATTCCTCCTTTCCGCTCCCTGCCCACACCTGGGTAGCGCGCAGCGTTCGGCTGAACGTTCGACCGAGCCTTCGACTGTGCTCAGGCCGAGGTCTCGCGACGACGCCTCGGCCGCTAGACCCGCCGCGCCGCCCGTTGGACGGACCCAGGACAGGGTGGCCGTCTCCGGTGACCGGCTGGTCAGGCTGGAGGCGGGGCAGGTGCGCTTCCCGTTCGAGTGGCTCAGGACACGCCGGGGTAGTCGACGGAAGACCATGACCCAGTCGGTCCAGGAGTTCCTCCACCGCTACCTCAAGGGGACTCGGGGCAGCTTCCTGCTGCATGTGCTCCCGGCCGGCTTCGTCCGGATCTGCGACTGCGAGTCCCCCGCCAACCGCGGGCGCACTGCCAAGCTCGCGCGGGGGCGTGGATTGAAACCCGGCCGTGATGCTTTGGCGGAGATTGACAAACCCGAAGGAGCGTGCCAGAGTTCTCGCGCGTGAGGGGGGTCGGCATGGAATCACGAGGTGACAAATGAGTCCTGCCCGGGTCGTCCGCGTGACCGAGGAGCGGGGTGGGAGTCCGGGGACGCCTTCGAGAGGCACGATCCTCTCGGAGGCGTTTTTCATTTCCCCATGAGGGAGAGCGTCATGATCAGGAAGGCAGCCGTGGCAGGCTCGTTCTATGCCGGGACGCCGGATCGATTGCGCTTGCAGGTGGAGGATCTCCTCCCTCGCGGGGCGGTGGCCGAGCCGGCCGTGGCCGTGGTCGCCCCGCACGCAGGCTACATGTACTCGGGGCGCGTGGCCGGCGCGGTCTATTCGCGCGTCCAGTTCCCGGAAGCCTGCGTGATCCTCGGCCCCAACCACACGGGACTCGGCGCCGGGGCGGCCATCATGACGTACGGTCAGTGGGAGACGCCGCTGGGCAGGGTGCCCATCGACGGCGAGCTGGCGAAGGCCATCCTCGGCCACTCCTCGGTGCTGGAAGAGGATCACCGGGGGCACCTCCGCGAGCACTCCATCGAGGTGCAGCTCCCCTTTCTCCAGTACTTCGAGCGGCCCTTCAGCTTCGTGCCGATCTCCCTTTTCAGCCACGAATACGTCGTCTGCCAGAACGTGGGGCAGGCGATCGCGGCGGCCGTGGGACAGGCGGGGAAGCGGGTGCTTCTCGTGGCCAGCACGGACATGAGCCACTACATCTCCCGGGATGAGGCGGCGCTCCAGGACCGGAAGGCCATCGATGCCATCCTGGCCCTGGACCCGGAGAGACTCCACCAGGTGGTGCGGCGGGAAGGCATCAGCATGTGCGGGTTCCATCCGACCGCGGCCACGTTGATCGCGGCGAAGGGGCTGGGGGCGGCGCGGGTGGAGCTGGTGATGTACACGGACTCGGGAGAGGTGACGCGGAGCACGGAGGAGGTCGTCGCATACGCCGGCCTGGTCATCCGGTGAGGACCGGAAGATACCCGGCGGCTCGAAGGAGGCCTGCGCGGACGCGTCCCCGTCCGGCGCCTGCAGGGGCGACCGGCACAGGGGCCATGGTCTCCCGCACATCGGAGTTGACGGGTTTCCCGTGACCGCGTAGAATCCGCCGCAAGACATCAGGACCCCCGGACCTTCCCGGTTGCCGACGAGATATCACACGACGACGCGCGCGCGGGAATCCCCGCGGAGGCCGTGCACACAAGGAGGGCTCGATGACCTATATCGTGGCGGAGCCGTGCATCGGGACGAAGGATCACGCCTGCGTCGATGTCTGTCCGGTGGAGTGCTTCTACGAAGGCGAGGACATGCTGTACATCCATCCGGAAGAGTGCATCGACTGCGGGGCATGTGTTCCAGAGTGTCCGGTGGCGGCCATCTTCGAGGAGAGCGACACCCCGGAGCAGTGGAAGAGCTACATCGCCAAGAACGCGGAGATCTTCAAGACGAACCCCAACGTTCCCAAGTCGCCCACGCGCGAGAAGTGGGAGGAATCGAAGAAGGATCCTTCCAGCGAGGCGGCGAAGTATTACGAGAAGTACCCGCCAAAGTCCTGAGGGGCTTCCTCAGGCCTGCTGACTGACGGGAGAATTCACGCCCAGGCGACCCGAGAGGTTGCCTGGGCGTTTCCTTTTTCCTGGGAGCCTATCGGCCTCCAGTATGTCTGTTGGCGAACAGCGTGACACCGGAACAATGTCAGCAGGTTCTATCGTTTTGTGCATCCAGATTCTGAAGGCGCCGGGATCAGAACGGGACGCCGGGCGCCGTGCAGACAGTCAGCCGGATTCCGACGGGCCGGAACAGTTGCGGGGGCCACCAGCGCTGCGGCAGGATGCCATCGTGCACGGCCCAGCTCCGCCCCCGGATCGTCTCCCCCGCGCCCTGCATCCGGAAGGGGCCGCTCCCATCCAGCTTCGCCTGCAGGGGGCCGCCTGGCAGGAATCCCCGGTGGAGCATCTCCATTCGATCCTGCCCCGCCAGGTATCCGAACCCATGGCGCTCGTAGAGGATGGCGTTGTGATAGAAGAAGGCTTCCAGGACCAGCGCGGCCATCCCCAGGCGTGCCGCAAACCCCTCGATCCGATCCAGGGCGGGTCGGAGCATCCGGATGCCGGGGCGCACCTGCCCCGGCGCGAGCCCGGCCCGCACGGCGCGTTCCTCCTCCCGCAGGTTGCGCGAGCGGACGCCCAGGTCCGTCACGTTTCCCTCGTCGTCCAGATCCACCCCGAAGCGCGGGCTGTCGGGGTCGTTCAGGACGATGAACCGGATCTGCAGGTTGCCGTATCGCGTCTGCTCGAGGCGGAGGAAGAACGCGGGATCGAGGGCGTCGGCTCGGTGCGTGAGGCGGATCTGGACCGACGGTCGCCTGGGCGAGGCCTCCACCCGGGCGACCGATCGCCCGGCGGCATCGGTGAGGGAGATCGGATCGAGCGCGAACCGCTGGCACAGGGCCGGCGGCACCAGGGAGAAGTAGCACCGGTCCCGCTCGGGGATGGGCAGGGCGTTGATCTCCTGGAGGCTGATCATGGGGCGCACTTCCGCCATGGTTCAGGCGGAGCGTGACGGGGCCGGCTGGCGCCGCCGCTCCGCCCACCCGGGCGCCACGTGGGTGACCACACGGGTGCAGGTCCAACCGACGAGAGCGCCCCAGAGCGCGCCGGCGACGACATCCGAGGGGTAGTGCACGCCCAGGTAAACCCGGGAATAGGCGACGGCCGCGGCCAGGACGGGAAGCGCCCACCGCCACCGGCGGAACGTGAGCCACCCCACGGCGGCGACGGCAAACATGTTGCTGGCGTGATTGGAGGGCAGCGAGAAGGAGCGGGTGCACCCGGCGAGCAGATGCACGTCGGGGAGAACGTGACAGGGCCGGGTGCGGTGGAAGGCCGCCTTGATCAGGTTGGCCCCCTGGTCGCTGAGGAGCACGGCCGCCACGCCCAGCAGGAGCAGGAGCCATCCCCGCCGACCTCCCCGGAGCGCCAGGCAGAGCAGGGCCACCAGGAGGGGTGCGATGAGATACTCCTTGGTGCTGAGGATCGGCATCAGGATGTCGAACAGCCGATTCTGCCAGGAGCGGTTGATCAGGTGAAAGAGCCACGCGTCCACGGCCCCGACTCCCGCCACGACATCCGGCAGGGGGAAACTCACTCCCCGAGTCGTTTGATGGCGTGGGTATCGACGAGAAAGGCCAGTCCCCCGAGGCTGCTCACGGCGAGGCTGAGGGAGAACCACACGAGCGACATGCCGAGGGCCGCGCCCGGCTCCACGCCGACCTTGGCGAAGAAGTAGACCACTCCCCCCTCGCGGACGCCGAGCCCGGCAACCGAGATGGGGAGCATGGCCAGCACGGTGATCAGCGGAACGTACAGGAAGAAGTACGCCAGCGGGACTCCCAGGTTCAGGCTGGTCCCGATCAGGTAATAGGTGACGATGATGAGCGCCTGGAGCAGGGCGGAGAGGATGAGGGCTTGCCCCAGCGCGCGCTGGTGGTGCCGGTAGCGTTGCAGCGCGTCCACCAGACCCTGGACCCTGGCGTGGAATCGCGCGAGGCCCACGACCCGCGCGAGGCCTGTGGCGTGGCTCTTGAGGCGGTCATTCAGCAGCAGGGCCATGGCCGCCGCGAACGCCGCAGCGACCCCCAGGATCATGACCGCCACGTGGGGATCCTGGAGCCGTCGGTAGGCGACGGCCAGCGCCACCAGGGCGATGAGGACCAGGGCGGCAAACCCGGCGAGCCGGTCCACCAGGATCGAGGCGATGGAGGCGTCGTGGCCGCGGGTGATGCGGTAGATGGTGTAGCCACGCACGAGGTCGCCCCCGATCAGGGTGGGGAGGAAGAGGTTGAAGAAGGCCGCCTCGAAGTACACGAGCGCGAGACGCCACAGGGGCAGGCGGATGCCCTCCGCGGCCAGGAGACGCTGCCAGCGCACCACGCTGATGACGTACCCCAGGATGTACAAGCCGACGCACCCGAGGAACACGGGAAGCGGGAGGATCCGCAGGCTGTCCAGGAAGGCGGCGCGGTCCACCCGCCAGAAAAGGATTCCGAGCAAGAGGCTGCTGACAAGGAGCTTCCCCAGGAAGAGCAGCCGGCCCCGCTGCGCAGGCGGCATCCGGGGCGTCACTCGGCCTCCCGGCCGGGGTGGCCCAGCACCCGCTTGACCATGTAAATGGGTTTCCGCTGGGACTCGTGGTAGACTCGGACGAGCATCTCGCCCAGCAGCCCCATGACGGTGAGCTGCACGCCCACCAGGATGAGCAGGATCCCCAGGAAGAAGAGGGGCCGGCCGCCGATCTGGGCGCCGAAGAGCAGCTTGAGGACCGTGAGGTAGAGGCCGATGAGGATCCCCGCCCCCGAGGCGAGGACACCCAGCAAGCCGAAGACCTGGATAGGCTTGGTGGCGAAGCTCAGGAGGAACTTCACGGTGATGAGGTCCAGGATCACCCGCAGCGTCCGGGCGATGCCGTACTTGGAGCGACCGAAGCGACGCGGCCGGTGGTGGGTCTCGACCTCGGTCAGGCTGATGCCCATCCAGCTCGCGATGGCGGGGATGAAGCGATGCATCTCGCCATAGAGGTGGAGATGCTCCACGACCTCCCGGCGGTAGGCCTTGAGGGTGCAGCCGTAGTCGTGCAGCCGGATCCCCGTGACCTTGGAGATGAGCCAGTTGGCCAGCAGGGAGGGGACGCGCCGGCTGAGGAGCGGGTCCTGACGGTTCTTGCGCCACCCGCTGACGACATCGTACTCCTTGGCCAGGTCCAGCAATCGCGGGATGTCGGCCGGGTCGTTCTGAAGATCCCCGTCCAGGGTGACGACCACGTCGCCCTGCATGTGGTCGAAGCCGGCGGACATGGCGGCCGTCTGGCCGAAGTTCCGGCGCAGCCCGACCAGGACCCAGCGGGGATCGCGGGCCCGCACCGCCTCGAGCCGTGGCCAGGTCCCGTCGGTGGACCCGTCGTCCACCGCCACGACCTCGTAGGCGATGCCCCGCGGGTCCAGGGCCTGTCGAATCTCCTCGGCGAGCAGCGGGACGTTGTCCTCCTCGTTGAAGAGCGGGACGACGATGGAGAGGCTGGGTCGCGGCTCGTCGGTCACGGGTGTCCCCTGCTCACACGCCACGCCAGACAAGATCGTTCGGCTGCGCGGCGGTTCGACCGTTCGGCTGTTCTCGAACCACCGAACCCTCGGGACCCATTGCCGCCCGCTCCGCGGGCGAACTGCAATGGGTGCCCCGACCTAGTACCCGGTGAATGCCCGGGGAGGGAATCCCCGGAAGTCGCGCCCCCAATAGATGGAGAAATCGCGGAGAGGCTCCCCCCGGTGCGTGATCGACACCACCCGCAGCCGCGACGCCTCCCGGAAGGCAAGGCGCAGCTCGGCGGGCGGGTCGCCGCTGCCGTACGTCACGAAGAGGCCGTCCCGGCCGCGCAGTGTGTCCCAGTCACCCCAGAGGTCGTACTGGTTCATCCGCCGGCCCAGGTTCGCGTTCCACACCCGGGGGTTCCCCGGGACGTAGAACGCCAGCTCGCTGGCGATCTGGTAGCGATCGCTGACGAGGAAGGGGGCCCGCGGCGCGCGCTGCATCGCTTCGCCCACCGCCTGCCCCAGCTCCGGCCATCCCCGCAACCGCTTGCTGACCAGGTCCACGGCCGCCGGAACCCGGGCACCGAAGAGCCCCAGGAGTTCGGGGAAGAGGGCCACGGGGAGCAGCAGCGCCGGCAGGAGTATAGACGCAAGCAGGAGGCCGTTCAAGCGTCTCGTGGTCCGGCGCCGTTCCCCCCAATCCACCCACCGCTCCCGCCAGCCGGCCGCCGCCACCGCCGCGGTGAGGTAGGCGTGGGCCGCCCAGTTGGCCTGCACCTTGGTGACGAAGCCCCAGACCTGAAAGAACAGGAACACCGGGGCGGAGACGCAGGCCAGGAGGAGGAGGTCGTCGCGCCTTTGCCGCAGTCCCTCGCGCCAGGCCCAGGCCGTGGCGAGCAGCAGGAGGACGAACAGGAGCGGGGAGATCACGCCGAGCTGCGTGCCGAGGAACTCCGGCCCCCCCAGGAGCGCGGCGCCGAGCGTCCGCTCGCCCCCCGCCCCTGCCTGGATCAAGACGTGGCGGCCCGACAGCCAGCCGTGGCGCGCGTTCCACACGATCACCGGGCTGGAGATCAGGAGCGCCAGGCCGGCTGCTTCATAGGGCGCACGGCGCCCGAGCCACGGGCGGAGCTTGGGGGAGAGGACCAGCCAGAGGAGCACGCAGGGGACGAGCATCAGCATGGTGTACTTGCTGAGCACACCGAGCCCCAAGGCGACGCCGGCGCCGTACCAGGCCATCTCCCCCCGGTGCTGGACGGCGCGGTGGAGGCACAGGCTGGCCAGGCCCCAGCAGAAGACGAAGGGCGCGTCAATGGTCATGAGGAGAGAACCGGCGGCGTACAGGGGCATCAGGCTGAGGAGGACCACGCTCAGAAACCCCGCGCGCTCGCTTTGAAAGATCCGGCGGGCCAGCAGGTAGGCCGTGGCGGCGGTGCCGGTGGACAGGAGAACCGCCGGCAGACGGACCCAGAATTCCGTGTGGCCGCCCAGGCGCGTGCTGAGCGCGATGAGGTAGGCGACCATGGGGCCCTTGCTGTAATAGCTCCAGTCCAGCCGGCGAGACCACTCCCAGTAATGGGCTTCGTCCGCAGACAGCGGCCAGCGACTGCTGGCGATGAGCCACAGGTGAAAGGCCGTGAATGCGAGCAGCCAGATGAGCGTGAGCAGGCGGTGGGATTTCACGCGGTCGAGCCCCCGGTGAAGGCTGTCGGCCTCGGGATCCCGGCGCGGGAACAACGCGGCTCCGGACGGACCCGACGGGCTCGGGACGGCCAACGCGGATCCCGGGGGACGTCCATCAGGCATGCCCGGGCTGGATCTTCTGGTCCTTGGCGGCAACCTCGGCCGCCAGACGGGTGCGATAGTCTCGGATCTTTCGCCCCAGACGGCGATCGGCGAGCGCCAGGATCTGAACCGCCAGCAAGGCCGCATTCCTGGCCCCGGCCCGCCCGATGGCGACGGTGGCGACCGGAATCCCGCCGGGCATCTGCACCGTGGACAGGAGGGCGTCCAGACCGTTCAACGGACCGGCCTCCATGGGCACGCCGATCACGGGAACCGTCACGTGCGCCGCCAGGACGCCCGCGAGATGGGCCGCGCCGCCTGCACCGGCGATCAGGACGCGCAGGCCCCGCCCCTCGACCTGGCGCGCGTAGCGCGCGAGCCGATCCGGAGTCCGATGCGCCGAACAGATCCGCATCTCGAACGGGACCGCGAAGTCCTGGAGGATCTTGGCCGCCTCCTGCATCGTGGGCAGGTCGGAATCGCTGCCCATCAGAATTCCCACGAGGGGGGAGGCGGGACGCGACTGCCTGGCCATGGGTCCTCCGGGGTCCAGCACGGGTCACGGATTGGGCATCAGCTTCAGAATCCGAGATGCGCAAGACGTAGAACGTGAAACGTAACGAGTCTCCGTCATCAGAGGGGGCGGCTGATCGCCTTCCGACCGATATCGGTCCGGTAGTGGACCCCGTCCCAGCGGATCTTCTCCACGGCGCGGTAGGCCCGACCGATCGCGTCCGAGATATCCTTGCCCAGGGCCGTCACGCCCAGCACCCGGCCGCCGCTGGTCACCACTTTCCCCCCCGCCAGGGACGTGCCGGCATGGAAGACGACCACATCCCTGACGCGCGCCGCCGCCGGCAGGCCGGTGATGACTTTCCCCTGATCGTAGGCGCCGGGATAGCCACCGGCGGCCATGACCACGCAGACGGCGGCGTCGGGCAGCCAGTCGATCTCCACCTCGCGCAATCGCCGATCCACCACGGCCTCCAGGATAGGGAGAAGATCGCTCTCCATCCGGAGGAGGAGGGGCTGGGCCTCCGGATCGCCGAAGCGGACGTTGAACTCCAGAACCCTGGGGGTGCCATCCTTGATCATGAGGCCGGCATACAGGACGCCTCGGTAGGGGCGCCCCTCGGCGGCCATGGCCTTCACCGTGGGGATCATGACCTGGTCCATGATCTTGCCGTGGACCGCCTCGGTCACGACGGGGGCCGGCGAGTAGGCCCCCATGCCCCCCGTGTTGGGCCCCTTGTCATCGTCGAAGGCCGGCTTGTGGTCCTGAGAGGAGGCCATGGGGAGCACCGTCTCGCCGTCGGTGAATGCCAGGAAGGAGGCCTCTTCACCGTCGAGAAACTCCTCGATGACGACCTTCTCGCCCGCATCGCCGAAGACACGATCCTCCATGATGCGCTTGAGGGCGTCCAGGGCCTCCGGAACGGTCTGGCAGACGATGGCCCCCTTGCCGGCCGCCAGCCCGTCGGCCTTGACGACGATGGGCGCGCCGACGTCCTGAATGTAGCGCCGGGCGTCTTCGGCGCGGTAGAAGGTCTGGAAGAAGCCCGTGGGGATCTTGTACTTCTTCATCAGCCGCTTGGCGAAGACCTTGCTTCCCTCCAGGAAGGCCGCCCGCTGGGTCGCGCCGAAGATCCGGAGGCCCCGCCCCTCGAACTCGTCCGCGATGCCCAGCGTGAGCGGGAGCTCCGGCCCGACCACGGTGAGGTCCACGTCCTTCTTGACTGCGAAGTCGGCGAGTCTCCGCACCTCGGAGGCGCTGATGTCGACGCACTCGGCCAGCTCGGCGATGCCGCCGTTGCCCGGTGCGGCGTAGATCTCCTTGACGCGAGGGCTCTGCCTCAGCTTCCAGATGAGGGCATGTTCCCGTCCGCCACCCCCCACCACCAGGATTCGCATGGTCGCTCCGCTTCCTCCTCTCCGGGATTCGCGCTGCTCAATGGCGGAAGTGCCGCATGCCTGTGAAGAGCATGGCGATGCCGTGCTCGTCCGCGGCCGCGATGACCTCGGCGTCTCGCACCGAGCCGCCTGGCTGGATGACGGAAGTGACACCGGCCGCCGCCGCCGCATCCACCCCGTCGCGAAACGGGAAGAAGGCATCGGAGGCCAGCGCGGTCCCCGTCGTGGGAAAGTTCGCCTTCATCACCGCCAGCTTGGCGGAATCCACCCGGCTCATCTGCCCGGCGCCGACGCCCACGGTGGCATCCTCGGACGCGAGGACGATGGCATTGGACTTCACGTGCTTCGCCACCTTCCAGGCGAAGCGCAGGGCCCGCGTCTCTGGCGAGCTGGGCGCGCGCTTGGTCACCAGCCTGAGCGAGGCGGGATCCAGATCCGCCGCATCCCGCTCCTGGACCAGCATCCCGCCGCTCACGCGGCGCATGTCGTACTGGCCGCTGGCGGTTGGCTCCTGACCCGCGGGGGGCAGTTCGAGGAGTCGGATATTCTTCTTCTCCCGCAGAATGGCCAGCGCCTCGGGATGAAAACCCGGAGCGATGATGGCCTCCACGAAGCTGGTGCCGATCTCGTGGGCTGCGGCGGCATCCAGGGGCCGGTTGAGGCCGATGATCCCGCCGTACGCCGAGACCGGATCGGTCGCCCGGGCCCGGCTGTAGGCGCTTCGGAGATCGGGGGCGGTCGCCACGCCGCAGGGATTCGTATGCTTGACGATGACCACGACCGGCTCATCGAATTCCAGGACAAGCTCCCAGGCGGCATGCAGGTCCACGATGTTGTTGTAGGAGAGCTCTTTCCCGTGGAGCTGTCGGGCGGAGACGATCCCACCCCGGCCACCCTGGTCCCGGTAAAAGGCCGCCCGCTGGTGCGGGTTCTCCCCGTAGCGCAGGTCCTGGAGTTTCTCCAGCCGCAGCGCGAGGCTGGGGGGGAGGCCGCCCCCCGGCCCCTCCGTCACCGGCCTCCGTTCCACAGTCTGGCCCTCGCTCGCCGGACCCTCCGGCGAGCGGCCCACGCGATCGAGATAGGCGCCGATGAGCGCATCATACCGGGCCGTGTGGGCGAAGGCCTTGCGGGCCAGAGCGTACCGCGTCGCCCGGGACAGCCATCCCTGCTGGGCCTCCATCTCGGCCAGCACCCTGCCGTAGTCGGCGGGATCCACGATCACGGCCACCGCCTCAAAATTCTTGGCAGCCGAGCGGAGCATGGCGGGCCCGCCGATGTCGATGTTCTCGATCGCCTCGGACAATGAAACCTCGCACCTCGCCGTCACCTCTTCGAAGGGATACAGCGTGATCGCCACGAGGTCAAGCGGCAGGATCCCCTGCTCCGCCATCTGGCGCTCGTGCTCCGGATTCCCGCGGATCCCCAGGAGCCCCCCGTGGATGCGGGGGTGCAGGGTCTTCACCCGACCGCCGAGCATCTCGGGAAACCCGGTGACCTCGGCCACATCGGTGACCGCCATCCCATGCTCGCGCAGGAGGCGGGCCGTCCCGCCGGTGGAGATGAGCTGCACGCCCAGCCGCGTCAGGCCCGCGGCGAACTCGCTCAACCCTTGTTTGTTGAACGCGCTCAGCAGGGCGCGTCGCACGCGAATCATGCTGCCCCCTCGTCCGCGACGGGCGTCTCCTGTCCAGGGCGACCCCGGATCCCCAGGGGCCCCGGGGTGCCACGCGTGGCGTCGCGGGACCAGACCGACCGTCCGCACCCGACGACGGTCATCTGGTGGACGGCACCGCCCAGGCGCAAGGGAACGTCAGATCGACCCGTCCGATGAGCAGCCGACCGCGGTCTGAACATGAGCGGCTGACGGGATGTGGGAGTTGGATGCGGACCCTGGAAAAAGCGAGCGGATGCTACCAGAAACGTCGAGACGCGGCAAGGGAATTCCCCACGTGGCTGGGCGGGAGCGTCCCGTCTCAGGGGGAGGGGAGGTCGACGGGGTTGTCGTCGGTGAAGCGGTCCACCGTGAAGACGCGGATCTCCGCCCCGCGCCGCCAGGCATCACCCGGCAGGCCAGCCTTGCGGCAGGTCTGCCGGAGGAACGTGTCGCGATCCCAGCCGAACTCGGTGGCGACCTGGGGCAGGAGCAGGCCGTGTCGGCCTTGGTGGCTGATGTAGAGGCCGTGGGCCCCGACCTCGACCTGGCCCGGCTCATCGATCCGGCGCAGGGGGGAGAGGACGGAGATCTCGATCCGCAGGTCCGGCAGCTCCTCGGGATTGACGGGGAGGAAGCGGGGGTCGGCCGTGGCGGCCGACACCGCGCAGTAGGCCACGGCCTCGGCGAGCGGCTTGATGGCCTCCACATAGCCGATGCAGCCGCGAAGCTCTCCCCCGCGGGTGAGGGTGACGAAGGCCGCGCCCGCGGTCTGCAGCGCGGGATCGGCGGTGTCCGAGCTCACGCGCCTCGCGTGGCAGAGGCGCTCGCGGATCGCGCTCCGCGCCAGGGAAAGCAAGGTGGCGCGTTGCTCGGGGGTGAGAAGTGGCGGTGCGGTCATGCGACGGGCCAGGCGCCCGCAACCCACGCCGCGCGGCAGCGGGTGGGCGGTTCAGAAGCTCGCCGGATGGGGGGGAGGGCAATGGTGCCGAGCGGAGCGATATCGCGTCGAGCGACCCGAGCCTTGGTTGGGAGCATGGGTCTCTCCTCCGGACAGCGGTTCAGGCCGGACACATCTTCAGTATAGGCTCGCGCTCCGTGGTTTTCAATGCTGCGAGAGGGCCGAACGCCCTTTGAAAACCTCCCATCTGAATTCCCCGGGGAAGCTTGACAATTCGAGTCTGCTATGGTAATAACCCAATGTGCCGGTCGGCTATCTGTGATTTAGGGGAGAGGGCGGACATGAGAATATCAACCAAAGGTGATTACGCCACTCGCGCCTTGCAAGATCTGGCCCTCCAGTACGACAAGGGACCCGTGCCCATCGAGGCCATCGCGCGCCGCCAAGCCCTCCCGGTTCGGTACCTGGAGCAACTCTTGCTGACATTGAAGCGGGCTGGGTTCCTGGGCAGCAAGCGTGGCGTGAATGGAGGATACTATCTGGCCAAGCCCCCTCGGGAGATCACCCTGGGCCAGATCCTGCGGGCCGTTGACGGACCCATCGTTCCCATCTACTGCGTGGACGAGGCGCCTCGCGAGCATTGCGAGCACGAATCGACGTGTGTGCTGCGAGATGTGTGGGGCGACGTCCGGGATGCCGTCTCGGGTATCGTGGATCACACGACCCTCGAGGACATCTGCGAGCGGGTGCGATCCAGGACAAAAGAGCGGGTCGTCTACCAGATCTGATTCCACGCACAAAAGGCTGCCAGGGCATGACGCGCCAGGTGGGGAGTGCGCTCGAACTCATCGGGGACACGCCGCTGGTTCGCCTGCGCCGGCTCGTCCGGCCGGGGTGGGCGACGGTCCTCGGGAAACTGGAGTCCCTGAATCCCGGCGGCAGCGTCAAGGATCGCATTGCCCTTGCCATGGTCGAGGAGGCGGAGCGAGCGGGACGCCTCAGACCCGGCGACACCATCGTGGAACCGACCTCCGGAAACACCGGCGTCGGCCTGGCCGTGGTGGCCGCGGTCAAGGGGTATCGCCTGATCCTCACCATGCCGGAGGATATGAGCCTGGAGCGGCGCACCCTCCTCCAGCGGTTCGGCGCCGAGCTGGTCCTGACCCCCGGTCTGGAGGGAATGACGGGCGCGGTGTACGCCGCCGAGGAGCTGGTCCGCCAGAATCCCGGGTTCTTCATGCCACAGCAGTTCTTGAATCCCGCGAATCCGGAGGTCCACCGGCGGACCACGGCCCAGGAGATCCTGAAGGCCACGGACGGACAGGTGGACGCCTTCGTGGCGGGCGTCGGGACGGGGGGGACCATCACGGGCGTGGGGGAGGTGCTGAAGCGCGATCGTCCCGGGGTGTTGGTCGTGGCCGTGGAGCCTGCGAAGTCGCAGGTCCTGCGGGGCGGGAAATTCCACCCACACGCCATCCAGGGGATCGGCGCCAGCTTCATTCCCGGCGTGCTGAATCGGGCCGTCTACGACGAGGTCATGCCGGTCCGGGACGAGGATGCGCTGGCCTTCACCCGACGATTGGCGCGGGAGGAAGGCCTGCTGGTGGGCATCTCGTCCGGCGCCAACGTGTGGGCCGCCCTGCAGGTGGCCGAGCGGCTCGGCGCGGGCAAGACCGTGGTGACCATGCTCTGCGACACGGGGGAGCGGTATCTGAGCGTGTCGATCTAGGATCCGCAGATGTCCCCCCGGTAGATGATGCGAGGAGATCCAGAATGGCAGTGATGGTGTACATCCCGACGCCCTATCGCCAATACACCGGCAACGCCGCGCGGGTGGAGGTCCGGGGCGGCGACGTGCAGAGCCTGGTGCAGGAGCTGGAGGAGCGATACCCGGGGTTGCGGCAGCGACTCGTGGGTCCGGATGGCGTCCTCCATCGGCACGTGAACATCTACGTGAACGATGAGTGCGTGGAAGATCTGCAGGGCATCCGGACACTGCTTCGAGACGGGGATGAAGTGGCCGTGATCCCGGCCATGACGGGCGGCCTCGACCCGGCGGCAGGCGGTCTCACCTTCACGGAGGAGCAGATCCGCCGCTACAGCCGGCACATCCTGATGCCCGAGGTGGGGGGGCGGGGCCAGCGGAAGCTCCTGAACAGCAAGGTCCTCCTGATCGGGGCGGGCGGCCTGGGATCGCCGGCGGCCCTCTACCTGGCGGCGGCCGGCGTCGGCACCTTGGGGATCGTGGACTTCGACGCGGTGGACTTGAGCAACCTGCAGCGGCAGATCCTGCATCACGTCCACGACATCGGCCGGCCCAAGGTTCAGTCGGCCGTCGAGAGCATCGCGGACCTGAACCCGGACGTGAAGGTCATCCCGTACAATCAGGCCCTGACCTCGGAGAACGTCAAGCAGATCTTCGCCGAGTACGACGTCATCGTGAACGGCTGCGACAACTTTCCCACCCGCTACCTGGCCAACGATGCCTGCGTCTTCCTGGGGAAACCCATGGTGGACGGAAGCATCTTCAAATTCGAGGGCCAGGTCACCGTGTTCCTGCCCGGACAGGGCTGCTACCGCTGCCTGTACCCGGCCCCGCCTCCGGCCGGCCTCGTGCCGAGCTGCTCCGAGGCGGGGGTGTTCGGCGTGCTGTGCGGCGTGGTGGCTTCCATTCAAGGCATCGAGACGATCAAGCTGCTCCTGGGGCTGGGCGAATCCCTGGCCGGGCGCCTCCTGTTCTTCGATGCGCTGGGGATGGAGTTCCGGATGGTGAAGATCCGCCGGGACCCCGCCTGTCCGGTGTGCGGCGATAATCCGACGATCACCGATCTCATCGACTATCACGAGTTCTGCGGGGTGCCCCCGTCGGCGCGGCTCAGCTAGCCTGGCATCCCACGAAGCCGGCGAGCGCGTCCCGCGCGGTACTCTCCCGAGACCGGGAGAACAGGATTCCCTTGATGAGAGCCGCCAGTCTGCTGCACGCCATCGGCAACACCCCGCTGGTCGAGCTGCCGCGAATCAGCCCGAAGCCGGCGGTGCGGATCCTGGCCAAGCTGGAAGGTCACAACCCCACCGGCAGTCTGAAGGACCGCATCGCGAAATACATGGTGGAGGCGGCGGAGCGGAGCGGCCAGCTCACGAAGGACAAGACCATCCTGGAGCCGACCAGCGGAAACACCGGCATCGGTCTGGCCATGGTGGCGCGGCTCAAGGGCTACAAGGTCACGGTGGTGGTTCCCGATAATGTGACCGTGGAGCGCCGGCAACTCCTGGAGCTGTTCGGGGCGGAGATCGTGTATTCGGACGGCAGCCTGGGCACCAACGGCTCCATCAAGCTGGCACAGAAGCTGGCGGAGGATCCGCGGTACTACATGCCCTACCAGTACGGGAATCCGGCCAATCCCCTGGCGCACTACGAAACGACCGCCGCCGAGATCCTCCAGGACTGTCCGGAGGTGGATGTCCTGGTGGCGGGTCTGGGAACGGGGGGAACCCTGATGGGCTGCTCCCGGCGCCTGAAGGAATTCAATCCGAAGATCCGGGTGGTCGCCGTCGAGCCGCACCCCGGAGACGCGGTGCAGGGCCTGCGGAGCCTGGAGGAGGGATTCATCCCCCCGATCCTGGACACCAGTCTGCTGGACGGGAAGATCATCGTCAACAGTCGCTGCGCCTTCGCGGCCACCAAGGACCTGACGAGCAAGGAGGGGATCTTCGCGGGGGTCTCCTCCGGCGCCGTGATCCACTGCGCCGTGCGGCTGGCCCATCGCATGGAGCGGGGGACGATCGTCTGCATCCTGTGCGATGGCGGCTGGAAGTACGTGAGCCTGGGGGTGTGGTTCAAGGAGTTCCCGGATCTGGGCGAGAACGTCCAGAGTCACATCTGGTGGTGACGTGAAGAGCCACGAACCGCGAGCCACGAACCGCGAGCCACGAACCGCGAGCCGCGAACCGCGAGCCGCGAGCCAGCTTCTGCCCGCGCTGACGGCCGCCCAGCTGGCCGAGATCGCCCGCCAGGCGGAGGCGGGGTATCCTGATGAGATCTGCGGGATGGTCATCGGGAAGCGGGGGGCGCCCGAGACCTATCAGGTCCGGCCGGTGCGAAACCTCGCCAACAAGGAGCCCCAGCGCGATCCGGCCGGCGTCGAGCGCGATGCCCGCACCGCCTACTTCGGAGACGCGCGCGAGATGCTGCGCATCTCCACCGAGGCGGATGCACATGGATGGGAGACCATCATCCTCTACCATTCCCACCCGGACCATGACGCCTACTTCTCGGCCATGGATCGCGAGCGCGCGCTGTGGCCGGGGCAGGACCCCCCGGAGCCGCTCTGGCCCGGCGTGAGCTACCTCGTCGTCTCGGTGCGGAAGGGCCGTGCCTGTCAGGCCCGGTACCATGTCTGGGATCAAGCCCTGCAGGACTTCGTGGAGATCCCCGTGAGCCTGCCGGGTGCCTCGGGCGGCGAATGTCTCGGGTCCGACCGGGGAGGCAATCGGTGAAAACGCAGGATGCCCTGAATCTCCTCATCGCCCTGGAAGAGCGCGTGGCCCGCATCTACCTGCATTTCTTCCGGACGTTCCGGGCGGATGAAGATGTGGCGCGGTGCTGGTGGGACATGGCGCGGGATGAATACGGCCACGCGGGGATCCTCAAGATGGCGCGGGACCTGGTTCCGCCCGAGGCCGAATCGGGCGAGATCGGGAGCCGCCTCTGGTCGCTGGTGGAGCGCACGGAGCGCTGCGAGCAAGAAGCTCTGGCGACGCATTCGCTGGGGCGGGCGGTGGAGCTGGCGATCCAGATCGAATCGTCGGAGCTCGACGTGCTGGGACACCGCGTCGTCGAGTCGCTGCAGACCGAGTTGCCGGAGGGGGTCGCGCATCCCTTCGTGGAGACGGATGTCCAGTGTCGGCGGCTGGTGGCAGCGGTGGGGAAGGTGCCGGATCGGGCGTTGCGACTTCGTCTGGAGACGATGCTGGAGAGCGCCAGGGGGCGCTGAGCGGGGTGGTGCATGGGAAAGCGACGGGTTCATCTGACCTTCCAGGGACAGCTTGCCGACGAGCCGGCCATCTGGACGATGAGCCAGGAGTTCGGCCTGGTCTTCAGCATCCGGCAAGCGGACCTGGCGGATGGTTTCGGCTGGATCATGCTGGAGCTGGACGGTGACGATCAAAAAATCGGAGAGGCGCTTCGCTGGCTGGAGGAGAAGGGCGTCATCGTGGCCCCCATCGAACAGGATGTGGTGGCGGGATAGCGGCTCCGGGCGCCCGCGGATTCGACGGGCGGCCAGCTTTTCGCTTGACACCGCCGACGGCCTCTGTTTAAATCCGCCGCAACGCTGACTCATCCAGAGTGGCTGAGGGACTGGCCCTGGGAAGCCACGGCAACCCCGACGCGAGGGCGCGGGGTGCCAACTCCTGCCCTCGGTCCCGCGTCCTGCGGGATGTGAGGGAGAGATGAGAAGGCGGCTGACGTTCATCCGTGAGCCCCTTCTCAAGCATGAGAGGGGGCTTTTTCTGTCCTGGGAGGCGTCATGGCCACCTTGCGCGTCATGCTGATCGTGCCCCCGGACCTGGTGCGGGAACCGCTGATCTACACCGTCGCCACGCGGCACAATCTCGTCCCCAACATCCGGAAGGCCCGGGTGACGGAGAAGGCCGGAGAGGCCACGCTGGATCTGACCGGGACCGAGGCCGACCTGAAGCGGGGCGTCGAGTACCTCACCGGGCTGGGGGTGAAGGTGAAGCCGCTGGGCAGCAGTTGATCGCGTGGAGGGCGGGTCACCGCCTGCGAGAGATGGGTGGGGGGAGCTCGGAGGGGCGCCAGAAGGCCAGGAGGCAACGGCGAGATGGGCTACGTGAAGGGTTTGAAGTGCCGCGAGTGCGCGCGGCCGTACCCGGCGAAACCACTGCATGTCTGCGAGTTCTGCTTCGGCCCGCTGGAGGTGGACTATGACTACGCGGCCATCGCGGAGGACCTGACCCGGCAGTCGATCGAGGCCGGCCCGCCCAGCATCTGGCGCTATCGCGCCCTCCTGCCCGTGGACGGCGAGGTGACGGTCGGGCGCTACTGCGGGTTCACGCCCCTGGTCCGGGCCAGGAACCTGGGGAAGGCCCTGGGCCTCGATCAGCTCTACGTGAAGAACGACACGGTCAATCATCCGACGCTCTCGTTCAAGGATCGGGTCGTGGCCGTGGCCGTCAACACGGCGCGGGCGTTCGGCTTCCCCGTGGTGGCCTGCGCCTCCACGGGCAACCTGGCGAACTCGGTGGCGGCGCACGCGGCGGAAGGGGGACTCACCAGCTACGTCTTCATCCCGTCCGACCTGGAGCAGGGGAAGGTCCTGGGCACCTCGGTCTACGGGCCGAACGTGGTGGCGGTGGACGGCACCTACGACGAGGTGAACCGGCTCTGCAGCGAGGTGGCGGACAAGTACGGCTGGGCCTTCGTCAACATCAACATCCGTCCCTACTATGGCGAGGGGTCCAAGACCTTCGGGTACGAGATCGCCGAGCAGCTCGGCTGGCGGGCGCCCGACCACATCGTCGTGCCGGCGGCCGGGGGCTCCCTCATCACGAAGATCTGGAAGGGCCTGCACGAGTTCCACAAGCTCGGCTTCATCCCGGGCGTGGCCACGCGGATGCACGTGGCGCAGGCGTCGGGATGCGGCCCCATCGTGACCGCGGTGAAGGCGGGGAGCGAGATCATCCGCCCCGTGAAGCAGCCCAGAACCATCGCCAAGTCCCTGGCCATCGGGAACCCGGCCGACGGCTATTACGCCTTCAAGGTGGTCAAGGACAGCGGCGGGTCGGGCGAGCACACGACCGACGAAGAGATCGTGGACGCCATGCGGCTCCTGGCGACCACGGAGGGGATCTTCGCCGAGACCGCGGGGGGAGTCACCGTCGCGGCAACCAAGAAGCTGGCGCACCAGGGGGTCATCGGACGCGACGAGGTCACGGTCATCTCGGTGACCGGCAACGGGTTGAAGACGCAAGAGGCCGTGGCCGCCGCGTTGCGAGTCCCCCTCCACATCAAGCCGAGCCTCAAGTCCTTCGACGATGCCCTGGCCCAGACGTCGGCGGTGGGCGCCGGCCACCAGGGCTCGTCGGTGTCTCCGCGTCTCCAACCGAAGGGGGTATGACGACCATGAGTGTGCTGGTGCGAATTCCCACACCGCTTCGCGCGATCACGAAAGGGCAGGGCGAGCTGCAGACCGAGGCCGGCAGCATCAAGGAATTGATCGACCGACTGGACCAGGAATACACCGGCCTCAGAGGGCGGCTCTGCGAGGACGACGGGAACATCCGCCGCTTCATCAACGTGTACGTGAACGAAGAGGACATCCGCTTCCTGCAAGGGCCGGCGACCCCCCTGAAGTCCGGCGACGAGGTCTCCATCGTCCCGGCCATCGCCGGCGGGCGCTAGCCGCCCCCGGCACGCCTCCGCCGTTCAATGATCTCGAAGCGGGTCCAGGGCTTCACCGAGTCTGTGATCCGGGAGATGACCCGGGTCAACAAC
>DATIFO010000249.1:0-7506 GCA_035455275.1 Methylomirabilis sp. (SeqCode) | reverse complement strand
TCCTCGCTGAGCGGGATCACGGGGTTGCCGGGCCAAACGAACTATGCGGCTGCCAAGGGGGGCGTCAATGCCTTCACGAAGGCCCTCGCCCTGGAAGTGGCGCGATTCGGCATCCGCGTGAATGCCGTGGCGCCTGGTCTTGTTGACACTGAGTTGACGGCACAGCTTCCGGCGGCCCAGCGGGAGCGGCTGCTTTCCAGCATCCCGATGGGTCGAATGGCGACCCCGGAGGAGGTTGCCGAGGTCGTCAAGTTTCTCGCCTCGGACGAGGCATCGTATGTGACGGGACAGGTTATCCAGGTCACCGGGGGGATCTGAGTCGATGGGGGAGCCTCTCTGCACTGGACTGCGAGGGAAGCACGGGGTCTCCCCATCCAACTGCACACATGCCGGTCCCGCTTCCCGCGTCACGCGGGGGCCGGGGCAGCGCGTTCACACGAGGATTTCCGGCCATGAATGAGATCGTGCAACGAGTGCGGGGATTGCTTTCCACGCGGCTCAAGCTGGGAAAGGCGGCTGAGGAGGTCAGCGACGAGGCTCCACTCTTCGGCCCGACAGGTCTGGGGCTCGATTCCATCGACGCGCTGGAGCTCGTGCTCGGCCTGGAAAAGGAGTTCGGGGTCGTGATCGGGGATCGTCCCACGGCCGTCAAGGTGCTTGCCTCGATCAAGACGATTGCAGAGTTCATCCAGATGCAGGGAAAGGGCTGAGCGCTTGGAGTCGAAGGGCGATCCCCTCTCGCGCCTCCCGCATGGGTTTCCGTTCCGGTTCGTTGACCGGATCGTGGAACTCATTCCAGGGGAGAGGGCCATCACGCTGAAGAACGTGACGACCAACGATTACTGCATGCAGGGTCACTTCCCCGGGAATCCCGTGATGCCCGGTGTGCTCCTCCTGGAGGCGATGGCCCAGACCTCGGGATTGCTCTTGCCGGAAGGCTCCTCTGCCGTTCTGGCTCAGGTCAAGGAGGCGCGGTTCCGCCGGCCCGTCGTCCCCGGGGATCAGGTCCGCATCGAGGCGGTGCGCCTCACCGGTTTGGGGACCCTTCATCGTTTCGAGGTGAAGACTTTCGTAGGCGGCGCGCCCGTGGCAGAGGCAGAAATCGTACTAGCGGTTAGCAGTCGTGGCGGGGAGGATCGGGTATGAATGGAGGTGCGATTTGACCAACATGGTGACGTGTCCGAGACTGGCAAGAGCGATCGTGTACTCCCTGCGCATTTCCCTTCCCCTTCTATTCTTATCTTCCTGTGCTGGATCTTCCAATTACATGAAGCCGTCGGTGTCCCAGGTCGTTCCGACACAAGACAAGGCTCTCGTGCGGTTCATGCGACCCTCCGGGATGGGGTTCGCAGTAAACTTCAACTTGCTGGACGGGTCGAAGGTCATCGGCAATAGCGTGGCCAAGTCCCAGTTCGACTACCTGGCGGATCCAGGTCATCATCTTTTCGTCTCAATCTCAGAAAACAAGGTCTTCCTGGAAGCCGACCTCGCCCCCGGAAAGGTGTACTACGTCATTACGCGGATATACCCTGGGTGGTGGCGCCCCAGGGTTGCGTTCGAAGCGGTCACGAAAGGGTCGGAGTACTGGGATGCCGTTCTCCAATTTGAGAAGGAGCTCCAGAAATTGGAGCCCGATGAAACGAACCTCCGGATCTGGCAAGACGCGCACCGAGAGGAGATACAAGCCCTACTTTCCACCTACGAGTCGGAATTCAAGACGAAGTACAACTGGCCCAAGCTGTCGCCAAATGACGGCCGATAGGGGGAGTGGTAGGTGACTTCGTTCCGCCCGCCGCACAAACGGCGACGTGCTTCCTGCCCTTCGCCCCGAGCGTGTCGAAGGGCGATCTGTTGGCTCCGAGATGCCATTCGCGGTTCGACGCGCTCACCGCGAACGGCATAGGAGTGTGCGGAATTCGTCGCCGACATTGCGGCCCAGAGTATTTGGACATGACGGGGACGGTGACACCGTAGAGGACGCAGAGAATTGCACGCAGTGCCTGCAACGCAGTCAGTCCTCTGCAATCTGTGTGCTTCCGACAGCGCGGAGCCGATTGCGCGTCAGAACGGGTTCCGCGTCGTCCGGTGCCGCATCTGCGGCCTCGTGTATGTCAATCCGCGGCCCGCGTCCGAGGGTCTCGTTTCTCTCTACGCCGATTACCACTCCCGAGAAGGGGAGGACGAGCGGTCGTGGGACCGCCTGATGCGCCACGTCTTCCGCGAGGCCGCGGAGCTGCTCCGGTCGCTGCAGGATGGCGCCGGCCCGGGGCGTCTCCTGGACGTGGGCTGCGGATTTGGCGGCTTCGTGGACCTCATGCGGGAGCGGGGGTGGGACGCGGAGGGTTTGGACCCGTCCCCGGCGGTCGTGTCTGCCGCGGCAAGCAAGGGCCGTCCGGTGCGACTGGGAACGCTCGAGGGGCTGAAGGCTGAAGCCGCAGCCTACGACGCGGTCACGCTGTTCTACGTCCTGGAGCACCTTCCCGACCCCATGGGGGCCTTGAGGAAAGTCTGGAGCCTGCTTGCGCCCGGGGGGACGATACTGATCCGGGTGCCCCACACGACCCCCATCGTTCGCCTCCTCGCCCCGCTCGGTCTAGGTGGGGGACTGTACGACCCGCCGTTTCACCTGTACGATTTCTCGCCAGCCGTTCTCCGGGAGATGCTCCGGCGGACGGGATTCGTGGATGTCCGGACTTTTCCAGGAAAGCCGACCGTCCCGTCCAGTCCGGGGGCACGGATCGCCTCCCAGTTTTTCGGCTCGCTGGCCGCGGGCATCCATGCCCTGACTTGCGGAGTAGTGCTGCTGCCAGGGGTGAGCAAGATCACCATTGCCAGGAAGTCGTTGGAATAATGCTGGATTCGTGCCTCCGCCGGTTGGCCGGAGCGATCGACGCCAACCCGCGCCGCATCTCCATCGCCTGCCTCGGCATGGCCGCTTTGGCTGCCATCGTCGTCCTGCGGATTCCGGTCACAACGGACATCCTGGACGTCCTGCCGGAAAAGAGTCCAGCCATCGTTGCCTTCACGGACTTCCTGCAAGACTTCGGGATCATGGACGGGCTGGTCCTCGTCGTGGAATCCGAGGACCGGTCCGTGGACTCCTTGATTGCGACCGTGCAGACGCTCGGCGAGCAATTGTCCGCCTCCCCCTTCGTGGCATCGGTGGACTTCAACTTGCTCGGCTCGGACTCCCGGTTCATGGCGGAGCACTTCCCTGTCTATCTCGACGCCGGCGGGATCGCGCGGCTTGCCGGGCGTCTGTCGCCGGAGGGAATCCGGCGCCAGATCCGGAAGGACAGAGACACCCTCCTCTTCCCCCTGGCCTCACCCTTCGAGGGCGAGATGATCAGGAGGGATCCGTTGAATCTTCGGGAACTCGTGCAGGACAGTCTGGTCAAGCGTCTCCCCGCAAAGGGGCTTGATGTGTCCACCGGGTTTTACCTGGATCGATCGCAGCGTTTGGCTTTCCTCATGGTGCGTCCACGCGGCTCGGCCCGGGACCTGTCATTCGTCCGCGCCTTGCACGGGGAGGTGAGCGGGATGGCGGACAGGGCGATCGCGCAGGAGGGGACTTCCCGGGAGATACGGATCGGTCTGGCGGGAGGATTCGCTCGCGCCGCCGAAGCGGTTTCCGTCATCTGGCGAGACATGGTCATCTCCTTCGGCGCCTCGTTGGTCCTGGTGCTGCTCATTCTGTATCTCGCTTTCCGCCCCTCCCTCCTCGTGTTCGGAATATTCGTGATCACGATGTTCACCTCACTGGCATGGACCCTCTTGCTGGCCTACCTCCTCTACGGGAGGCTCAACATTATCACCAGCATCGCCGCGGCGATGCTCATCGGTCTGTTCGTGGATTACATGATTCATGTATACCGGCGGTTCGAGGGGTGGTACAGGCTGGAAGGAAGCCCCCTGCGAGCCCTGGAGAAAACCCTCACGGGAACGGGCAAGGCGATCGTGAGCGGGGCCCTCACGACCGCCCTGTCGTTCTTTTCCATCGTCATCACCAGCTTCCGCGGGCTGCACGAGTTGGGCGTCGTGGCGGGCTTCGGGATCCTTTTCTGCCTGATTGCCACCCTTGTCCTCATGCCATCGCTCCTCTCCTGGCTCGCCAAGCGCTGTCCGATGCGTCTCCTGGCCGGCCGGACGGCAGACCTTGGAGCGAGCTGGACAGCGCGACTTGTCGACCGAAGGGGGAGCGCGCTCACCCTCGTCTTCTCCGCGCTCCTCGCCCTCGGGTTCGCCGGCGCTGCGCGAGTCCGGTTCGACGCGAGCCTGGAATCCCTGGGGCTCAGGGACAGCGCGGTGCAGTCCGTGGAAGGGAGGATCGAGCGGGTGTTCGGACGGCGGGGGGAACCTCTCTTCGTCGTCGCCCGAGCCGCCGGGGAGGACCGGCTTGCGCTGGACTTCGACGCCCTGGAGAAAGAGGGGAAGCGGTGGCGAGCGGCCGGCAGGGTGGGCAGCTTCTCCTCTCCGGGGATGCTCCTCCCTCCCCCGTACCTGCAGCGGGAGGCCCTGACGCACCTTTCCGCCGAGGGACTCGCGGGGCGATTCAGCGGCCCCGACTTGGCCAGCCTGATTCGCGAAGAGATGGGCCGCCAGGGGATGGTGGCGGATGCCTCCCTTGACGCCTACGCGGCCGGGATTGCCCGGGCCCTGGCTTCCAGCGAGGTCGTCGGGCTCGCGGCGCTTTCTCAGGCGGAGAATCCGAGGGTGAGTTACTACTACAATCCCGGCCGGAGGGCCATTGCGGCGCACCTGACGCCCCCGGAGGCGCGCTGGGACCGGGCGACCCTGTCGGCCCTTGCGGAGGATGTCCGCCGTCTGGGGGCGGATTTCCGCCTTGTCGGGCCCCCCGTATTCCTGGATGAGATTCGGACGGCAATCCTCTGGGAGGCGGGGGCAGCCGTGGTGCTCTCCTTCCTTGCCAACCTGCTCATCGTCTGGGCCCATTTCAGGCGTTGGACCCGTGTCTGGCTGGTCATGCTCCCGGTGACCGCCGGAACCATCCTGACGGTGGGCACCATGGGGTTCCTCGGGATGCGGTTCAATTTCTTCAATGTCGCGGGGATTGCTCTCATCTTCGGGTTCGGCGTCGATTATGGAATCTACCTGATGCAGGCCCACGTCGAGAGAGGCTCGGGGGAAGGCTCGGAGGCCGTACGCGCCACCGGAGGAAATATCGTGCTCTGCGCCGTCACGACCATCGCGAGCTGCGGGAGCCTGATCACCACCCACTATCGCGGCCTCGCCTCCGTCGGGGTCGTCCTCTCTCTTGGCGCCCTGTTTTGCCTCGCCACCACGCTCCTGCTCCTGCCGGCGCTCTTGAGACCTTCGAGAATTGCGGACGGCGAGCCGTGAAATGGGACGTCGTCGTCATCGGCAGCGGCATCGGGGGTCTCGCCTGTGCCGGCATGCTGGCGGCACAGGGCAGGAAGGTCCTGGTGCTGGAGCAGGCGCCGGCCCCCGGCGGCTACCTGGCATCGTTTCAGCGAGGGGGATTTACCTTCGATTCGGCCGTGGACTGCGTCGCCGGCCTCGATCCGGAGGGGCTGCTGACCTGGCTCCTCCGATGCTTGGGCGTGGATGGTGGGCTCACCCCGATCCGCCTGGATCCGATCCGCGTCAGCCGGTTCCCGGGCCTGACCGTCCAGGTGGACGCAAGCCTGCCGGCCTACATCGAACGGCTCTCGCGGCTCTTCCCGTCCGAGCGACGCGGCATCGCGGCCTTCTTCCGGCGGGCAGGGGAGATCTACTCCGATGTCGAGGCGATGCTGGAGGCGGTCAAGGAGGGGAAGGAGGGCGCCGACGCTCTTCCCGCCTCCTGGATGCGGTATCGTGAACTGACCTATGCGGATCTTCTGCACGCGGATATTCAGGACGGGCGATTGGCGGCGATCCTGTCCGACCGGTGCCCGTTCCTCGGCTCGTCTCCGGCGCGCGTGTCTGCTACCCGCATGGTCTCGCTGGTGATGAGCTACTTCCGCTCCGGCGCCTTCCGGCCGATGGGCGGGCATCAGCGCCTTCCCGCTCTCCTGATTGAGGGGATCCAGCGGATGGGCGGCGAGGTATGTGTTGGACGGCCCGCGAAAAAGATCCTGCTGGAGGGCGGCCGGTGCGCCCGGGTGCTCACCGAGGACGGCGCGGAGTGTGTTGCGGACCAGGTGGTGTCCAACGCGGACCTCACCGAGACCTTCGGTCGGCTGGTCGGGGGAGATCTGGGGACGGCGATCCTTGCCGAGACCTGCGGCCGCGCCCTCTCGCCGTCGTTCTTCATCGCGTACGCGGGGGTCCGCCGGGATGTCTCCCCCGGCGCCGCATCCAGCATCGGTTCCTTCGAGGACTTCGACCTCGCCGAATTGCTGGACCGCTACGTCCCGTTCTCGAATGCCGATGCCCTCGGCATCACCATCCCGACGCTCGAGGACCCCAGCCTGGCCCCCCCTGGCCATGACGTGTTCCTCGTCCATGAACTCATCCCTCACGGCTACGCGCGCGATTGGGAGCGGGAGAAGGATGCCTGCCTGGAGCAGGTGCTCGGGAAGGCGGAGCGGGTTTTCCCGGGGTTGATGGGGCGGGTGACGTACTGCGAGGCGGCCACGCCGTCCACGCTGGAGCGATTTACGCGGAACCGGGGAGGCGCCGCCTACGGCTGGGATCAGAGCCCCCGCCTCTCGAGGGTTCGCCACGGAATCGGCAACCTCCACCTGGCAGGACACTGGGGGGAAGCCGGAGGGGGCGTCCTGGCCTCGGCCTACTCCGGGATGCGGGTCGCCGCGCGGATTCTCGGGGCCACAGCGTGAACGCGGAAGGATCGTTCTGCGGGATCATCCCTGCCTATAACGCGCGCGAGACGATCGCGGGAGTCGTCGGCGGGGTCCTCCGCCACCTCGGGACCGTGATCGTCGCGGACGATGGGTCCACGGATGGGACCGCGGACGCGGCGAGAGCGGCCGGCGCCGACGTGATCGTCCTCGGGAAGAACCGGGGCAAGGGCACCGCCCTCCGCATGCTGCTCGCCGAGGCCCGCCGACGCGGTTTCTCCGCGGTCATCGCCGTGGACGCCGACGGGCAGCACGACGCAGCAGATATCCCATCGTTCCTGCGGGCCCACCGGGAACACCCCGAGGCCATCATCACCGGCTCGCGCATGGGGGACCCGGACGGCATCCCCCAGCACCGGCGCAATGCCATGCTCGTGGCCAGATTCTTCATCTCCCTGGCCGCCAACCAGTTCATCGAGGACACGCAGTGCGGATTCCGCCTGTACCCCCTCTCGGCCATCGGATCCATGGCGCTGCTCACGGGGAGATACGTGACGGAGACGGAGATCCTGATGAAGGCCGGGGACTCGGGGAGAGAGATCCGGTCCCTGCCCATCCGGGCGCACTATCCACCCGGGCAAGCAACCCATTTTCGATCTGTCTGCGATATTGCCGCCATCTCGGTGTACGTGATCTCCTATCTCATGGTCAAGTGGGGAATCGAGGGACTCAGGCCGGGCGT
>DATIFO010000248.1:0-13582 GCA_035455275.1 Methylomirabilis sp. (SeqCode) | reverse complement strand
CGGCTGGAGGACCTGCGCAGCCTTGGCCGTGATGATATCGCGGAAGTCCCACCGGCTGGCGTGGATCTCGCCGGTGGCCACGGGAATGCTCACGGCGGCCGCCACCTCGGCGTGTCCCGGGATGCTGTCCGGGGGCAGCGGCTCTTCGAACCACCAGATGTCGTACGGCTCGAACGCCCGCGCGGCCCGGACGGCCTCGGCCACGCTCGCGTAGGCGTTGTTGGCGTCCAGGGCCAGCCGGACGCCGGGTCCGATGGCCTCTCGCGCCGCTTTCACCCGGGCCGCGTCCTCCTGGATGGGGAGGCCGCCCACCTTGATCTTCACGGCGCCAAAGCCGGCGCGAAGATACCGCTCCATTTCCTGCGCCAGGCCGGCCGTCCCCTTGCCCTCCATGTAATACCCGCCCGAGGCGTAGGCCGGCACCTCATCCTGCGATCCGCCGAGCAGTCGGTACAGCGGTTTGCCGGCACGCTTGGCTGCCAGGTCCCACAACGCGATGTCCACGGCCGAGATCGCGCGAAGCAGGGCCCCGCGCCGGCCCACCAGCAACCCCTGCTGGAACATGGCGGCCCAGTGTTGCTCGATCAGGTCGGCGTCGCCGCGGAGCAGGAGGGGTTTCAGGATGTCCTCCACCGCGGCCCGGACCATGCTGCCGCCCACCGTGCCGGCATAGGTGTAGCCGACCCCGCGGCTGCCGTCCTCCGCCGTCACGTGCACGAGGACGAACTCCCGTCCGTGGACCTCCCGTGTGGCGATGCGGATCGGACGTTGCAGTGGGATCCGGACGAGCAGGCTTCGAACCTCGGTGATCCGCATGGACGCCTCCCTTGGGATGCAGGGTGTGCGGGGACCGGACGGCAGAGACGCCTGGCACGGCTAGCCAGGCGTCCGTGGGAACTCGAAATCGAGGCGGGGCTCACCCGGAAGATCCCGGATGATCACCACGAGACGGAGCGCCGTGGGGCCCGATGCGGGAGGAGGAAAATAGAGGAAGCCCCTGGCCTCCGCGCCGGGCTGAACGGGCCCTTCGGCCAGGGCCCCCGGGATGACGTCGCGTGTATCGGTTCCGTATCCGCCGAAGAGGATCCCCAATCCGCCGCCGAAGATGGTGTCACCGGCCGTGGACCCCGAGATGCCAATGGAAGGGGAGACTGCCACACCGGAGGGGGCGCGACCCCCGAGCAGGCTGACGACCTCGATCGGCGGCAAGGGAAGGTACTGGCGGTTGGCCTCATCCAGGAGGAAAAAATCCGTGCGCGACAGGGTCACCGGGCGTGCGGCGCCGTTCGTGATCCGCACCAGGAACGGAAGGACGTGGTCCGGGAGACTCTTCGGTCGGCCGTTCCACGCCTCGGCCTCCACCGAGATCCGGAGGCCGGCGAGCTCTTGGATGAGGGCGCGGGCGCCGGGTGCCGTCTCGGGACGCGGGGACTGTCCGGCACAGGCGCTCCCCAGGAACAGCAGGAGGCAGAGTCCGAGCCCTCCCCGGCCTTTTCGCTTGACACTCCAGGGCAGCCCAAGTAGCTTCGCTTTCGCGTCGGGGACGGCCGCCGGGGCCCCGCCGGCCGGTCGCCGCGCGTCACGCTTCGAGGTTGCGCCCAGCGCGTGACCTCTTTTGTTTTCCCAGGGCGAGCGCATGGCCGAGATCGTTCCCTTCCGGGCCCTCCGATACAATCCGCAGTTCGTGCCCGACCCGAAGCTCGTGGTGGCTCCCCCGTACGACGTGATCTCTCCGGAGGCACAGGAACGCTATCACGCGCGCCATCCCCACAATGTGGTCCGGTTGATCCTGGCCAGGCACAGCGACCCTGCGTCGCCGGGCCAGGACCGCTACGCCCGGTCCGCGCGAACGTTTGCCGAATGGCAGGCCAGCCAGATCCTGCGGCGCGATCCCGAGCCGTCCATCTACCTCTACGAGCAGCAGTTCTCGGTCGGGGAGGAGCATCGCATCCGGCGCCGCGGTTTCATGGCGATGGTGCGTCTCCACGAGTACGACGCCAAGGTCGTCTTTCCGCACGAACGGACCTTCTCCCGGCACAAGGAGGATCGGCTCCAGCTCATGCGGGCCTGCCCGGCGAACCTGGAGGCCATCCTCGGCTTCCATCCGGGACCGGGCGGCCCGGTCGCCGCCATCCTCGACCGGCGCATGGAGGAGGAGCCGTCGGTTGAGCTCGTGGACGAGGACGGCATCCGCCATCGCCTGTGGTTCCTCCGCGATCCGGCGGACATGGCGGCCCTGGCAGGCGTCCTCCGGGACCGGCCTATCATCATCGCGGATGGACACCACCGCTACGAGACGGCCCTCAACTTCCGGGACGAGTGCCGGGCGGCCGATCCCGCGCCGCCCGAGGTGCAGCGTCGCCGATCGTACAATTTCGTGCTCATGAACCTGGTCCACGCCGCGGATCCGGGCCTGGTGATCCTCCCGACCCATCGGCTGATCCGGCAGCCCCCCGCGCTGGCGGGCGCGGCGCTCTGCGGGGCGCTGGGTCGCCACTTCCGGATCGAGACGTTTCCGCTCGACCGGGGGAACCCTGTGATGTCGCTCCGCATCGCCTTGGCCGACCTGCATCGACGCAGCGGCGCCGCGGCCTTCGCCGTCTATGCGGGGGGCGCAGACGTGTGGGTGCTGGAACTCACGGATGCCACGGTCGTCGGGGGCCTGGTGGCAGCCGGTCACTCGCAGGAGTACGCCCGCCTCGACGTGGCCATCTTGCATCACCTGGTGATCGAGCAGATCCTGGGCATCCGAGCCACGAGCCTGACGGACGACAGCATCCAGTACACCCGCGACGAGGCTGCGGCCCTTCTCGCCGTGGCCTCGGGTGAAGCCCACCTGGCCCTGTTCCTGAACCCTCCGCGAGTGGAGCAGGTGCAGGCCATCGCCATGGGGGAAGAACGCATGCCTCAGAAGTCCACCTTCTTCTTTCCCAAGGTCCTGAGCGGGCTCGTGATCAGCCCGCTGCATCCCACCGAAACGATCCCCGTCTGAGATCGCCGCCTTTCTTCGCGCTAGCCGTGCGGGTCGTCCGACGGGGCGAGGGGCGCCGTGTGGATGCTCACCGGCGCCTCCTGGTCGGGCCATGGCGCGGGGGGCAGGCGTCGCTTCAGCTCCTCGATCTGTCGCTCCAGATCCCGGAGGCGGTCCGTCATGCACGCCAGCGCCTTCGCCACTGGATCGGGCAGATCGGTCATGTTCAAGTCGGCGGCGCGATTCACCCGCTTTCCGTCCCGGTGCGTCACCTGCCCGGGAACGCCCACGACCACGCAGTTGGGTGGCACCTCTTTCACGACGACGGAGCCGGAGCCAATCCGGCTGTTGTCTCCCACGGTGAAGGGCCCCAGGATCTTGGCCCCCGATCCGATCACCACGTTGTTGCCGATGGTGGGGTGGCGCTTGACCTTCTCCAGGCTGGTTCCGCCCAGGGTCACGCCCTGATAGATCGTCACGTTGGCTCCGGTCTCCGCGGTCTCGCCGATGACCACGCCCATTCCATGGTCGATGAAGAGGCCGGGACCCAGATGCGCCCCCGGGTGGATCTCGATCCCCGTCAGGAAGCGGGAGAGGTGAGACAGACAGCGGCCCAGGAGCTTCAGGCGATGGCCCCAGCACCAGTGGGCCAGACGGTGGAGCCACAGGGCGTGCAGCCCCGGGTAGCAGAGCAGGACTTCGGGGAGACTGCGGGCCGCCGGATCGCGCTCGAAGACCGCGCGGATATCGCTCCGGAGCGTGTCGAACATGACGGCTTCCGATCGGGCCCCGCCCTGCGCTAGGCGCGGGCCGTGAGGCAGGCGTTCAGCTCGCGCACCAGTTGATCCACATCCACGCCGTGAACGACCGCACCCTGCTCCAGGTTGTCGTACTGGGCGGCCGAACAGCCGAGGCAGCCCACGCCGTACTGGCTGAAGACCCGGATGGTCTCGGGAAACCGTTGGACGACCTCTTCGATGGTCATGTCCTTCGTGATCTGCATGGTGCTCGCTCTCCGATCCCCCCGCCCCCGGCTCAGCGCGTCTGGCCCGTTCGGGAGACACTGAGGAGGTAGCTGATGGTGTTCTGGACGAATTGGTCCCGATCCCGCATGCCGGAGAACTCGTTCAGGTCAAAGGCGATGCCGAGAACGCGGCCGGCGCCCACGCCGATCTCGGCGATCAAGGGATAGGGGTACGACACGCGTCCGGCCGATCCGCCCCCGGCCGCCCGCAGGATCTCCGTTGCGTCCGGACGGGGATTCATGTCGTTCACGGCTCCCACCGTGATGAATTCCACCCCGGCCAGGATGGGGTGTCCGGGTTGCAGGGGGATCGGCGGGCGGAAGGGCGTCGTCCGCCAGTCGCTGTCCGATCGGATCTGGAACGGGACGATGGGGCCCACGGCTGCATACCCTCCGCTGCCGAAGGCCTGCGGCCCGCCGGTCAGCAAGAGCGCGCCACCGTTGTTCACGTACTCCACCAGGCCCTGCTGGACAGACCCCGGCAGTGCCGTGTAGGCGATGTTGGCCAGCACGATCACGACGAAGTCTTGGAGCTTGAGCTTGTCCGGCTCGGATGTGACCTCCGCCCCGCTGCTCGCCTGGATGGCACCGGGGCTCAGAAATCCCGTGTTCCCCAGAGCCAGAATCATGCGTGTCTCGGCGGCGACCAGTGGGGGGGTCCAGCCGAGGACGAGGATCAGGCCCACCGCCAGGGCCGATCGCCTGGGCATCGTATGGCTCCTCTCCCAAGGGGGGTGTCTGGCTGGAACTATACACGCACCAACTTCCGAAGTAAAGGAGCGGACAGGTCGGAGGGGTCGCTATGCGCGGATCGATATGCCTGCGATTTTCGCGTTGACATTCGCGGGGCCGTTGGATAGCGTAGCGCCTTGATCCCCTGCCGAGGCCAGCATGCGCCCTGCAATGAAGGTCACACGGATCGCGGCGTTGCTCCGCCAGGCCTACGGCCCGAGGCGCCAGCAACGCCGGCGAGACAACCCACTCGATTCCCTGATCTACACTCTCCTCTCTCAGAATACCAGCGATCTGAACAGCCAGCGGGCCTACGCGAGTCTGCGCCGTCGTTTTCCCTCCTGGGAAGACGCCCACCGCGCTTCCCTGCGGGAGCTGATCGGCGCCCTTCGGACCGGGGGGCTGGCCACCCTGAAGGCGGTCCGCATCAAGGCGCTGCTGGATGAGATCTGGAGAGACCAGGGACACTTCGATCTCAGCTTTCTCCGTGATGTCTCGGACGAGGAGGTCCTGGCGTACCTGGGACGGTTCAAGGGGATCGGCAGCAAGACCGTCGCCTGCGTCCTGCTCTTCGGCTTGGGGAGAGCGGCCTTTCCCGTGGACACCCACGTCTTCCGGGTCTCCCGGAGGCTGGGACTGCTCAACGGGCAGCCCACGCCGGAGAAGGCTCAGGAGTTCCTGGAACCTCGCATACCACCCGGCGATCGCTACGCATTGCACCTGCATCTCGTGGAACACGGGCGCCAGGTGTGCAAGGCACGGAGGCCGCAGTGCAGTGATTGCGTGCTGGGAAGACTCTGCGACTATGTCCGGAGGTAGGAGGGGCAGGACAAGACGGGCGCAGATGGATTTTCGGGAGACGTGCGGCGAATCGAGAAACGGATTGACGGTCCACCCCTGAACGCCGATCTCGGCTGCACGTCTCACGGCGTGGCTGTTTCTGTTGACAGCCGGCGGGCAATCTGGTAGGAACAGGCACAAGCTGCGGGTATCGTCCAATGGTAGGGCACAGGCTTCCCAAGCCTGGGATGCGGGTTCGATCCCCGCTACCCGCTCCAAGAGGAACCGGCACAGGGGCTTCGGCCGACACCGAGGCCCCTTGTGTTTTTGACGCGGTTTCCGAGCCGGCCGCAAGTGGGGATGGGCGCCGAGCGCCGAGCGCACGCGGGGAGGGTCGGGTGGGAAGCGAGCCTGTCGGCCTGAAGGATCGGGTCGCAAGTGTCCTGGGTGGACGGATCGCCCTGCAGGCCGCCCCTGACGGCTTTCGGCGAGCGGCCGTTCTCCTGCCCCTGTACGAGACGGAGGCCGGGCCGCACCTCGTCCTGACGAAACGGACCGAGTCAGTTCCGACCCACAAGGGACAGATCAGCTTCCCCGGCGGGGGCTTTGAAGAGGCGGATGGAGATCTCTGCGCGACAGCCCTGCGTGAGGCGGAGGAGGAGATCGGACTTCGTCCGCAGGACGTCCAGGTCGTCGGCGCCCTGGATGACACCCTGACGGCAAGCACCCGCCATGTCGTGCGGCCGTTCGTGGGGATGGTTCCCCACCCGTACCCCTTCCGCCTGGATGCTTTCGAGATCGAATCCCTGATACACTTGCCGATCCGCGAGTTGCTTTGCGGGGCACCGTTTCGCGAAGAGATGTGGGAGCGGGACGGACTCCGGTACCCCGTGTATTTCTACGAGCACGAGGGCCGGACGATCTGGGGGCTCACGGCCCGGATCCTGAAGCAGTTCGTCGAGGTGGTGGGGCCAACCCTTTGCGAAGCCTCTCCGTCCGGGACGCGGGATGGCAACCGGACCGTGGCCGATGACCACGGATCCCGGGGATGATCGGTGCCTGAGACTGGAATGGGGTACCGAGGCACGACGCGAGCACCCCGTCCCGGCTGGAGGTGCGTGGCCCCCGGCTCTGTGGTGATGCCTATGCGCGGGCCTGCCTCCGACTCCGCTCCCGGAGGAGCGTTCCGAGGGGGCGCTCTTCCACCAGGATGAATCCCCTGGCGGCATCCTGGAATTCCCACCGTTCAAAGCGCGCAGGACGCATGTCCAAGTCGAACTTGGTGGCGAACTCGGAGACCACCTGGGCTATGATCGCCCCTGCCTCGCGCTCCGCATACTCTCCGAACAGGCCGAAGCGAACCGTTCGCGTCTCCTCGTCCACTGTGATCGTGGGGAAGTCTGCGTGCTCGTCGTCCGGATGGCACACAAACCCGCCTTGGATGGAGGTCACGGTTCCGACGTTGTCGAAGAGATACTCCATGATGGAGGTCGTCTCCCATCTCCCCTCGATCGCATAGGACACGGCGAAGCCACAGGGACGGTCTGGCAGGTCGGTCAGGACGTCCTTGGATTCCACCCGGTAGATTGCCTTGCATCGCATGCAGGCCACCAGGCTCCCGAAGGATCCGTCCCGCCGCAGCTCGACGCTGAGACGTGTGCCGCACGTTGGACAGTTTCCAATCAACCGAGTCTGATCGGCACTCAGATTGACCCGGACTGTCCCGGCGACCAGCGATTTGGCCCCGGAGGAGTTCATCGCCCCATCCAAGAGTTTCTGGATTTCCATGCGGTCTGCTTCTTCACCGTGTCCCTTCTATCACGGGTTGACGCTCTCTCGCATGTAATGTCCATGCAGAACACGTACCAAGGGGAATCGCTCCAGTCTACTTGGTCTCGAATCCAGCCTATCTATCTGAAATCACAAGATCTCGTGTCAGGCGGCGGCGTCGAGGTGTCGACTGACCCTCCAGGGAATATTTTCCCTGTCGACCTGAACAGTCCCAGCGCGCACACGCGATACCGCATGTGGGATAGCCGGTCCGGCTTGGGAATGGCATCGGAGTACAGGGAGGGTTCGGACCGTGCAGCCCGCTTCATTGCGCAATCTGCTTCACGGCGGTGGCGCGAGAAGCAGGACGGGCGCGGTCAAATTCCAGCAGGCTCTTGGCCACGATCTGCCGTTGCCCCGGGGGGCTTTTTGCTTGACACCCCTGGGATGGCGGATTAGCGTGGGCGAGTCTTCGGAGGCGCCTGCAAACGCGCGCGGCTGCGACGGAACGTGGAGTTCCGGCGTCCCGGAGAAGCGGTTGACCTCTCAGCCTGAAACGGAAGCGACAAGTGTCCGGCACGGCCTTTCTCAGAGCCAGTCGGGGGAAGGGCCTTCTTCCCGATACCCCACAGCGACTGGCCTTCGTGACCTCCACTCCCCTGAGCGTGGCTGGGGGGAGCGGTACCTTCGTCGGGATTCACCAGCTCGCCCGGTCTCTGGGTGATCGAGGGATTCGGGTCAAGGTTCACGCACCCACATTCTGGTCGCCCAGCTTCACGGCCAAGCGCCTCCTCTTCAATCTTCTGGTGACCCCACGCCTCCGACGCGGATCGTATGATTGGGTTGTCGGCTTTGATCTGGATGGGTTCCACTACGGTCGGACCAAGGTGGCTCCCTACGTTGCCAGCATCAAGGGTGTGATCGCCGACGAACTGCGGAACGAGCGCGGGTTGGTCCGGGCGATGCTGGAGATTCAAGCCGCCTGTGAACGGCTGGCCGTGCGCCGCGCCGACATCGTGGTGACCACGAGCCTGTACGCTCGGGACCGCATCGCCGAGGCATACGGAATTTCGCCAAGCAAGGTACGGATCGTTCCCGAGTCGATCGACCTCCGGGCCTGGAAGACGGACGAGGCAGAATCGGTCGAGCCGACCACGGTCGCACCGGCGATCCTGACCGTGGCCCACATGTATCCGCGAAAGAATCTGGGCGTGCTGCTCGAGGCCTACGCGCACCTGCGGGATGCCGGCATCCCGTACCGGGCGTGGATCGTCGGGGAGGGGCCGTGCCGCATCGCCTGGGAGCGCCTTCGGGAGGGGTTGGGCCTCACGGACCGGGTCGAATTCCTCGGAACCATTTCGCGTCGCGAGCTCCAGGACCGGTACCGGCGGGCGACGCTCTTCTGCCTCCCGAGTCGACAGGAGGGGTTCGGGATCGTCTTTCTGGAGGCCATGGCCTGCGGCAAGCCCATCGTGGCCGGCCGCCGGGCCGCCGTCCCCGAAACGGTGGCGGACGGGGAGACCGGCCTGCTGGTGGATCCCGGGGATTCCGTCGCGCTGGCCGGGGCCCTGGCAAGGCTCCTCTCCGATGAGCCGCTACGTCGCGCCATGGGGGCGGCCGGCCGGCGCAGGGTGGAGCGGTATGCCGCCGATCAGGTGGCGAAAACATTCCTGGTCACGGTCCGGGCCGCCCTGGAAGGACGTCCGGATCGGGCCGCATCCCCGGCCGGAGAAAGCCCCGCGGTGGGAATGGCAAGCACAGGAGGCGGTGGATGATCCGACTCACCAAGCGGGTGGAATTCTGCGCCGCCCACCGGTACTTCAACCCTCGGTGGACCGAGGAGAAGAATCGGAGGGTGTTCGGCAAGGAGGCCAACCCGAACGGTCACGGACACAATTACATCCTGGAGGTCACCATCCAGGGGGAGCCATCCCCAGAGACCGGGATGGTCATGGACCTCAAGGCGCTCAAGGACCTGATCGTCGAGACCGTGGTGGACCGCTTCGATCACAAGCACCTCAACCGGGACGTCCCTTACTTCAAGGAAAAGATCCCGACTCCAGAGAATCTGGCGGTGGTCATCTGGGAATTGCTGGAGAGCCGGCTGGAGGGCTGCCGCTTGGACCGGATCCGCCTGCATGAAGACGAGTCCTGCTTCGTGGAGTATGCGGGAGAGCGGGATGCGCAGGGCTGAGATCGGGCTCCCCATCGTGGAGGTCACCCGCGCCTTCCGGTTCTCCGCCGCCCACCGGCTGGACAATCCCCGGTTGAGCCCGGCCGAGAATGCGCGCATCTATGGCCGATGCAACAACCCCGGTGGCCATGGCCATACCTACCACCTGGAGGTGACGATCCGCGGGCCCATCTCGCCCGACACCGGCTGGATCGTCGGTGGGCCGACGCTGGGGGCGGCGGTGCGGGCGGCCGTCCTGGACCGCTTCGATCGGGCCAACCTGGATCGGGAGATCACCCCAGTGGACGGGCCCACCAGCACCACGGAGGTGCTGGCCGGTCTGATCTGGCGCCTCCTCGACGCCAATTTGCCCGCGGGCCACCTGCACCGCCTGCGCGTGGAGGAGACACCCAACAACTTCTTCCAACTGGACCGCAGCGACCTCGCGCCGTCCCGCGGACCGGGAGAGGAGGCGAGACCAGCATGATCGAGGATCTGATCAAGGACCTGCTGAAAGAGATCGGTGAGGACCCGTACCGCGAGGGGTTGGCCAAGACCCCCGAGCGCGTGACGAAGGCGCTCCGGTACCTCACGTCGGGGTACGACAAGACGGTCACCGGGGTCCTGAACGAGGCCATCTTCAGCGAATCCTACGACGAGATGGTGGTGGTGAAGGACATCGAGGTGTACTCCCTGTGCGAGCATCACCTCTTGCCCTTCTTCGGCAAGGCCCACGTCGCCTACCTGCCTGCGGGGAAGATCGTGGGTCTCAGCAAGCTGGCCAGGCTCGTGGAGATGTTCGCCCGCCGCCTGCAGGTTCAGGAGCGGCTCACCACCCAGATCGCCGAGGCCCTGCAGCAGGCGCTCACGCCGGCCGGCGTGGCCGTGGTCATCGAGGCGTACCACTTCTGCATGATGATGCGCGGCGTGGAGAAGCAGAACAGCAAGGCCATCACCTCCTGCATGCTGGGGGCGTTTCGCGACTGCCGGGAGACACGCGAGGAGTTCCTCCAGCTCATCCATGCCCACCGGCCTTGAACGGGCGACTCCGGCCAGCACCGGTCCACGGCCGGTGACCGGGCGGCGCTACCACGTATGCTGGCTCTCGCCGACGGCACGCCCGCCCTGGCTCGCGACTTCCGAACCCGCGCCATGCGCCGGTCGACTCCTGCGTTGGCGCTTGACACCCTGGCATTGCCCTGGTATCTAGACCCATGCTGTGGGTCTCGCACCCCGCAGCGCTTCGAGAGGCGGAGCGAGCACTCCTGAGAGTGCGGCGGTGATTGGAGCACGGCGGCATTCCAGGCTGTGCGGGAACGGAGCGAGCATGACGGGAGATTCCGTCCGCCCTGGCGGGATGGGCGGGCCGGCAGCGGTTGATGGGGTCGCACACAGCATTGCCATCGCGTCGGGGAAAGGCGGGGTCGGCAAGTCCACCGTGGCCGTGAACCTCGCGGTTGCGCTCGCCCAGACGGGCGCCACCACCGGCCTCCTGGACGCCGACATCTACGGACCCAGCATCCCCATGATGACCGGCGTGAGGAGGATGCCGGAGAGCAACGGGCAGCGGATCCTGCCCATCGTCGCCCACGGGGTGCGGATGATGTCCCTGGGCTTCCTCATGCCCGAGGGTGCGCCCACGGTCTGGCGTGGCCCCATGGTCTCGGGGGCGATTCAGCAATTCCTTCGTGACGTGGAGTGGGGACGGCTGGACTATCTCCTGATCGACTTGCCACCGGGGACGGGCGACGCCCAGCTCACCCTGGCGCAGTCCATCCCCCTCACGGGCGCCGTGGTGGTCATGACGCCGCAGGACGTGGCCTGGTCCATCGCCAGCAAGGCCGTCGCCATGTTCCACCAGCTCAAGGTGCCCATCCTGGGCCTCATCGAGAACATGAGCGGCTTCGTGTGCCCCCACTGCGGGGCGCCCTCGGCCGTCTTCAAGCGGGGTGGTGCCCGCGGCGCCGGCGGTCACCCGGGTCTTCCGCTGCTGGGTGAGATTCCACTGGACCCGGTCATCTGCCAGACCGGGGACAGCGGCGAGCCGATTCCGGTCACCCATCCCGACTCGCCGGTGGCGGACGCCTTCCGTCGGATCGCAGGCGCCCTGACCGGGCGGATCGCCGAGGAGGCGCATTCTGGTCCTGTGATTCGGGTGGGTCCATGAGCGTCCGGCAAGGAGCGGCGTATGCATGTGAAGGGCGATGAGGCGCTGGAGATCATTCGTCGGGAGCTTCAAGCTATCATGAAACGGGGAAGCAAGATCACGGAACGGGACCTGCTGCGTCTTTCGGCCCAGACGGGGGTCGATTACTCCACGGTTCTCCGTATTCAGCAGGAGCTGTCGTAGGATGCGGGATGCCGTGTGCAGCGAGTGACGCGGCCCATGCCTCCCCGATTGGATGGGCGGTGACCTGCGGGCAGGCGACGCCTGCCTGGGGAGCCGATCCTGGCGGCGGGAACCCCACCACGCCGCCGCGGGTTCAGGTGGAGGGAGCGCCGCGGCGAATGCGTCACTCCTGCCTCTGGAGGAGCGGCTGACCATGGGGGCGCCGGATCATCGGGCCAGCGCGGCGGCTGTCGGTCCGGTGACGTATGCGGTCCTCACGGTGAGCGACAGCCGGACCGAGGACACGGACGAATCGGGGCGCCTCATCCGGCAGCTCTTCAGCGAGGCCGGGCACCAGTTGACGGACCACGAACTCGTCCGGAACGAGGTGCGTGCCATCCGGGCGGCGGTGCGCCGGTTCCTGCAGGGTCCGGCGCGCTGTCTGGTGGCGACCGGCGGCACCGGGGTCGGCCGGCGGGATCTCACGATCGAGGTCGTGACTCCACTCCTGGAAAAAATCCTGCCGGGCTTCGGCGAGTTGTTCCGTTGGCTGGGCTACGGCGAGATCGGCAGCGCCGCCATGCTGAGCCGGGCCCTGTGCGGCGTGAGCCGGGGGAAACTCATCTGTTGCCTGCCGGGCTCGGAGGCGGCGGTCCGTCTGGGAGTCGGGAAGCTCCTGCTCCCGGAGCTGCCGCACATGATCTGGGTCGCCGGACGGTGATCGGGAGTGCCCCGAGGAAAGGGAGGACGCTGATGGCGGAGCAGGAGCGAAAGCAGAAGAAGACGGAGGGGCCTCCCTCGGGAGAGGGTGGGCAGCCGAGCAGCAAGGTGACGGAGAAGGGCAAGAAGCTGAAGGAGGAGATGGACAAGCTGGTGGACGAGATCGACGACGTGCTGGAGGAGAACGCCGAAGAGTTCGTGAAGAGCTATGTCCAGCGCGGGGGTGAGTGACACCTGGGTCGGCCTGGGAGCGGACAGGCAGAGTCCGGAGCGAAGCGATGCCGATTTACGAATTCATCTGCGAAGAGTGCGAGCACGCCTTCGAAAAGCGCGTGCCTTCCAGTCGGAGTCGGGTATACTGCCCACGCTGCGAGAGCGCGAAGGTGACCCGGCAGTTCTCCACCTTCGCCTTCAAGGGCGAGCACGGATTCGTCGGCTCGCGAGGGGGTGGCTGCGGGAGTTGCAGCAGCAGCGGGTGAGGGACGTGCAGCCACTGATCCCCCCTGGACGGGGGGACGGCCTTGGCTCGGTGGAGCTGGCTCGCGTGTCTCAAATGGCTGGGGCTTCCCAGCCATTCGCGTTTGGGGACGACGTAGAGGCCGGTCGCCCTCTCCTTGGAGCGGAATGTGCGGTCCACCGGACGACTTCGGCCCTGTGCCATTCCCTCGGAGCGGGAAGAAAAAAACTTGACAGCCCCCTGAAGTCGTTTAACATGAATTTTGAGTACGTGATCGCGTCTGATACACACGACTCATGCCGTGTTGCTCGGCGGACGCGCTGGAAGCACGGGCCGCGATCACGGGGGATGGGGGCATCATGAGTGATCCTGAGACCAAGCTCAATTCTCTCCGGAAGACGATGCGCAAGCTCTCGGGGCAGCTTCCAAAGACGGAAGCAGGGTACCAACGGAAGATCGACCAGTACGAGCTGGACATCGAGAATCTCCAGGCCCAGGTGAAGGCCCTGGAGGAGGAGCTGTTCCACCTGCGCCGCCGCCTGGAGCAGACGCCCAAGGAGTTCGAGTTCCTCCGCGCCAAGCTCACCCAGGCCCGGGAGCAGGGGGAGCAGGCCCAGCAGCAGAAC
>DATIFO010000247.1:0-31699 GCA_035455275.1 Methylomirabilis sp. (SeqCode) | reverse complement strand
GAGACATAAGCATCCTCTACACCCGCCCGATCTCGGCATCCCTCCTGGCGCTTTCTGTGTGCAGCCTGATCTATTTCTCAACGCAGAAGAAGGCGCAGGTGGTCCGGACCGGGACCAAGGCATAGGACGGGCGGTGAGAACACGAGTATTCTTTGCCATGCTCAAGAAGGAGGGTGTGGAATGCGGCAGGAGGGATCCATGGGAATGCAGGTGACGGAAGGCTTGGCCAGCTTTGCTGCTACCGTGAAGTACGAGGACATTCCGGAGCGCGTCAGGGAGCGCACCAAGACGCTGCTGCTCGACAGCCTGGCGTGCGCGCTGGCCGGGCACCAGGGCGAGGAGACGCACCAGGTGGCCGCCTTCGCCTCCGCGCTGGCCCAGTCGCAGGAGAGCAGCGTGATCGGCGGCGACCGGCTCTCGCTGGCGGGCGCCACGCTGCTGAACGGTTACCTGGTCACGGCCGTGACCATGTGCGACGTCCACCGTCCCACGGTGACCCACGTGACCCCGGAGGTCATGCCGCCCGCCCTGGCCATCGCGGAGCGGGACAGGCTGTCCGGCCGGGAGTTGCTGCTCGCGCTGGCCGTGGGCTGCGAGACCACGACTCGGGTCGGAATCGGGCTCGACTACCAGGCCTTTCGGGGGCGGGGCTTCCATGGCCCAGGCGTCATCGGGCCGTTCGGCGCCGCGGCGGCGGTCGGTCGGCTGCTCCGCTTCGACGCCGAGACCATGGCGCGGGCCTTCGGCCTGGCCGGCAGCCAGGCCGCCGGCACCTTCGCTGCCTGGGGCACGCCCACCGTCAAGTTCCACCAGTGCCGCGGCGCGCTCTCGGGGCTCATGGCGGCCCTCCTGGCCCAGCAGCGCTTCGTGGCCACCCGGCAATTTCTCACCGCGCCGGACGGCGGCCTATACAACGCCTACTCGAACGGCGGCCGCCCGCAGGCCGTGACCGACGGCCTCGGCGAGCGCTGGGAGCTGGAACAGATCGCGCTGCGGCTGTGGCCCTCCGCCTCCACGATCCAGGGGATGATCACGGCCGTCTTCGACTTGGTCGAGCAGCACGGCCTCATCCCGGAGCGCACGAAGAAGCTGCGCGTCTCGCTGGGCAAGATGGCGTTCGACATGCACGGCGGATTCTCGCGCTACAAGGGGAAGTTCGAGGCGCTCCTGTCGACACACTACGTGGCGGCCGCCATCCTGCACGACCGCGCCCTCTCCCTGGGCCAGTTCGAGCCCGCGCGCTACGCCGACCCGGCGCTGGTGCGGTTCGCAGCCGAGAGGGTGGAGGTGCAGTGCGAGCCCAGCCTGACGGCCTCGCAGGCCATCGTCGCGGCGGAGACCGCCGACGGTGCCACACTCACGGTCCGCTGCGACCACCCGCGCGGCTCGCCGGAGAATCCCCTCAGTCGCGGGGAGATCGAGGGCAAGTTCCGGACGTATGCCAGGACGCGGCTTTCCGAATCCCGGGTCGAGGAGGCCATTGGCATCGTCTCCCGGCTGGAGCAGCTGGGTTCGACACGCACGCTGATGGACACTGTGCGCGCCGAGAAATAGGGAAAGGCAGAAGCCGGACAATCCTCGCGCAGAGACGCAGAGTCCGCAGAGGATACTGGGGGGACGGCAACATATCGGGTGCCGCCGGGTCGGGGCGGCCCGGTTGTGTCGAACGCTCCACTTCATCCCTTCCCCAATTAGACCGCGGGCTTCCTCTGCGTCTCTGCGCGAGTAACGGCTCGGCATAGTCCTCGGAGGAGAGTCTCAAGTGAAACCGAACCTCGATCATCTCACCAAGGCCCAGATTCGCACCGTGACGCAGCTGGCCCGCAGGGCCAGCCGGCTGGCCAACACGCATCGCAAGGCGGGATACCACTGCAGCGAATCTGTCTTCGCCGCAGTCGTGGAGGTCCTGGGCCTGAAGGTGTACCCCCCGGCCCCCAAGCTGGCCTCGGGATTCCACGGCGGAGGGGGCAGGATCTATGTGGGAGGGGAGCCGACTCCCACCGGGTGCATGTGCGGCGCCCTGGCCGGCGGCGTCCTGGCGCTGAGCGCTCTGTACGGCAGGACCAGCCCGAAGGGCACGCGCTACGGGTGCATCCCCTATGCCGCTGGGTACCTTCACCAGCGCTTCTTCGCCGAGGTGGGTGGGAAGTGCTGTTCCATGCTGCAAATCCCTGAACAGGAACGGCAGCATCACCACGGCGAACTTCTTGGAATACTTGTCGAGCGTGCCATGAGTCGGCATGCTCATGTCGATGACGCCGAGAATTTGCTGCTCGAGGATTTCCCGAGGCGATCCGAGCTGGTTGTTCGGGAAGACGAGGATCTTGATCGCGCCGTTTGTGCGCCTTTCGAAGTTTTCGGCAAACATCTTCGCCGACTGGTTCCCCGGATGGTTCTCGGGAGCGATATGGCCGAATCTCATGGTAACAGTCTTGGTCCCGGCAGTCGCGTAACCCGCGCTCAGGGCCAGGACCAACACTGCAATGCCCGGGAAAAGCCGTAGTCACGTTTTCATCCGACCCTCCTCCCTCGATTCTACCGGGTTACGTTGGTACTCACTCCTGAGGGGCCTTGCACTCACTGACGCCTCCCCTCGCTCCCGCTCTTTGCCACGCGCCCCCCTACTCCATCAGGTGCCGTCCGCCCAGGGAGGGTTGCTTGTGGCCCAGGCCGGGCAGCTCCCACACGCCCGCCCCTGCGGGGTTCATGTCGGCTCCGATGTTGGCGTCGATGAGGGAAGGCTTCCCCGACTTGATTGCCTGCTCCACCGCTTCGGCGAGGTCCGCAGCCTTGTCCACCCTCACCCCCGCGACCCCCGCCGAGCGGGCCATGGCCGCGAAGTCGGGATTGTACGGCTCGCCCGTCTCGGGATGCCGGAAGTCGGTGACCAGCTCCCGCCGGTCGAGGTAGCCCCGCTGCAGGCCCCGGATGGAGGCGAAGGCGTAGTTGTTCCACACCACCCAGACGACCGGGAGGTTGTACTCGACGGCGGTGCCCAGGACGCTGGCGTGCATGAAGAAGGCGCCGTCGCCGCAGACCGAGACGCACGGCCGGTCGGGAGCGGCCAGCTTGGCCCCCAGCACGCCGGCCACTCCGAAGCCCATGGGTCCGAAACCCATCGAGCCGATGAGGGAGTCGGGCCGCTTGGGATGGCAGAACTGGATGAGCCAGTTGTGGTGAATGCCGATGTCGCTCACCAGGATCGCGTTCTCGGGGAGCGCCTTGTCGATCTCGTGCGCCGCCCGCTGCGGGTGGATGGGGGAGGTGTCCGCGCGGAAGCCGGGCGCGATGAACTTCTCCCACTCGGCGCGGTACCCGTCGATCGCCTTGCGCCACGCCTGCCGGTGCGCCGGGACCTCTCGGGCGAGTTTTCGCGCATCCAGCTCGGCCAGGACCTGACGCAGGAAGGTGCGCACGTCCGCCATGAGCCCCAGGGCCACCGGGTAGTTCCGGGCGATCTCGTCGGGATCGATGTCCACGTGGATGAGCTGCGTGGGCGGGATATTGAAGGAGTAGCCGGGAATCCAGCTACTGGAGGTCCGGTCATCGAAGCGCACCCCGAGGGCGAGCAGGACATCCGCCTGCCGGGCCGCGTGGTTCGCCTGGTAGGTGCCGTTGCGCGCGATGAGGCCGAGCGCCAGGGGATGGCTCGAGTCGATGGCCCCCATCCCGCTCGAGGAGCAGGCCACGGGGATCTGCAGCCGCTCGGCGAGGGCGAGCAGCTCCCCGGTCGCCTGGCCGTACTTCACGCCCTGACCCACCAGGATCACCGGCCGCTCCGCGCCCAGTAGCAGGTCCACCGCCCGCCGCACCCCCTCGGGGTCGGCCCCGCAGCGGCAGGTGATGTTCGCGTCCCACTCCGCCGCCCGCGGCACCTCCAGTTCCGTCTCCTCCTTGAAGATATCGAAGGGAACGTCCAGGACCACCGGCCCGGGCCGGCCGGTCACCATGGTCTTCCACGCCTGCCGCACCGCCAGCGGGACCATGTCCGCCCGGGTGGGCTGAAACACGCGCTTGCAGTAGGCGCGCACGGTGGAAGGATAGTCCGCCTGATAGAACCGGTAGGTCTCCTGGAAGGCACCCCGGTTGAACTGGCTGGTGGGGATGTTCCCCGTCACCGCCAGGAAGGGCACCGAGTCCAGGAAGGAGTTCGCCAGGCAGATGGGCATGTTGGCCGAGCCCGGCCCGCAGGAGGTGAACGTGGCCACGGGCTGGCCGGATACCCGGTAGTAGACGTCCGCCATGAAGCCCGAGACCGTCTCGTGATGGACCGACAGGGCCTTGATCTCATCCGCCCGCTCGTAGAAGGCGTCGATCAAGCTGATGTTCCCGTGCCCGCACAGACCGAACAGGTAGGGAACCTTCTGCTGGATCAGATAGTCCACGATGATCTGGCCGCCGTTCATTCGAGCCATGCACTTCCTCCTCTGGCTGCCCCCCTGCCTCCCGCCGGCCGGGAGCATCTCAAGTCGTTGGGATCAGGGACTGGAGAAGTTTCCGGGCCCCCCTGACACGCGCTCAGCCTCCGTCCATCACCGGCAGCAACATCACCTCGTCGCCTTCCCGGAGCAGTGCCTCGGCCCGATCATGGGGATTGACGAACGATCCATTGAGGATCACGAGGACATTCGCCCCGAACTCCTGGTGATTCTCGTCGAAGAGGAGCTTCCGGAACCCCTCGTTCTGATCTGCGATCTGTCGAGCCATGCCAGGGATGGATTCGCCTTCGCGGACCGAGATCGAGATGCCATCCGGCTCCGCCAGCGCGGCGTCCAGACTGTGGCGCAGCCAGCCGCTCAGCTTCAACTTAACGGTCGGCATACGGTCCCCCTGACCCGACTACCGTGTCATCGGCTCGAGCGTCCGGCGCGATCCCGCCCTCACACGTCCAGGTCGGGGATGAGCTTCTCCAGGCCGAGGGACTTCAGGGTGTGGGGCAGCGGCCGGCCCGTTGCCGGATCCCAACCCATCAACTGGAAGTAGAGACTCTTCATCCAGGGAAAATACGCGGTGAAATCCTTCCCCTGCGCCGGCCCATCGCTGGGCGTCGAGCCATAGCGAGGGGAAGGGGCCTCGAGCGCAGGATCCAGGCCATGCCGGAAGTTGAAGACGCGGAGCTGGTTCACGATGCGGCGTCCGATCGTTTGGGCGTCGGCCACCTGGAGGTCCCTGTCGGTGATCGCGTTCACACATTCCAGGGTCATCTGAGGGTTGAGCGCGACGAAGCGGCAGATCGGCAGGCTGTCGAGGAAAACGAACCACCCCTCCAGCCTTGCGTTGACCCCGGCGACCTCCCAGGGGGAAAAGGGATTGGTGACCGGCGGCTGACCGAAATACGTGGGGGAGGTGAGGCGCGCGCTGGCCTGAATGGTCCCGGTCGCCGAGACGCACGTGTCCAGCAGTTCGGTCCAGACGGCACGGTGATCGTGCCCCCTGGGCGTCGCCCCCTTGAGGACGTAGACGCCCATCGTGGCCGCTTCCCCCCCCACCTGCTCCGACGCCCGTTTCACGCCCTCCGCGAGGAGGTTGCCAACGCCCTCCCGCCTGCTGATCTTCTCCAGCAAGGCCTTTGTCGCCTCGACGTTCCCCCATGTGAGGTCGAGCCCATCCAGATCGCCCCGGGTGAGCAGGCCTTTCTCGTAGCATTCCATGACCCAGCCAACGACCCAGCTCGCCTCATTGGTATCCATGCCCAGTCGGTCCGTGAGGTTGGCCAGCATCACCATGGCCCCGGGGTCCGTGTTGCCGGTCTCGGGTCCCCAGGCCGCCATGCCTTCGTACTCCGGCTCCTCGCCTTCATAACCGGTGTAGGGTCCTTCCGTGACCTTCATGAATTTCGTGTGCACGCCGCACGCCCAGCACGATTTGGTCCGATGTTCGAAGTGGGAGCGAATATATTCGGCGTTCATCTGCTCATGCTCGGGAAAGACGTTGGTGGTGTAATTGCGGACCGGAAGACTACCCGCCTTGGCATGGAGGGAAAACACGCCCCCGCTTCCCCACTTCACCAGCTGCCCGCCCTTGGCGGTCTTGGCGTCCTCCAGGAGAACTTTCCCCTTCTCCCGCAGCAGCTTCTGGTTGTGCACGGGAACGGCTTGGTGGCCCTGGGTGACCGCGACAGCCTTGAGCCGTTTCGCCCCCATGACACATCCACAGCCGTTCTTCGAGCAGAGGTGGCCCCGGTCCCCGACGACGGTCGCGAAGCGGACACCGTTTTCGCCCGCGGGCCCGATCCCGAACACGCTCACCCGCCGGCTCGACCCGAGATCCTGTTGGATCGCCTCCTCCAGGTCCCACGTGTCCTTTCCCAGGAGCAGAGAGGCATCCCGTAACTCGACCGCGCCGTCCGCGATGTGGAGATAGACCCACCGGGGGGACCGACCCTGGATGATCACCGCGTCGTACCCGGCAGACTTGATGAACGCCCCCCAGAAGCCATTGGCCTGCGTGGAGACCCCGAGGTTGGTCATCGGCCCTTTGGTGACCAGGGAGAAGGTCCCCGAGCCGGCGAGGGATGTCCCTCCCACCGGCCCGGAAGCCATGATGATCCGGTTCTGCGGGTCGTCCCACCCCACGCCGGGTGGCACCTCGCGGTACAGGTATTCCACGCCGAACCCTGTGCCGCCGAGGTACTTCTCGGCCAGCTCGGGCGGGAGCGGTTCGTCCCAGAGCGCCCCTCTGGTCAAGTCGACCCGGAGGATTCTCCCCATGTATCCCCACAGCTTCGGGCTCATCGCGCCTCCCTTGTCTCCTGCTCGGGACGAGGCCTCATTCCAGCCCCGCACGCTTCGTTCTCAGGAAAACTTCTCGATCCTCTCACCTGACAAAAGCGAGGGTGGGCGATCCTCGATCAGTATACCGTCGATCCCGTCACCTTGCAGGAACATCTTACGGGTTGTCCGGGTAGCGGGGGACCGACTCGACCATGACCACGGCCGAGGTCGCGAAGCAGAGCGGGGCGACCACAAGGTCTTCTCGACGCATCGGTCCTCCCCGGTGGGACGCAATCCTGGAGTTCCCCGCGAAGGAGGCCGCCGCTGCCCCCCCGACAGTTGCCGGGCAACGGCGAGCGCCGGAAAGCCTGCCTGATCCCGGGGAGATCCTACTCCAACCGGTCCGAGAGATTCACGCTGGCGGCAACCTTTCTCAGTTCTTCGACAACGGCCGGAGCAACGGGGATCCCGTGTTCCAGTCGCTCGCGTATCCGGTAGTGCTCCATCTCTCCCGGCAGCCAGATGCGGTCCACGCCGGCCATGCGCTCCGACTCCCGGAGCTCCCGGATCACCCGATCCACCTCTTTCTTGAAGGTGTCGGCGGGCTGGAAGTTATCCACCCGCATGGCCAGGATCATGTGCCCGCTGTTGTTCCTGGTCACGAAGTCCTTGCTGAAGTCCACGACGTTTCGGCCAAAGGCCGCGCCGTTGAGCAGGCCGGCCAGCATGCCGATGACGACGTTCAGTCCGTACCCCTTGTACCCCCCGATGGGGAGCAGGAACCCCTCGGCGGCGCGCCTGGGATCGGTGAGGGGCTGGCCCTGCCGGTCCATCATCCATCCGACGGGAATCGGTTCCCCCTTCTGGGCCGCGAGCTTTATCTTCCCGTAGGAGGACACCGTCGTGGCAATGTCCAGGGCGATGGGAGGTTCGTCTCCGGCCGGGATGGCCACCGAGATCGGGTTCGTGCCGAGGATCAGCTCGACCCCTCCCCATGCGGGCATGTGATTGCCGTTCGCCACGGTCATGTACATGCAGATCATGTCGTGCGCGAGCGCCATGGTCGTGTACACGGCCGCCGCCCCGGCGTGGTTCCCGTTGAAGGTGCCGACCCATGCCAGGCCGGTCTCCGAGGCTTTCCGGATCGCCAACTGGGTGGCGTAGGTCACCACCACGTGGCCCATCCCGTTGTCCCCGTCCACCAGCGCGGTCACCGCATTCTCCCGGACGGGATGAACCCGTGGGCGCAGGTTGATTCCCCCGGCCCGGATCCTCTGGCAGTAGTGGGGGAGGCGGAAGATGCCGTGGGTGTCCACGCCGCGGAGGTCCGACTCCGTCATGCGGGCCGCGCAGACCGCCGCGTCCAGTTCCGGAAGCCCCAGGGCTGTCAGGACGCCGGTTATGAACGCCTCCAATCGGCTCGCCGGAAAAACGCACGCAGGTGCCTGAGATGTCATGGGAGTCCTCCAATCTGAGTGCCTGAAGGCGACAGTCTCTAGGAAGGCGACGCTTCCCTGATATCAATCGCCCGGAGGGTAACAGGAAGGCGTGGCTCTTGCCCCCCCGGGGGACCGGACTCGGTTCTCAGTGGAAGAGGCCCCGAGGGAGACCGCATTCCCCTGCGTGCGACAACTCCGAGCAGCCAGAACGTTATCAAGAGACCGAAAACGCTGTCAAGGAAGAGTCCAGAGAGGTATCGAATACCAGTCGAAGGGGATTGGCCTAGCTCTTCCTCATCACGCTGCCAATTTTGGCTTGACACCGCGCCCCTGCCTGCATGATGCTGCCCTGGCACATCGAGGGTGCCTGGACCTGCCTCGGCAACCCGGGATCTCAGTTGCGCCCGAGACGTGCAGACGGCGAGTTTCCGGTCATCGCCCTGGAGCAGGGCGCCAGGCCGGCGGAGTGGACACCGCGACACAGCGGGGGGACATCGTGGAACTCAAGGGTTCGGTCGCCATCGTCACCGGCTGCACGGGAGGACTCGGGCAGCGGATCTGTCGGGCCTTGGCGGAGAACGGCGCCCGGGTGGCCGGGGTGTACGTGCAATCGAGGGAACAGGCCGAGACGCTTGCCCGGGAGTGGTCGGACCTCGGGCCGCACTGCATCGCCGTCCAGGCCGACGTGAACGACCCGGCGCAGATCGGGGGGATGGTCGGGCGCGTGATGAAGGAGTACGGCCAGATCGACATCCTCGTCAACAATGCCGCCTACAACCAACTGGTGCCGTTCAAGGACCTGGATGGCCTGAGGATGGACATCTGGGACCACATTCTGCTCGCCAATCTCACCTCGCCCTTCATGTGCGTCAAGGCGGTGGCGCCGATCATGCAAAGCCAGAAGCGCGGCCGCATCGTGAACGTGGCGTCCATCGCCGGCCTGGCGCCGATGGGGAGCAGCATCGCCTACGCCGTCTCGAAGGCGGGCCTCATCCATCTGACCCGCTGCCTGGCGGTCGCCCTCGGGCCGGACGTGGCGGTGAACGCGGTCGCACCCGGCACGATGCTGGGCACCCGGATGACGGCGAGACTGGACCCGGCCCTGATCGAGCGGACGACCAAGAACGCGGCCCTGCAGAAGCCGGTGGAGCGCGACGACGTCGCGCACCAGATCGTGGAGTTCTGCCGGAGCGACAGCACGACCGGCCAGGTGCTGGTGCTCGACTCGGGCGTGGTGTACCACTAGAAAGGCCACAGACGTCGGACGCCCTCGACATGCACGGGTGCCGGGAGTTGACCACCATGGGCGACACGTCCGGCAGGGCCGTCTTGCTGCTCTCCTGCCCCGATCGAAAGGGGCTCGTCGCACGAGGAGAGGCTCGAGCAGTTGAAGGCTCGCGGGATTGATCTCGCTATGCTGTGGAGGAGAGCAGGAGCGTGACCTTTGACTGCTGACGCTGGCCAGCCATTGCAGGAATCCACGCAACCACGTGCTGCAAGAGGAGGCGGCGAGACCGCGATGGGCTTTTCGGGGGTAGGCAATATTTGCCTAAAGAAGTGGTGGCGGTGTGACGATTAGTGAAGTAGAATGTCGGTGATCCCCCGAAGAACGTGGGTCTGGCTGTCGGGGGTGGGGCGCCGGGAGGCGGCGCTCCGGGGACTGCGATCCCCGGCCGGGCCGTCCTCGCAGGTGATGAAAGGAGGGCGGGTATAGAGACACCACCGGACGCATGGTCGACAACTGAATACGGGAATCACGGGTCGCGGGGCCTCAATGGCCTGCGATCTCTCATCCCCGAGAGGGGGTGGACGCCCGTCGGGCCACGGCCCTAACGGGCGTCACTTTTTTTGGCAGGAGGAGTCCGACGGCCTCGAGCGTTACCGCTTGAAGAGCCTGCTGAGAAGCCCGCCCTCGCTCCCGGTGCTGGACCCTGTGCGGGAGCCCCCGGGCTGCCCCTCGGGCGCCGGGACGGTCTGCGCCTCCTTGCTGTCCCTCGACCCGATCCGCCCGGCGATGTAGGTCCGGCCGACCTCCACCCGGACCCTGTCGGCGATCTCCAGCTTGATGGTCTGCTCGCCGCCGTCCACGATGGTGCCGACGAGCCCACCCGTGGTGATGACGCGATCGCCGACCTTCAGGCTCTTCAGCATGTCCTGGTGCGTCCGCTGCTTCCGCTGCTGCGGCCGGATGAGCAGGAAGTAGAAGACCGCGAACATCAGGAGCAGCGGGACGAGCATGCTGAACCCTCCACCGGACGCTCCACCACCCGGGGCGGGTCCCATGGCATAGGCGAGTTCACTCATGGGTCTGGGTCTCCTCTCTCTGGTTCGGGGTTGTAGGCTCGGACTGCATCCGTGCCAGGGTCTCTGCCCGCCAGGCGGCGAATGTTCCGGCCTGGATCGCCTCCCGCGCCTGGCGCATCAGGTCCAGATAGTAATGCAGGTTGTGTATGGTGTTCAAGCGAAGACCGAGGATCTCGTCGGCCACATACAAGTGGCGCAGATACGCCCGGGAGAAGTGCCGGCACGTATAGCAGGCGCACGCGGGGTCCACCGGTCGCTCGTCCCGGACGTAGGCGGCCCCCTTGATATTGAGGCGACCGCTCCTGGTGAAGAGCGTCCCATTCCGGGCGTTCCTGGTGGGCAGGACGCAATCGAACATGTCCACGCCGCGGGCGATGCACTCCACGAGGTCCCTGGGCGTCCCCGCGCCCATGAGGTAGCGGGGGGCGTCCGCGGTGAGCCGGGCGGTGGCGTGCTCGACAACCGCGTACATCCGTGCCGGCCCCTCGCCGATTCCCAGGCCGCCGACCGCGTACCCCGAGAAGCCGATCCGCTGCGTCGCCTCGGCGGAGCGGGCCCGGAGGTCCAGGTGGGTGCCCCCCTGCACGATTCCGAAAAGGGCGGGCCCCTCCCCCGGGTGGGCCCTGCGGCAACGCTCCGCCCAGCGGAGGGTGCGCTCCATGGAGGCGCAGTGATAGTCGTAGTCCGCATCCTGGGGCGGGCACTCGTCCAGGGCCATGAGGATGTCCGCGCCGAGCGCAAGCTGGACCTCCACGGCCTTTTCGGGGCCCAGGAAGTGGCGGGAGCCATCCAGATGGGACTGAAACATCACCCCGTCCTCGCTGATGCTCCGCAAGGCGGCCAGGCTGAGGACCTGGTAGCCTCCGCTGTCGGTCAGGATCGCCCGGTCCCACCCCATGAACCGGTGCAGGCCGCCGAGGTCCCGGACGACCTCGTGACCGGGGCGGAGATACAGGTGGTAGGTGTTGCACAACACCAGCTCGCAGCCCTCTGCGGCGAGGTCGCGCGGGTCCAGCGTCTTGACCGTGGCCTGGGTCCCGCAGGGCATGAAGACGGGGGTCTCCACGGTGCCGTGGGGCGTGGTCAGTCGTCCGCGGCGCGCACCCGTGGTCGGATCGGCGGCCAGCAGCTCGAATTTCATAGCGGTCCGGCTGAATCCGGCGCGCGCCTGGATCCCTCAGAGGATCAGCATGGCGTCGCCGTAGCTGTAGAAGCGGTAGCCCTCGGCGATGGCCTCGGCGTAGGCCCGCCGGATGAGTTCCGGTCCGGCGAAGGCGGCCACGAGCATGAGGAGCGTGGACCGGGGCAGGTGGAAGTTGGTGATCAGGGCATCCACCACCTGGAAGCGGAAGCCGGGCGTGATGAAAAGGTCCGTCTCGGCCTCCTCCACCTGGACGACATTGCTCTTCGCGGCCGCGTGTTCGAGGGTGCGCACGCTGGTGGTTCCCACGGCGATCACCCGGCGGCCTTCTTGCTTGGCCGCCTCAACCGCGAGGGCGGTCTCTGCCGGGATCGAGTAGTGCTCCGGCTCCATCCGGTGGCGCGACACCTCCTCCACCTTGACGGGCTGAAAGGTCCCTGGGCCGACGTGCAGCGTGACGGGATGCACCAAGACCCCCTGCCCACGAATCCGTTCCAGCAATTCCGGGGTGAAGTGCAGTCCGGCCGTGGGCGCGGCCACGGCCCCCTCCTCCCGCGCGTACACCGTCTGGTACCGCTCGAAATCAGCGCCGAACTCGGCGCTCCGGGCACCCAGACGCTCGGCGTCCTTCTCGGCGCCAGGCGCTAGCTGCTGGACGCTGCGTTTGATGTACGGCGGCAGCGGCATGACGCCGTAGCAACGCAGGATCGCCCGCAGGTCCACGTCGACGGGAAGGCGGAGGATCCGGCGCCCGTGGATCCCCTGTGCCTCCACCGATACCTCCAGGTGTCCGAAAGCCAGGATCAGCCGTCGGCCCACCCGTGCAGGCTTGGCGGGCTTGACCAGGGCCTCCCAGCACGAGTCACCCGCCGGCCGCACGAGCAGGATCTCGACCCGTTTCCCGTCCTCGAACACTCCGTACAGCCTGGCAGGAATCACCTTGGTATCGTTCACGATCAGCAGGTCGCCGGGACGCAAGAATTCGGGCAGGTCCGAGAAGCATTGGTGCTGGATGCGGCCGGTCGGCCGATCCAGGACCAGAAGGCGTGCGGCATCCCGCCGATCCGCAGGCTCGTGCGCGATGAGCTCGGGCGGGAGCTCATAGTCGAAATCGGTCAACCGCATCACAGCCACCGAAAGGCGCTCGACTGTTCGGGGCAGCCATTGCCATTCGCCCGCGTCGCGGGCGGCAATGGGTCCCGGCTGTTCGACCGCTCGGGGTCCGCCGAACTGCCGGACGCCCCTGTTCACTGGCCGGGCAGGGATCGGATCTGGGCCAGCGGGTAATAGAACTTCAGGATGTCCTGGTACTGGTAGGCCAGATCGGCCATCTCCTTTGCCCCCCACTGGCTCAGCCCGACCCCGTGGCCAGACCCGCGCCCCACGAACGTGAAGCCGCCGACGTCGTTCTGCACCTCGAAGTTGGTGCTCCGGACCAGCTCGTTCCCCAGGGCTTCCCGGAACCGTCTGCCTTCCAGGACCAGTTGGCCCTGCGTGTGCTGGACGGCCAGGCGGAGGATCCGACCCGTTCGGCTGCGGATCAGGGCCTCCAGGCGAAGGGGTTGGCCGATGGCGTAACCGGCCCGCACGAGCGCGTGCTGGAGCTGCTGGGTCGTCAGGCGTTCCATCCAGAGGGCGTACGGGCAGTTGAGGCTGAAGTCGTCCTTCACCCCCACGATGACGTCGAAGTTCAGGCCGAACACGTCCGGGGCGTCCTCGGTCGCCCCACCCGAGCATGAGTGATAGAAGGCCGAGATGGGCTGGCCGGCGAAGGTCAGGATCTGACCGCGGGTCGCCTGAACCGCCCAGGAGGTGCGGGCGTCCTCTCCGGTCGCCCCTCCGTACACCTGGGAGGCCGTGGTGGCCCGCAAATAGAACAAGGCTTCGGGATTCTGCTGCCTCTGATACACGGCGTATGTCCGGGCCGCGATCGCCATCGCCTTCGCCGCTTCCGCGGGCCAGCCCGGGGGAATCTCGTCCTTGAGGACGCCCTGCAGGTAATCTTCCATCTCCACGACGTTCACGACCCCCAGGGCCCCGTTGAGGGGGCGCACCTCGAGCCGGCCGCGGAAGGACTGACCCTCCAGATCCACCGTGGGGGTGCGGCCGGGCCAGACAAGGAGGATCGGCCCTCCGACCTTCGCCTCGCGTACCAGAACGCTGTTCCGTTGGAGCTGCAACCGGAATGATGCGCTGCCCGCGCGCTGGGCCAGGATGTGCCGCCCCGTGGCATCGGTGATCGTCAGGCCGCCGCCGCTCGCCACCGTGAAGGCGGTTCGACCCTCCGCGAGAAGGACGCGGACCGGCTGCGCACCGGCGAGCCTCGGCCCCGTCAGGGCCATCAGGCACAGGGTCAGCGTCGCCAATGCGAAGGGCCGCCTTGGCCGGTCGGCCAGTGGCTGCCTCATCGGCGGCTGAACAGCGAGAAGAGCAGGGTGAGCAGGATGCTGATCAGGATGCTGGTGGTCAGGGGGAAGTAGAAGCTCCAGTGCTCACGCCGGATGACGATGTCGCCGGGCAGCCGGCCGAGGAATGGGATCTTCCCGGCCAGAAGGAGCGCCACACCCACGAGGGCCAAGACCACCCCCAACACGATCAGCGTCTTTGCCAGCGAGTCCATTCCGGGAGCCATGGTTCGCTCCGTTCGGTGAATCTGCGCAATCGTTCGACTGAGTTCACGACGAAGTCTGCGAAATCCGTGGGTGAGTGAAACCCGGGATCATTGCCCGCCGGACCACAACTCCCCCTGGGGAGCGGGCGGGGGCGGGATCTGGAAGTGGCTGTACGCCAGCCGCGTGGCTGTTCGCCCTCGGGGCGTCCGCGCCAGAAAGCCGAGCTGGATCAGGAACGGCTCGTACACGTCCTCGATGGTACCCCGTTCCTCGCCCACGGCCACCGCCAGGGTCTCGATTCCGACCGGCCCCCCCGAGAATTTTTCGATGATGGTCTGGAGGATGCGGCGGTCCATCTCGTCGAAGCCCCGCTCGTCCACGTCCAGGCGGGTCAGGGCGTCCTGGGCCACGCGCCGGTCGATCGTGCCGTCCCCCAGCACCTGGGCGAAATCCCGGACGCGCCGCAGCAGTCGATTGGCCACCCGAGGCGTGCCCCGGGAGCGCTTGGCCAGCTCCGCCGCCCCCTCGTCGGTGATGGACACGTTCAGGATGCTCGCCGACCGTCGCACGATCTTCGCGAGGTCCAGGTCGCCGTAGAAGTCCAGACGCAGGACCACGCCGAAGCGGTCCCGCAGCGGCGAGGTGAGCAGGCCGGCTCGAGTCGTGGCCCCCACCAGGGTGAAATGGGGCAGCGTCAGCTTGTACGTCTGCGCGCTGGGACCCTGGCCGATGATGAGATCCAGCTTGTAGTCCTCCATGGCCGGGTAGAGCGTCTCCTCCACGGTGGGGTTGAGGCGGTGGATCTCGTCCACGAACAGGACATCCCGCTCCCGGAGATTGGACAGGATGGCCGCCAGGTCCTTGGGCCGCTCGACCACGGGTCCGGAGGTGGGGCGGATGTTCACGCCCAGCTCCGAGGCGATGATGTACGCCAGCGTGGTCTTGCCCAGGCCTGGAGGGCCGTAGAACAGGACGTGGTCCAGGGCTTCGTTCCGCGCTCGGGCCCCCTGGATGAAGACCTGCAGGTTATCCTTGATCTTCTCCTGGCCGACGTACTCGTCCCACCGGGTCGGGCGGAGCGTCTGCTCGACCTGCTGGTCTTCCTCCAGCCGCTGGCGTGTGGTGAGGCGGTCGGTCATGCCGGAACCGATGAGCGTACGGCGGTTCGGGGCACCCATTGCAGTCCGCCCGCAAGACGGGCGGCAATGGGTCCCGGCGGTTCGGCAGCTCCCGTACAGCCGTACAGCCGAACGTATCTTGTCTACTCACTCATGCCGCGGAGGGCGGCCTTGATCAGCTTCTCGAATTCGGCCGCGGGCCCGAGCGCCTTCCGCGCTGCTTCCGCGGCCTTGGCTGCCTCTTTCCGGTTGCAGCCCAGGTTCACCAGGGCCGAGACGACGTCATCCAGGATGCGGTCCGGCGCCGGGGGCGGGGCCTCGGTCACCGCCGGTCCGCTCAGGCGGACAGTCGCCACCTTCTCGCGCAGCTCCACCACCAGTCGCTCGGCCAGCTTCTTGCCTACACCCGGAACGGCGCGCAGCCGCGTGACATTTCCCTCGGACAGGGCGGGAACCAGCTCGTCCACCGAGATCCCCGAGAGGATGTTGGTGGCCAGGCGCGGACCGATCCCCGAGACACCCTGGAGGATCTCGAAGAGCGCCCGCTCGTCCCGGCTGTGGAACCCGAAGAGCTGGATCGCGTCCTCGCGGACGTGGGTGTGGGTGTGCAGGAAGACCTCGGCCGGCACTTCGGGCAACTGGTAGAAAGTCGAGAGGGGGATGAACAGTTGATACCCCACGCCGTTCACGTCCACCACCACGCGGTGGGGTTCCTTGCTGGCCAGACGCCCCCGGATCTGCGCGATCATGTCAGCGGGTCCGCAGCCGTCCCTTCAGACGGGCGGCGTGATGGTGACAGATGGCGACCGCCAGCGCGTCCGCGGCGTCCACCGGCTGCGGCGCCTTGTCGAGGCCCAGGAGCAGGCGAACCATCTCCTGGACCTGGCCCTTCTCCGCGCGACCGTAGCTGGTCACCGCCTGCTTGACCTCCAGGGCCGAGTACTCGTGGATCTCCACCCCCCCCTGGGCCAAGGCCAGCAGGGCCACCCCGCGCGCCTGCCCGAGGCGCAGGGCGGACTGGACGTTCCGGGCAAAGAACACCGCCTCCACGGCGGCACAGTCCGGCCGCGTGCGCGCCAGGAGGGTTTGCAGTTCCTGATGGATGCGAAGAAGGCGCCGGGCGAATGAAAGACCAGCGTGGCTGGTGATGGCTCCGTAGGTCACAGCGCGCAGCGTGTGATCCTCTGCATCAACGACGCCGTAGCCTGTGGCCACCGTCCCCGGGTCGATGCCTAACACTCGCATGTGGGATCGCCGATGCTCCGTGCCGGGGTCCGGGGCCCTGACGCGGGCCTCTGATCGGATGGGCATGCCTTCAGGAATCTGGCGTCAGCCATCGCTCGGCGGGCTCTAGGCGGTCAGGGCCGCCATGATCTCCTCGGGGATGTCGAAGTTCGCATAGACGTGCTGGACGTCGTCGTGCTCTTCCAGTTCCTCCATCAGTTGGAGCATCTGCTCGGCCTGCTTGCCCTCGAGCTTCACGGTGGTCTTGGGCAGCTTGGTGATCTCGGCGGAGTGGGGGTGGATGCCGTTCTTGATCAGGGCGTCCCGCACCTTCTCGAAGTCCCTCGGCAGCGTGGTGATGGCGAAGAGGTTCTCCTCGCGCTGCATGTCATCGGCCCCGGCATCCAGGGCGATGCCCATCAGCTTGTCCTCATCCACCTTGGAGGCGTCGACCTGGATGGAGCCCTTCTTCTCGAAGAGAAAGGCCACGCAGCCGGACTCGCCGAGGTTGCCCGCGTGCCGGGAAAAGACCTTCCGGATCTCGCCCACGGTCCGGTTCTTGTTGTCGGTCACTACCTCGACCAGGACGGCCACCCCGCCGGGCCCGTACCCCTCGTAGGTGATCTCCTCGTAGGAGACCCCTTCCAGCTCCCCCGTGCCCTTCTTGATGGCGCGCTCGATGTTGTCGGCGGGCATGTTCACCGCCTTGGCGGCCAAGACGGCGGCCCGCAGACGGGGGTTCCCGGTCACGTCCCCGCCTCCCACCCGGGCGGCCACGGTCATCTCACGGATGAGCTTGGTGAAGACCCGGCCGCGCTGCGCGTCCACCTTGGCCTGCTTGTGCTTGATGCTGGCCCACTTGCTGTGTCCGGACATGATGACACCCCCCTGATCGAGGAATGCTAAAAACTACCATAGCCGCGCGAGTAATGCCAAGGGAAAACTCCGGCTTGTTCGAGAATGAACATGGGCGTGGGGGGGCCAGGCCGGTGGCGGACGGCGTCACTCGTAGCGGAGGGCCTGGATGGGGTCCAGGAGGGCGGCGCGGCGGGCCGGGTAGACGCCGAAGAAGATCCCGACCGCCGCCGAGAAGCCGAAGGCCATGAGGACAGACCAGGGAGAGACGTGGGTCGGAAGATACGTGAAGAAAAGCGAGAGCGCCTTGGCCCCGCCGATCCCGGCCAGGATCCCCAGGCCGCCACCCAGGCTGCTCATCACCACCGATTCCAGCAGGAACTGACCCAGGATATCGCGCCGCCGGGCCCCCACGGCCTTGCGGATCCCGATCTCGCGCGTGCGCTCGCGCACCGAGACCAGCATGATGTTCATGATGCCGATACCGCCCACCAGCAGGGAGATGCCGGCTATGCCGCCCAGCACCGCGGTGAGGATCTTCAGGATGGTCGTGAAGGCCGAGAGGATGGCGCCCTGGCTGGTCACCGTGAAGTCCTCGCGGTTTCCGTGGCGGCGGATGAGGAGGTCCTTCACCTGCCGGATGGCCCGATCGATCTCGTCCGGCGAGCGCACCGAGGCCAGGATCTCGAACAGGCGGTCGGTGTCGAAGAGGTCCTGGGCGCTCTTCACCGGGATGAACACCAGGTCGTCGATGTCGAACCCCAGGCTCATCCCTTTCTTCTCCATGATGCCGATCACCCGGTAGCGGGAGTCCGCCAGCGTCACGAACTGCCCCAGGGGATTCTCCTCGCCGAACAGCTCCCGCTTCACCGTCCGCCCCAGGACCGCCACGCGCCGGCGGCCCTCCACATCCTCGTCGCTCACGAACTGGCCGATCTCCACGTAGAGCTGGCGCACGCGCTGGAACTCCGGCGTGACCCCGATGACGCTGGTGTCCCGGCTGGCCCCCAGATAGCGGACCTTCCCCGTGCCCAGCACGATGGGCACCGCATCCGTGAGCAGCGCGGCCCGCCGGCGCAATGCCACGGCGTCCTCGTAGGTCAGCTTGCGCACCGTGCTGCCCGCGGGCGGGTGGAGGCCCCCGGTCGTCTGCGTCTTCCCCGGCGTGATGATCAGGAGGTTGGTGCCCAGCCCGGTGAGCTCCCGGGTGATGTAGGCTGTGGCCCCCTCGCCCAAGGAGACCAGCAGGATGATGGCGGCCACGCCGATCACGACCCCCAGCATGGTGAGGGCGGTCCGCACCCGGTTGGCGGCCAGCATCTCCAGGGCCAAGGCGAAAGCCTCGCGCACGTCCATGGGCTGGTCCTCGGGGGATGGCGATCGGGCGTCAGGGCCCCGCGTGGGTGGGGGACGGTTCCGGCGGCCGGGAGGAGGCCGGATCCCCGGGGCTCGCCGTGCTGGCATCGGAGACGATCCGGCCGTCCATGACCCGGATGACCCGCCGCGCCTGGAGCGCGATGCGCTCGTTGTGGGTGACCATCACGATCGTCACGCCGCCCCTCACGAGGCGCTGGAACAGCTCCAGGATCTCTTCGCCAGCCCGGCTGTCCAGGTTGCCCGTGGGCTCATCCGCCAGGAGGATGGCAGGCCGGTTGACCAGGGACCGGGCGATGGCCACGCGCTGCTGCTCCCCACCCGACAGCTCGCTGGGACGATGCCCGATGCGTGCCTCCAGCCCGACGGCCGCGAGGGCCTCCAGCGCCTTGGGCCGTCGGTCCTGGCGGGGGAGGCCGCTGTAGATCATGGGAAGCTCCACATTCCGGAGGGCGGTCAGGCGGGGCAGGAGATTGAAGGTCTGGAAGACGAACCCGATCCGCCGGTTCCGGAGGGCAGCCAGGGCATCCTCGTCCAGGGACTGCACCTCCACCCCCTCCAGGGTGTAGCGGCCGCGGCTGGGGCGATCCAGGCAGCCCAGGATGTTCATGAGCGTGGACTTCCCGGAGCCCGAGGGTCCGCAGATGGCCACGAAGTCTCCCGCGTCGATGTGGAACGTGACCCCGGCGAGAGCGTGGACGGGACTCGACCCCATGCGGTAGGTCCGCCACACCTCCTCAACGGCGATCATCGGGCCACGACCTGCTCAAGAGCGTTCGACCGTTCGGCCGTGCGGCTGTTCCGGTTTCCGGGTACCGCCGAACAGCCGAACCGCCGTACAGCCGAACGCTTCCCGGTGCTTCATTCCACCCTCAGCCTCACCCCCTCGGCCAGTCCGGGCGCGTCCGGGTTAACGACCACCCGGTCTCCCTCCCGCAGACCCTCCAGGATCTCGGTGGCGCTCCAGTTGTTCTCCCCGGCTCGCACTGTCGCGGCGCGGGCCTTCCCTTCGACGACGACGTAGACTCGCTTCTTTCCCTCCCGCTCCAGGATCGCCTGGGTGGGCACGGAGAGCGCCTCGCGCCGCCTGGCCACGATCACCTCCACATCGGCCGACATACCGGGCTTCAGGAATTCCTTGCCCTCTTCCAGGGCCACGCGGATGCTGAAGGTGCGCGCCTCCTGCCGCTCCCCCGAGACCACCGGCGAGATCTTGTAAAGCCGCCCCCGCAGCGCGCGGCCGGGCAGCGTCTCCAGCGTCACCCGCGCCTCCTGGCCCAGTCGGATCTGGCGGGCATCGAACTCGTCCACCGTGGCCCGGATGTAGAGGCGTCCAGGGTCCACCAGCGTGAACAGCGGCCCGCCCAGCGTCACCATGGATCCTCCGGTCACGGATGAGCCGCCACCCAGACCGACGACCTCCCCCTCGTTCGCCAGCCGGTGGGTCACCAGCCCCGCGATGGGGGAGTGGACGGTCATGCGGGATCGTTGGACCTCTGCCATCCGGAGCTGCGCCTCCCGCTGCGTCACGGCCGCCTGCGCCGCCACCACCTGGTGCTCCTTGACCTTGACCTGATCCCGGTCCGCCAGGGCGGCGGCGTAGCCGGCCGCGGCGACCTCGGAGTCGGCCTGCGCCAGGTCCAGTTGCTGGCGGGCGATAGCCCCTTCGGCGTGCAGCGTCTTCAGGCGATCCAGGTCTCGGGCGGTGCGCTGCATGGTGGCGCGCGTTTCCTCGATCTTGGTCCGCACGCGCTCGCGGAGCATGGCGACGCCCGCCTGCTCCTCCTCAAAGCGGGCGCGGGCGGCGGCCAGATCCGCCCGGGCGAGGGCGAGCTGCGAGTCCGCCTCCTGCGGGTCCAGCTCGGCCACCACCTGGCCGCGCGCGATGTGATCCCCCTCGTCGACCAGCAGCCGCAGGATCCGTCCCGGGACCTCGGCGCGGATACTGACCTCCGTCTCCGATTCCACGGTGCCCGTGGCCGTGGCCGAGACGCTGATGACCATGTCCTCTCGCTTGAGGGTGGCCACGCGGACCGGGACCTCCCCTCGCCTGGTCAGAAGGGCGATCATCCCCACGCCCCCCGCGATGACGACGCCCAACAGGAGCACGGCCTGGGTGCCCCGCCGCATCCGAGTCCTCCGGTGAGTGCCGACGGTTTCGCCCGCCTTACCTCTCCACGGGCTTCTGCGGGAGGCCCGTGGCCGGCAGGGCCGCCAGCTTCGGGAGGCCGTGGCGGCCGCCCGGTATGGCCTGAATCTCTCGCAGCCAGATTACGTCTTCCATGGTTCTTGAGACGATACTCCAACCTCCCCCCCGGAGGCAATGCCCTGGTTTCGTGACTGGCATTGGTTCGGTGGAACTCACATCTCCCGGCAATTCGCCTTGACAGGGGGCGGGGGCGAGCTTATAAAGGCTCCAGGAAAAGCCGGGGCCGGAATCGATCGGGGTCCTCGCCAGGGCGGAGAGACTGAGAAAGTCCTAACGAGGGGCGATCCGTGGGGATCGTCTTTTGTTAGGGCTTTTTGTTTCTGGGGAGCGTATGGGGAAATCGCAGGTCACGTTCTTCGAGAAGCTGAAGGGGTTCCCGGTGGTCGCGGGCCTGCGCCATTCGGCGGGCGTCGAGGTCGCGATCCGTCATGGGGTAGGCGTCCTGTTCATCCTGGGCGAGGACATCTTCGCCCTCCAGGAAAGCGTGGCCAAGGCCCATGCGGCGGAGCGGCTGATCCTGGCGCACGTGGACCTGATCAAGGGGCTCGGACGAGACGAGGCGGGGGTGCGCTTCCTGGCCCGGGATCTGGGGGTGGACGGGATCCTCACGACCCGCGCGAACCTGATCAGCCCCGCCAGGCGCGAAGGCTTGATCGCGGTCCAGCGACTGTTCGTCCTGGATTCGGAGTCCCTGGAAGCCGGGCTCCCGACGGTGGAGCGTGCGGCGCCTGACGCCGTCGAGGTTCTCCCGGGGGTGATCCTGCCGCTGATCGCGGACCGCCTGAAGCACGGCTCGCTGCCGCCCCTGATCGCGGGCGGGCTCATCCGGACGCAGGCGCAGGTGGAGGAGATCCTCCGGGCCGGGGCCGTCGGGGTCTCCACCAGCGAGGAGCGCCTGTGGGCCTACCGGCGAACCGAGGAGCGAAAGACGCGATGACGGATCGACTGGAGGGATGCAACGGGCGGACGTATGACCTGGTGGTCATCGGCGGTGGCATGGCCGGGGCGGGGATCGCACGGGACGCCGCGCTGCGCGGCTATCGGACCCTGCTCCTGGAGCGCAAGGATTTCGCCTACGGGACGACCAGCCGCTCCTCGAAGCTCATCCACGGCGGCCTCCGCTACCTCGAGCTCTTCGACTTCGGCCTCGTCCGGGAATCCCTGACGGAGCGGGAGCGGCTGCATCGCCTGGCCCCACACCTGGTCCGGCCCCTGCCGTTCCTGGTGCCGGTGTACCGGGGGGCGAGGCGCGGCATGATCATGATCCGCATAGGCATGAAGCTGTACGACCTGCTCACCCCGGGGAAGCGGACCGAGCATTACCGGACCCTGTCGCGACAGGAGACGTTGCGACGCGAGCCGCACCTCGAACCTCGGGACCTGCGGGGGGCCGGGTATTACTTCGACGACCTCCTGCTCTTGCCGGAGCGACTCTGCCTGGAGAACGTCCTCTCGGCGCGGCGGTGGGGGGCGTCGGTGGCGAACTACGCGGAGGTCACCGGGATACAGCGCCGAGCGCCGAGCGCCGAGCGCCGAGTGGCGAGCGCCAGGCGCCAAGGCTCCAGCGGCGAGTGGGAGATCGAGGTGCGGGATGCGGTCGGCGGCGCGGCCGCCCGCGTCACGGCCCGGGTGGTGGTGAACGCCTCCGGTCCCTGGGTGGATGAGGTGCGGCGACTGGCCGGCGTGGACGGGGGCCGCCGGACGGTCCGGACGACGAAGGGGATTCACCTGCTCCTCCCGCGCCTCACCGAGCACGCGGTGTACATCGCCGCCCAGCAGGACGAGCGGATGTTCTTCGTCATCCCCTGGCGGGAATTCACCCTGGTCGGCACGACGGACACGGACTTCTCGGGGGATCTGGATCGCCTGGCCGCCACCCGCGAGGAGGTGGAGTACCTCCTCAAGGAGACGCAGCGGGTGTTCCCGAGCGCGCACGTGCGCGAGGATCAGATCGCCTACACCTACGCCGGCGTCCGACCGCTCACCTTCGAGGAAGGGGCATCCGCCTCGGCCGTCTCACGCCAGCACAAGGTGGTCCCCGAGGGCGATCCCCGCAGCTTCCTTTCCATCACGGGGACGAAGCTGACCTGCTACCGGAGCCTGGCGGAGGAGGCGGTGGATCTGGTCGGACGCCTGCTGGACCGCCCCGCCCCGTGCCGGACCCACCGCCTCACGCTGGATGGGTCCGACGGCGAGGACACCCTGGAGGTGCGTATGTGGGCGGACGCGGGCGACCTCGCCCGGCGGACCGGTCTGGAGCCGGCGCAGATCCAGAACCTGGTGGACACCTATGGACGGCGGTACGCGGCCGTGCTGGGCGTCGCCGGCCGCTCCCCGGAACTCCGGGCGCGCCTCTGCAAGCAGAACCACGATATCCGGGCCCAGCTCGTCTACGCCCTGGAGCACGAGGTGACCGAGACGCTGAGCGACTTCCTGCTCCGCCGGACGGGCATCGGGACCAGCGCCTGTCTGGGGAAGGATTGCTGCGAGCAGATCGCCGTCTGGATGGGGGAAGCCCGGGGCTGGGATCGCCGGCGGGTGGACATGGAAATTCAGAATTATCTCGACGAGATTGCCCTGGGGCAGCGGTTTCGCATAGACTAGCAAGAACGCCGCGCAGTGGATGGCAGGGTCGGCGCGAGGGAGGCCATGGCCACGGTCCAAGGGCTGGTCGGGGCGGTGATCAAGCGGTGACACGTTTTCACGGGTGGGGCGCCCGACCCCGTGGTATAGTGCCGGGACCAGGACGCTCCTGCCTGCGGGCAGCTTCGTGTCTCTCCTGGATGCTCTCGGGTGTCCTGGGGCTGTTCGCCGTGACGGGGGGCGCGTTCGCCGCGGCTTCGAAAGGAGATGGGGTGAGGTTCCTGGCCGTGCAGGGGCACCGGGGCGCCTCCGCCCTGGCGCCGGAGAATACCCTGGCCGCCTTCCGGAAGGCCATCGAGGTCGGCGCGGACGGCATGGAGATGGACCTGCAGGTGACGCGGGACGGGGCCGTGGTCGTGATCCACGATGACACGCTGGAGCGCACGACGGACGGCCGGGGGCGGGTGACCGACCTCACCCTGGCCGAGGTCAAGGGGGCCGATGCCGGGGTGAAGTTCGGGTCCGGCTACCGCGGGGAGCGCGTCCCGACGCTCCTCGAGGTCATCGATCTGGTCAAGGCCAGCGGGAACGACCGGGTGCGACTGAACCTGGAGATCAAGTTCGGTGAGGGGCGGGAAGGGAAGCCCGAGGACGTCGAGGAGCGCGTCCTGGCGATTCTGCGAGCCGCCGGCTTCGTCGATCGCGTGACGGTTCAGTCGTTCCACCACCCTTCCCCGGCCAGGCTGAAGGCGCTGGAGCCCCGCATCCCGACCGGCCTCCTGGTCGGGGCGCGCCGGTCTGTTCCCGATCCTGTCGCCCTGGTCCGGCAATTCCGGGCGGATTACTACGCGCCCGAACACCGACTGGTCACGCCCGAGCTGGTGCGGATGCTCCACCAGGCGGGGATCCCGGTGGTCGTCTGGACCGTGAACGAGGAGTCCGTCATGCGACGCCTGATCGATGCGGGGCTGGGCTCCGTGCGGGGGGACGCGATCATCTCGGATCATCCGGATCGGGTCGTACACGTGCGGAGGGCCCTCCAGGCGCCCTGAAGGTGCTTCGGACAATGGCTATCGTGAGGAGGAGGACACCCATGAACAGGAGATCTCGCTTTCAGGGAGTGGCTGTGCTGGCGATCGGGCTGGTGGTGGCCGCCTGGCTGTCTCCAGCGCCGGCCAGCGCACAGCAGAAAGTCCAGGTGGAGTTCTGGCACGGCCTGACCCAGCCGCTGGGCGGCATCCTGGAGAAGGTGGTGGCCGACTTCAACTCCTCGCAGGGCAAGTACCAGGTGAACGCGACCTTCAAGGGCCAATACCCCGAGACCATGATGGGGGCCATCGCGGCCTTCCGGTCCGGGAATGCGCCGCACATCGTCCAGATGTTCGAGGTGGGGACGGCGACCATGATGGCAGCCGGGAGGGCCATCAAGCCGGTGTACGAGCTGGCCAAGGAAACGGGCGTCAACATCGACCCCAAGAACTACGTCGGCGGTGTGCGAGGCTACTACAGCACCCCGGACGGCAAGCTGGTCTCCATGCCCTTCAACAGCTCCACCCCTGTGACCTGGTACAACAAGGACGCCTTCAAGAAGGCGGGCCTGGACCCGGAGAAACCGCCACGGACCTGGGAGGAGACCTGGGCCGCGGCGAAGAAGATTGTGGCCGCCAAGGCGGCCCCCTGCGGCTACACCATGGCCTGGCCCACCTGGACCCAGGACGAGAACTTCAGCGCCATCCACAATATCCCGCTGGCCACCAAGGCCAATGGCATGGACGGGATGGACGCCGAGCTGAAGATCAACAGCCCGCTCCACGTCAAGCACCTGCAGAACATGATGGACTTGTTGAAGGAAGGGGTCTTCAAGTACGGCGGGCGTGACGGGGCCGCCGACGCCCTGTTCCCGTCGGGCGAGTGCGCCATCTTCCACGGCTCCTCCGGGATGCGCGCGCGCGTCGTCCGCGAGGCGAAGTTCCAGTGGGGCGTGACCATGCTGCCCTACTACAAGGGCACGCCCGGCGCCCCGAAGAACTCCATCATCGGGGGGGCAAGCTTCTGGGTGATGACCTCGCCCAAGCGCACGTCGGAGGAGTACAAGGCCGTGGCGGAGTTCTTCAGCTACATCAGCCGGCCGGAGGTGGACGCCAAGTGGCACATGGACACCGGCTACGTGCCCATCACCCTGGAGGGGTTCGCGCTGGCGTCCGGACAGGGCTACTACATCAAGAACCCGGGAGCGGATATCCCGTTCCGGCAGCTCACGCTGACTGAGCCCACCGAGAATTCCCGGGGCCTGCGTCTGGGCAACATGCCGGAGATCCGCGTGATCATTCAAGAGGAGATGGAGAAGGCCTTCCAGGGCCAGCAGACCGCCAAGCTGGCGCTGGACAACGCCGTGAAGCGGGGCAACGCCGTGCTGCGCAACTTCGAGCGGACGAACAAGCAGTAGCGGCGGCCTAACAGACGAACCGCCGGGACGCCAACCCAGATTCGATAGTTGAATCTCGAAATTCGAAATGGGGATGGCGCCTTGGCGGTTCGTCCTTGCCCGGGAGCAGCAGATGCGCCGGCGCGTCATCTTTCCGAACAAGGTGCTCCCGTACCTGCTCCTCCTGCCTCAGCTCATTGTCACCGTGGTCTTCTTTTTCTGGCCAGCGGCCCAGGCGATCTATTATTCCGTCTTGCTCCAGGATCCCTTCGGCCTGCGCACCCGGTTTGTCTGGGTCGAGAACTTCCGCACGATCCTCACCGACCCCCTGTACCTCGGCTCCATCCAGGTCACGCTGATCTTCTCCGCCGCCGTGGCGGCGCTGGCCATGGGGGTGGCGCTCCTCTTCGCGGTGATGGCAGACACGGGCATCCGGGGGGCGCGGGTGTACCGGACGCTTCTCATGTGGCCGTATGCGGTGGCGCCCGCGGTCGCCGCGAGCCTCTGGCTCTTCATCTTCCATCCCTCGATCGGGATCCTGGGCCGCAGCCTGAACGACATGGGAATCCCCTGGGATTACAAGCTGAATGGAGGCCAGGCACTCCTCCTGGTCATTCTGGCCTCGGCCTGGAAACAGGTGAGCTACAACTTCCTCTTTTTCCTGGCCGGTCTCCAGGCGATCCCGAGGGCGATGATCGAGGCGGCTTCCATGGACGCCGGACCGGCGCGGCGCTTCTGGAGCATCGTGTTCCCGCTCCTGTCGCCGACCACGTTCTTCCTGGTGGTGGTGAACGTGGTCTATGCCTTCTTCGACACCTTCGGAGTGATCCACGCGCTCACCGGCGGCGGGCCGGCCAAGGCCACCGAGACCCTGATCTACAAGGTGTACACCGATGGAGTCATGAACCTCGACCTGGGCGGCTCCTCGGCGCAATCCGTGATCCTCATGGCGGTCGTGATCACGCTCACGGCGCTCCAGTTCCGCTTCATCGAGCGAAGGGTCCACTACTGATGGCGACGCCCAAGCGGCACGAGAGCTGGATCCCGCACTTCGTCCTCGTCATGGGCGTGGTGGTCTTTGCGTTTCCGATCTATTTCGCCTTGATCGGCTCGACCCACGATGCCGCCACCATCGCCACCGGCCGGATGCCGCTCCTGCCGGGGGGGCACACGCTGGAGAATTTCTGGCAGGCGCTGACCAGCGGCACGGGGTTCCGCGTCACGGGGACCCCCGTCCAAACCCTGATGATCAACAGCCTGATCATGGCCCTGGTCATCGCCATCGGCAAGATCGCCATCTCCATCATCTCGGCCTACGCCGTGGTGTTCTTCAACTTCCCGTTGCGGATGTTCTTTTTCTGGATGATCTTCGTCACGCTCATGCTGCCGGTGGAGGTGCGGATCATCCCCACCTACAAGGTCGTGACGGACCTGGGCATGGTCAACACGTTCTCCGGGCTCACCATCCCCCTCATCGCCTCGGCCACGGCGACGCTGCTCTTCCGCCAGGTGTTCCTGACCATCCCGGACGAGCTGGCCGAGGCGGCCAAGATCGACGGGGCCGGCCCCTTGCGGTTCTTCTGGCAGATGGTTCTCCCGCTCTCGCGCACCAACATCGCCGCGCTGTTCGTGATCCTGTTCATCTACGGGTGGAACCAGTACCTCTGGCCCCTCCTGATCACGACCGACCGCAGCATGGAAACCATCGTCATCGGCATCGTGAAGATGATCGGCACCAGCGACGCCCAGACCGACTGGAATCTCATCATGGCGACGGCCGTCCTGGCCATGCTGCCGCCGGTGGCGGTGGTGATCTTCATGCAGCACTGGTTCGTGAAGGGCCTCATCGAGACGGAGAAGTAGGCGCTCCGGCACTCCGGCGACTGGGAGACTCGGATCTCCGGATCGCCAGTTGTCCGGTTGTCGGCGTGCCGAGGAATCCCATGGACACTTACATCCTGGCCCTGGATCAAGGCACCACGAGCTCCCGGGCCATTCTCTTCGATCGGAAAGCGACCATCGTCGCCGTGGCCCAGCGGGAGTTCCGGCAGATCTTCCCCCGGCCCGGCTGGGTGGAGCACGATCCGCTGGAGATCTGGGAGAGCCAGCTCGGCGTGGCGCGCGAGGCGGTGGCCTCCGCCGGGATCGCGGCGTCCCAGATCGCAGCCGTGGGGATCACGAATCAGCGCGAGACCACCATCGTCTGGGATCGCGCCACCGGCGCCCCCGTGCACAACGCCATCGTCTGGCAGTGCCGGCGGTTGGCCCCCCTGTGCGATGCCCTCAAGGCCCGGGGGCTGGAATCCGCGGTGCGCGCGCGGACCGGTCTCGTCATCGACGCCTATTTTTCCGGGACCAAGATCCAGTGGCTCCTGGAGAATGTGCCGGGTCTCCGGGACCGGGCCGAACGGGGGGCGGTCTGCTTCGGCACCGTGGACACGTGGCTCACCTGGCGGCTTTCCGGCGGGCGGGCCTGGGTGACCGATTACAGCAACGCCTCCAGGACCATGCTCTTCAACATCCACAAGCTCTCCTGGGACCCGGATCTCCTCGCGGCGCTGGGCGTCCCCCGGACGATGCTCCCGGATGTCCGGCCGTCCAGCGCCATCTACGCCCACAGCGTGCCCGATCTCCTGGGCGCCGAGATTCCCATCGCCGGCATCGCGGGGGACCAGCAGGCCTCGCTCTTCGGCCAGGCCTGTTTTCAGCCCGGCATGGCCAAGAACACCTACGGCACCGGCTGCTTCCTCCTGGTCCACACGGGGGACCGCCCCGTGCCCTCGCAAACCGGCCTGCTCACCACCATCGCTGCGAGCCCCGTCGAGGGCCGAGCGGAGTACGCCCTGGAGGGGAGCATCTTCATCACCGGGGCGGCCATCCAGTGGCTGCGGGACGGCCTCGGCCTGATCGCCACCTCGGCCGAATCGGAGGCGGTGGCCGTCAGCGTTCCGGATACGGGTGGCGTCTACTTTGTTCCGGCCTTCGTGGGGCTGGGCGCTCCGCACTGGGACATGTATGCGCGGGGCACCCTCCTGGGGATCACCCGCGGAACCACGCGGGCCCACCTCGTACGCGCCGCGCTGGAGGCCATCGCCTTCCAGACCCGCGAGGTGCTGGGGGCGGCCGAGGCGGACGCGGGCCTTCGCCTCCAGGAGCTGCGGGTGGACGGAGGGGCCACGTCCAACAACCTCTTGATGCAGTTCCAGGCGGATGTCCTGGGGACGCCCGTGGTGCGGCCGGTGGTGAAGGAGACGACGGCATTGGGGGCGGCCTACCTGGCGGGCCTCGCCGTAGGGTACTGGAAGAATCGAGAAGAGATCGCCCGGAACTGGGCGGTCGACCGGCGCTTCCTGCCCGTGATGGACGCGGCGCGACGCGAAGAGCTGTTCGCCGGCTGGCGGCGTGCCGTGGCGCGCTCGGCTGGTTGGGCGCTGCCCCCCGAGCGGGCCAGTCTGCCCGGTTTAACTTGACATTGTTTTCTTTTTGGCTTTATGTCGCTTTGGTGACAACCGGACAGCAAGAAATGAAATCTTCGAACCTCTATGAGAACCCCTCAACCCGGGAGGGAGAAGTGATGTTCAAGGCGGCAACCATGAACAAGGAGGGAGAAATCATGAAGCGTTTTGCAGTGGTCATTTTCCTGACGGTCATGTGTTTAGGTTGTCTGACAGGGATCAGCTTCGCCTAGGCGATCGAGAATGAGTTTTATCTCATCACCCCCGTCTCCAAGGACGTGCATGATCCGGCCCTGAAAGCCTTCGCGGCCTTTGTGAAGAAGAAGTATAACGTGGACCTCAAGACCAGCGCCATGCCGCAGGGTACGCCGGTCGCGTATGGCCAGATCGTCGAGTGGAAAGGAAAGCCCCAGGCGGATGTTTTCTGGGGCGGAGAGGGAACGCTGTTCGACCTCTTGGCCGAACAGGGACTCCTGGACAAAGTGACCATTCCCAAGGCGATGTGGGATGAGATCCCGGCCACCATCGGCAAGCCCGTCGGGCTCCCGCTGAAGGACCCCAAGGGGTTCTGGGTGGGAACGACGCTCGAGCCCTACGGCCTGATCTACCAGCCGAAGCTGCTCAAGCGACTCGGCGTCGAACTCAAAGACTGGAACGATCTGCTCAACCCCAAGCTCAAGGGCCAGATCGCCCAGTGCACGCCGGACCGGTCGAGCTCGAGCCATGCGAGCTACGAAGTCATCCTGGCCATGTACGGCTGGGAAAAAGGGTGGGAATGGCTGACCAAGCTGGCGGCCAACACGGGTATCTTCACGGCCCGCTCCCGTGACGTGCCGAGCGTGGTGGCAAAGGGTGAGTTCGCCGTGGGCGTGGCGGTCCCCAGCTACATGGCCTTCGCCGAGGTGCTCGGCGGCTACGACGTGATGTACGTCTACCCCAAGAACGCCTACGTGACCCCCGAACCGATGGCGGTGCTCAAGGGCGCCCCCCATCCCAAGGCGGCCCATGCCTTCATCGAGTTCCTGCTGACCGAGGAAGGGCAACGGATCTTCATGGAGCGCGGTCTCTACCCCATCACCGCAAAGTACAAGGTGCAGGGGGCGCCAGATTCCGCCGCGGAGAAGGCCGTCCAGTTCACCGCCGGTATCCGCTCCTTCTATGACATCCAGGTCGGCAACGTCTACGATCCCGCTGTCGCCGGCGAGAAGAAGCGGAACGAGGAGGTCAACTCCTACTTCCGGAAGGAGATTGCCGAGAAGCACAAGGAGCTCATCAAGAAGTAACGTCGGGTAGCCGACGCGGCCGGAAGGCGCCCCAGCGTCACCTCTCAAGGTTCCATGGGTGCGTTCTTTCAGGAAACCCCATGCTCCCCCTGCACCGGGGATCTCTCAGACTCCCCGGTGCAGGGGGGACACTCAGCTATCCCTCGCTCCTCCCTCCGCGGGGAGGGGTGAAGGGATGGAGAATTCGCAGGGTCATCGGGCACAACTATGAATATCCGACTCAGGGACATGGTGAAAAGATTCGGTGCCCTGGAGGCCGTGAGTCATGTATCCCTGGATGTCCAGGACGGCGAGCTTTTCACGCTGCTGGGGCCTTCGGGGTGCGGCAAGACGACGATCCTCCGCCTCATCGGCGGCTTTCACAAACCCGATCACGGGGAGATCTACTTCGGAGACAGGGAGGTATCGGCGATGCCTCCCTATGAACGGAACATCGGCATGGTCTTCCAGAACTATGCCCTCTGGCCGCATATGACCATCTTCGACAATGTGGCCTACGGCCTCAAGATCAAGAAAACAACCCAGGGAGAGATCGCCAAGAAGGTGAACCACTCGTTGTCGCTGGTCAATCTGACGGGCCTCGAAAAACGGTATCCCGGTCAGCTCTCGGGCGGTCAGCAGCAGCGTGTGGCCCTGGCGCGCGCCCTGGTTCTGAATCCGGACGTGCTTCTGCTCGATGAGCCGCTCTCCAACCTGGATGCCAAGATCCGCCAGCAGGTGCGCGCCGAAATCCGGAAGCTCCAGAAGGACCTCGCGATCACCGCCATCTATGTGACCCATGATCAGGAAGAGGCCCTGACCCTCTCGGACCGCATCGCCGTCCTCGATCACGGCAAGATCCAGCAGATCGGCTCGCCCCGCGACCTCTATCAAAGGCCGGAGAATTCCTTCGTAGCCGATTTCATCGGCATCAACAACCTGATCGCCGGTCGGGTGAAGGAGATCAGGGAAGAGAAAGGCTGGA
>DATIFO010000246.1:0-49630 GCA_035455275.1 Methylomirabilis sp. (SeqCode) | reverse complement strand
CCCATGCTGTACAGATCGTAATCGGAATTCAGGGGCACCAGGAACCGGTCCTTCCGGACATGCCCGGGGATGGCCGTAGCGATGACCAGGTATCGGTAAGTGTTCCCCCACGGATCGCGCATGGCGCCACGCCCCAGGGTGTCCAGAGTGGGGGGAAACTGCCCGTTGTTGGCAGAAGCATACGCTCGGATGTCAAACTGGAGCATGGTAATGTCCGCGGCCGCCCTGGTGTTCCTCGCTCTGTCCTGGTATCTGGCAAACTCAGGAATGCCGAACGTCACGAGCAACCCCAGAACCGCGACCAGGAGAAGCAGTTCAATCAAGGTGAAGCCAAGACTCGCCCGACTCCCGGATGCATTCGCCCGGCCGCCCCGCCCCGCCGGCCCCATCCGGGTGCCCCCGGATCGATCGAGGTCGCCACGAGTGGCCGCAGGCGCGGCCCCGCGCCGACCGGGTTTACGCGGAATGGCGCGCCTCATGGCTTGGGCTCCTTCTTCCAGACAATATTCCGCTGGTTCTTGAACCTGATCGCACCCCCTGCCCCCATCTCATAGTCGAACGACAGGGTATCCTGAATGCCTGCGACCGAGTTCCTGTACGTCAGAAGGTACGAGGTGCCCGGCGGGTCCTGGCGCTTCTCAAGCTTCTGGATAGGGTAGGGGTCGTTCCCGCCCCCGCCCATCGACAAGGTGATCGTGTCGGCCTTCAGTTCGAAGGATCGATCCACATATCTCGGATCATCCGTCTTCCAGACTCCGATCAGCTCGGGAGGCAACACGACTGGCTCCTGGGCAGCCTTGCAGCTTGAGAGTGAAGCGAGCAGAGCGATCGCGATGACTACCTGACGCCACGTCCCACGCCACATGGTCTGATCCCATCCCTTCTGCGGGGGCCGGCCCGCGCTTCTTTGGCGAGCGCGACTCAACAGCGTTCACCCACTTCCGGCGCCTGGAGTCTCATCCGGGGGCGCAGCCGAAAAGGTGAGGGTGAATGTGGTTCCCACACCAACCGTGCTCTTCACCTCAATTTTCGCTCCGTGCTTGTGCAGAATGGATTCAACGATCGCCATGCCGAGGCCGGTGCCCTTGTTACGGTCCTTGGTAGTGAAGAAGGGATCGAACATGTGGGCCATGACATCTGCGGACATCCCGCACCCCGTGTCACTGATCTCCACCAGGACCTTGGCTTCAGAGGAGCAGAGCCGTATGTCCAGGTTGCGCCTCCCCTCCGTCTTGCCCTCCATGGCATGGACGGCGTTGATGAAGAGGTTGGAGAAGACCTGATGAAGTCCCTGCTGGTCGCCGAGTATGGGCGGAAGGTTTTCTTCCGCATGCACGGCACATCGGACGTCCTTCATTTTGAACTGATGCTCCATCAGCGCGTAGACCTGATCGACGACCCGCCCGAGGGAGAGAGATTCCATCTTCTCGTCGGACATGCGGGAGAAGGATCTGAATCTTTGGAGGATCCCGTCCAGCCTGTCCACGGCCCCGAGAGCGGTCTCCAGGTTCTTCACCTTCTGCGGAGACTGCTCGTTCAGCATGACCAACTGCAGCAGACCGCTGATGGCGGTCAGGGGTTGCCTGACTTCGTGAATGACCCCGGCCGCCATCTGCCCCATGGTGCTCAGCTTTGCCGCCCGGACGAGCAGCGTCCGGCCTTCCCGCAGCTTCTCACTCATGTCGTTGAAGGCCTTGCCCAAGGCTTCGAACTCATCGCCGGTGCGGACCTCGACCTTGTGGCCAAAGTCTCCTCCGGCGATTCTCTGGGTGGCCTCCTTCAGGGCCTCCACGGGGGCCATGTTCTTCCGGATCTGGCCGAAGGTCAGGAGAAACACCGCGCAGAGGGAGATGGCGATAATCAGGGCAAAGGCCTTTCGGAATTCGATCATGGGGGCCAGGGCTTCGGCTCTGGGCTGGCGCAGGACGGCAAACCACCTCGGGGAAAGAAAAGTGGGCTCCAGATGCATTCCCCAGTAGGCGGCCCAGTAGGCTCCTGCCGCGTCGTGCCATTCGAAAAAGCCGGAATGTCCAAGATTCGGAGACCTCAGAGGGTCCTCTTCAGGGAGTGGTCCATCTGAAACGGTAGAAAAGAGGATACTCTTCGATTCATCCAACACATACAGCTCGGTCCCACCAGGCCTTCCTTCGGCCACTTGCCAAAGGTGGGAAGAATTGATCTCCGCCAGCATGATGCCCCGGCCGAGCCGTTCCGGGTCCAAGACAGCGTACAAGTAAATGGCCGGAGGAGAATTCGGCTTCGATCGAAGACGCAACAGAGGCTTGCCGGCGAGGATGTGCTGCGTCTCGGCATGGGACAGCTCCAGCGGGATGTCGCCGGTTCCCAGGATGGGAAGATACTTGCCTTTCTCCGTGAGCACCCCGAGGCTTGCAAACCGCTCCAGCATCCTCTCGGCAAAGGCCTTGGGTGGTGTCTGAAGAGGCTGTGCCCCTTCGGCATTCAGGCTCGAGGCCAGGGCCCTCATCTCTGTGCTGAGCAGCATGAGGCGCTCGAGAATGGACATGCCCACGGTCTTGGTGTCTTGAGCGAGGTGGTTCCGGCTCTGCTCGTGGATCTGTCTGCTGGCCTGGGTGAATGACACCCACGCCAGCCCCAGGATAGGAACCACAACGCTGGCGACAAACAGCACGAAGATCCGCCGGCCGACTTTTGTGCGGAAGGATCTCAGCTCAAGCGCCATGGCCTATTCCCGGACGCGACGATCACGTCGAATATTTTCGTTGCCCACGGATTGGGACCGACGAGGGACTGCCGGTCCCAACACAATGGAGCGATCCCTCGGGTGGTGGCACTTCGCGTTGAACCGATGCGCGCGATCGCCAACCTTCCCCGGGACGACGAGGACATCCCTGCAGAAGTGAACGCTCCGTTGTCCCGGAGAATCCTCCCGTGGGGAATCCGGTACGTGTATCGTCGCAAGGGAGATTGATCTTGAGGAATAATTCCTGGAGACGAGCACCAAAACCACGATATCTGGGGCCGGATCTTCCGTCGACCACAATCCATTGGACATGTGTCCGATCTTCTGGTAAAAGGGCAATTCAAGGATGGCCGTTGTATCGTTCCCGCAGCTTCAAACGGGATCCGAACGTCATGGGGCTGGGAGACGGGACCAAGGGGTCGGCCGACGGCGGAGCCCGGGCGCCGGTCATGCAGAGAGTGGCAGAAGGAAGGAGCCCCGGTCAGTCCGGGAGCACGGACGCCATCTCACCCCGCCGGAGGTTTCATGTTCGTAGATCTATTGGGACCACGGGGCTCTCTGGCGTCGTTTGGCGGTTGACGGTTCCGAAAGGGAGGCCCGATGTCCATCAAGTCCGATAAGTGGATCACGCGCATGGCCCGGGAGCACAAGATGATCGAGCCGTTCGCGGAAAGCCAGGTCCGGGAGGGGGTCATCTCGTACGGCGTATCATCTTACGGCTATGACATCCGCGTGGCGGACGAGTTCAAGATCTTCACCAACGTCAATTCGACCATCGTGGATCCGAAGCGCTTCGACCAGCAGTCATTCGTGGATTTCAAGGGCGCCGTCTGCATCGTCCCCCCCAATTCCTTCGCCTTGGCGCGAACGGTCGAGTACTTCCGGATCCCGCGAAACATCCTGACCCTTTGCCTGGGGAAATCGACGTATGCGCGTTGCGGGGTGATAGTGAACGTCACGCCCTTCGAGCCCGAGTGGGAGGGGACCGCGACGCTGGAGATCAGCAACACCACGCCGCTTCCCGCCAAGATCTACGCCAATGAGGGCATCGCCCAGGTCGTTTTCTTCGAGGCCGCCGAGGTCTGCCAGACCTCGTACGCGGACAAGAAGGGCAAGTACCAGGCACAGCGAGAAATCACGCTGCCGCGCATCTGAGGGGGATCGAAACACTTCAAGGGGGGTCTCCATGCGGATCCAATTCAATCCGGAGCGTGACCTGGTGACCTTGAACCTGCTCACCGACGTCCCCATCGCCGAATCCAAGCGGGTGGATGGGATGGTCTTCGCATACGCGGCGGATCGCCGCATCGTTGGCATCGAGATCCTGGGCGCCCGCGAGCGGATCGATCGGGAGTTGCTGAAGGTGATGGATCTCGGCGCTGCGCCCGCCTTTCCCAGAGCAATGCAGCCGCTGTAGGAGGCGGTCCTTCCGCATCGTCGGTCCTTCCGCATCGTTCTGTTGGCGGGATGGACCTCTCCCGGACGAGGGAGACATGCCGCCATTGGCTGCTCCCCCGGCCGGGCGGCCTGCCTTGACCCCAGGTGCCATCACGTCGCCACCCGCGGATTCCAGATTGTTGCGGCGGTCGCGTCCTTCTGATAGTCTGCTGCAGCGACGAAACCCCTCAGGTGCGCAGGGCCAGGTGGGTTTGCAGGAGGGAGATTGAAGATGGAACAGCGGAGGCTGGGGCGGACGGGGCAGAGGAGCACGGTGGTCGCGTTCGGTTCGGCGGGGATCGGCCGGGTGGATCAGGCCGTGGCGGACCGCGCCATGCAGACGGCGCTGGACCACGGCGTCAATCACATTGACGTGGCGCCGAGCTACGGCGAGGCCGAGTTGCGCCTGAAGCCCTGGATACCTCGAATCCGGAAAGGGATCTTCCTGGGCTGCAAGACCAAGCAGCGCACCCGCGACGCCGCGAAGGCGGAGCTGCACCGCTCCCTGGAACGGCTGGGGACGGATCGCTTCGACCTCTACCAGCTTCATGCGGTGTGCAAGCTGCATGAGCTTGACGAGTGCACCGGAAAGGGCGGGGCGCTGGAGGCGTTGGTCGAGGCTCGGGGGGAGGGACTGATCCGCTGGCTTGGTATCACCGGCCACACCCATGATGCCCCCCGGACCCACCTGGAGGCCCTCAGGCGATTCGACTTTGACACGGTCATGTTCCCGCTGAACTTCATCCTCTGGGCGAACCCCGAGTACCGCCGGGACGCTCAGGCGCTCCTGGATGCATGCCAGAGAAAGGACGTGGGGGTCCACATCATCAAGACGGTCGCCAAGGACCCGTGGGGCGAGCGCCCGAAGACGCATACCACCTGGTACGAGCCGTTCACCGACCAGGCAACCATTGACCAGGCGGTTGCCTTCGTCCTTTCCCAGCCGGTCACGACGCTTTGCAGCGTGGGCGACGTCACGGTCTTGCCGAGGTTCCTCGCGGCGGCCGAGCGGTTCCGCCCTCTCACCGCAGCCGCCCAGGACGCGTTGGTTGCGACCGCGGGTCAGTTCCACACACCCTTCGTCGGCTCCTGGGCGTGATCGCCGGGAGCGGCGGGGCTGCTCGCCGGGCAGGCGAACGCGGATTCGACCGGGGGAGATATCATGCAGGGAGAGAAGGCGCCGAAGCGTCCGTACGAGGTCGAGCGGTCCGCCAGGCATGCGGAGCGGCCGGGGTTTCGGATCAACGAGCTCCAGATCGGTCCGACGCAGAAGGTTCCCTGGCATTACCACACCACGGTGCAGGACACCTTCTACGTTCTGGAGGGTCGCGTTCGGCTAACCCTCCAGGATCCAGACGAGGAGTTGCTCCTCGCGCGCGGCGAGAGCTTCACGGTTGCGCCGCGGCGGCCTCACCTCGTCACGAATGCGGGGGATGGCTCCGCGGTTTTCCTGGTGCTCCAGGGTTTCGGCGAGTACGATTTCGTGCCGCTGGCCTGACGCATGGATATTCTCCCGCTCCTCGACGAACTGCAGAGCATCGCCCGGACCGGTCTCAACTTCGCGGACAATCCCTACGAGCGGGAGCGGTGCGAGCGAATCCTGGGACTGGTCAGCAAGTATTACGGCCAGGTGCTGGATCTCCCGCCCTCCGATGTCCGGCGCCGACTGGTCGGCGAGCTGGGTTACATCACGCCGAAGGTCGGGGCGGAGGCCGCGGTCTTCGACCGCGAGGGGCGCATCCTGCTCGTGCGCCGATCCGATGACGGCCTGTGGTGCCTGCCCTGTGGCTGGGTGGAGCCCAACGAGTCGCCGGAAGAGGCGGCCGTCCGGGAGGCGAGGGAGGAGACGGGGCTGGAGGTGCGGCCCAGATGTCTGGTGGACGTGTTCACGCGGAAGCCGAACAGGGGGTACGGTCCGCACACGGCGGTGGCTGTCGTCTATCTGTGTGACGCGACGGGGGGTACGCTGCGGGGGTCGCACGAGACACCCGAGGTCCAGTACTGGAGGATCGATGAGGTGCCGGCCTGGCACGAGCTGCACCGGACGTACGCCGAGGCGGCTCATGCCGTGTGGATGAAGCACCAGACAAGCCAGCCATCCGGGTGAAGAGGAGGCAAGCGGGGGCTGCGTGAAGAGCTGCACTTGTTGGGTATGAGTCAAGTTCGACCCGCAGAATTACCACCCAGGCCTCGCCCGCCATTCCGGCCGAAGCCGGAATCCAGGGGCGCTTCGGAAGGCTGGACCCCGGCGTCCGCCGGGGGGACGATATCCAGGCATGGCAATGACCCGTGCCCTGGGGGCAAGGGGGGGTGCGATGGAGTGGGAGGCGAAGTACGCCAAGCGAATGGGGTGGGTGCAGCCGTCCCCGATCATGCAGCTCATCCGGGTCCTGGCGGAGCGACCGGCCATCAACTTCGCATCAGGCTTGCCGGACCCCGCCGGATTCCCGGTCCAGGAGATCCGGGAGGGGGTGGCGGAGATCCTGGAGACGGACTGGAAGGCCGGCCTGCAGTACGGGGAGGCGGAGGGGTACCGCCCGCTTCGGGAGTGGGTGGCGCGTGACCTCACCCTGCGCGGCGTGCCCACCGACGCGGGGCAAGTCCTCATCGTGAGCGGCTCGCAGCAGGGGATCGACCTGGTCGCGCGCGCCCTCCTCCAGCCGGGGGACGTGGTCTTGACCGAGGACCCCAGCTACCTGGCGGCCCTCCAGGTCTTTGCCTCGTACGAGGCGACGATTCGCCCGCTCCCCACGGACGAGGACGGGCTGGACCCCGACGCCGCGGCTGCCGCCCTCCGGCAGTCAGGTGTGAAGCTCCTCTACGCGATGCCGAACCATCAGAATCCTTCGGGGGCCACGCTGGCCGCCGATCGACGTCCCGTCCTGCTGCGGGCGGCGGCGCTGGCGCGGATCCCGGTCCTGGCCGACGAGGCCTACCTCCACCTCCGCTACGATTCCGGAGAGCCGGCCCCCCTGGCGGCAGCAGATCCGGAGGCCCCCGTTCTCACGGTGGGGACCTTCAGCAAGATCATCGCGCCCGGGCTGCGGGTCGCCTGGGTCGCGGGGCCAGCCGAGGTGATCGACCGCCTCGCGCTCTTGAAGCAGGTCACGGACCTGCATGCCAACTCCCTCACCCAGCGCATGGTCCACCGGTTCGTTTCGACGCGCGACCTGGCGGCGCACGTGGCCTTCCTTCGCTCCGCGTACGGCGCGAAGCGGGACGCCTTCCTGCAAGCGCTGAAGCGGCACCTCACTGGCAAGGCCGCCTGGACCCACCCGGCCGGCGGGATGTTCCTGCTGCTCCGCCTCCCGGGCGGGCAGTCGGCCACGGCGTTGCTCCCCAACGCGCTGGATCATGGGGTGGCCTACGTTCCCGGCGCGGCCTTCTTCCCGGCCGGAGGGGGAGAAGAAGCGATGCGCCTGAACTTCGTGAGCCCGCCTCTCGCCGAGATCGATGAAGGGGTGGCCCGATTGGCCAAGGCGATCAGCTCATAGTGTTCCATTCGAACCTCGGGCTCGTCCGTTCAAGAGCCCCACCCTTATCACCGCTCGCCTGTTGAGCATGGTTGGACTTCCTCAACGATGCGAAACGGGCGGTCAGGAAGGCTGGGATGGTGGTGGAACCGCCCAATCGAGGGAGCCAGGAGGTCGATCGCGCGTGAAAAGAGTCCTGGTCCGACGCGGCGACGGGACGATCGAAACGGGGGCGGATCGGGTCTCGCTCGCAGAGACGCAGAAGGATCCGCGCGCTCTGCTCTGGGTTGACCTGGAGGGCGAGCCCGCGGATGCGCTGCAGGCGGTAGCGCGCCAGTTCGATCTGCATCCGGTCACGGCCGAGGATTTCATCAACCGGAACCAGCGCCCGAAGGTGGAGGAGTTCGATCAGTACACCTTCCTGGTGATCCATGGACTCCAGGCCGTCCGGGGCGACGAAGTGGAGACCGACGAGCTGCACGTTGCCCTCAAGGCGAATTGTGTTCTCACAGTGCACGGGCGACCCCTGGACGCGGTGAAGCACATCTTCGACCGCTGCGTGGCCGATCCCAGGATCGTACAGCACGGGCCGGATTTCCTCCTGTATCTCCTCAGCGACGCCGTGGTGGACGCGTATTTCCCGGTACTGGACAGCCTGGGTGATGAGATCGACGCACTCGAAGACGCGGTGATCGCCGCACCGGCACGTGCCCGGATGCACCGCATCTTCGAGGTGAAGCGGGTGCTCGTGCAGCTCCGGAAGATCGTGAGTCCGCAACGCGAGGTGTTCAATTGCCTGAGCCGGCGGGACTCCCCATACATCGAGCGCAACACGGCGGTCTATTTCCGGGATGTCCATGACCACCTGGTCCGCGCCTTCGAGATCATCGACTCGTACCGGGACCTGATCGGCAACACGCTGGAAGCCTACCTGGCCGGGATCTCCAACCGGGTGGGTCAGGTGATGAAGCAGCTCACGGTGATCGCCACCATCTTCATGCCTCTGTCGTTCCTCACGGGCTTCTTTGGCATGAACCTCACCGCCATCCCGTTTGATAGGACCTGGCTGTTCGTCCTCGTGCTCGTGATGATGCTGGGGGTGCCGGTGGTCATGCTCCTCTACTTCGCGCGACGGGGGTGGATCGCCGACAACCGGCGGCTCACGACATGGTGGCGGCTGCGGGCGTGGCTCCGTCACCGGAGGTGAGAGGGGGTAAAGGGAAGGCGTCTGCCCCCGGGGGATCGGCCCGGGAATTGCACAACCCAAAGCCCGGACAGCGTGAGTACAGGAAGGAGTGAATTAAGTCATCATGGACTACACTCTTGCGGAACACAGACATGCGGGAAATAGCCCTCGGCTTGAACAGGTCATGCTCGGTCTGGATGACGATTTGAAGTGTCTTGCACCCGAGGATCTCTGCCGGGTGCGCCGCTGGGTCGAGGACAGATTCGTCAACGCCGTTTGTGCCCTGGCCGTTCGCTTGCGGCTCGCCGTACCCGAGACGGTGAATTCGGATCACACGCTCCAGGCGGCCAAGGTGGCCGTTGATCGAGTCCTGGCCGCGGTGGACGAGGTCCGCATGATGGACAATGAAACAGGGTTCTGATTTCCCCTGCGGCGGCCTGTCTCTCCGCCGGGCCGCCTGATTCCTCAGCTCATCGTCTCGCCGATACTCACGAATCTCCCCCATCCCACGACCGCGGTATTAGCCTGAGAGCGCCGGACCGGAGGTCCATGGGCCGTTCAAGGGCCCAACCTTGGCATCCGTCTACCCGTCAATCGCGGCCCGAAAAAGGTTTTCCGGCACCTGGGTGTCAATTTTGGTCACAACCTTGAACCCGAAGGTTGCGGGCAACAGGCCAGGGCCGGGGGCCGACGGCGACTTTGCCGGCGTCATCGTCCCGCGGCACCCTGGCCCTGGAGGCGAGCCCGCGCCATTTCCCTTGTGCGATTCGGCATGCTATAACAAAGCGTCGAGGGCGGAGGGATGGATGGCGCGCAGCCTGTCCGAGGAAGGATGGGGGAAAGTGGTGGAGAGCGCCCACGACCCGAGGCGGGTGGGATACGTTCCGAATGGTGGCCGGTGGCGAGGGGCAGAGGCATGATCCGGATCAGCCGAGAGCACATCGTGTACTCCTTCGATAAGACGCAGGCTCCGGTGGCCACCGTGGATGCGGGGGCCGAGATCTGTTTTGAGACGTGGGATGCCCGTACGGGAACGGTGCAGAGCGAGGGAGACCTTCTGGCCAAGCCGCACCCGAAGGGGCCGAACCCGGCCACGGGGCCGGTGGCCATCCGTGGGGCCGCGCCTGGCGATGTCTTGATCGTGGAGGTCCTCGACATCTCGCTCGGATCGCAAGGGTACACGGGGATACGACCCGGGCAGGGCGTGCTGGGACATCTGATCGAGGACTACCGGACGAAGCTCTGCCGGATCGTCGATGGAATGGTCGTCTTCAACGATCGGCTGAGATTTCCCGTCCGCCCCATGGTGGGAGTCATCGGCTCGGCGCCCGCCGGCGAGCCCGTGGGGAACCTCCATCCCGGGCCGCATGGCGGCAACATGGACCACAACGACGTCCGCATCGGCGCCCGGGTTCACCTGCCGGTCTTCGTCCCGGGCGCCCTCCTGGCGATCGGGGATGTGCACGCCAGCATGGGCGACGGCGAGATCTCCATCACGGCGCTGGAGATCTGCGGCGAGGTGAAGGTCCGCGTGGAGCTCGCCGCAGGGGAGAGGATCGCGCGGCCGCGGATCGAGTTCCCGGACTGCTGGATCAGCACCGGCGATGGACCGGCGGTCGGGGATGCGATCCGGGTGGCCTGCGAGGAGATGGCCGCGCTGCTGCAACGGAAGCTGGGGCTCCCGGTGGAAGAGGCCTACATGCTGCTGAGCATCCGGGGGGACGTGAGGGTGTCCCAGTGTTGCGACCCCGCGGCCGTCGCCGCCACGGCTCGGGTGATCATGCCGAAGCTGTGATCGGCGTGGCTCTGGAGGCCGGCGGCACCGAGAGAGCGGGCTTGGGATGGCAGACGCCGCGGATGCGGCCGCAGCAGCGCCGGATGCACGGCCCGGCCGGATTCGCGGCCGGGGGAAGGGGGGAAGGATGGGCGCAGCCTTGGCCGTGACGGCCTCAGAGCTTCAGCACCTGCTGTCGGAGACGAAGTTCACGCGGGGATACGGGTTTCAGCTCCATTCGATCGGGGATGGGGAGTGCACGCTCCACGTCCCATTTCGGGAGGACCTGGAGCGCCCCGGAGGCGTGGTGAGCGGCCAGGTCTACATGGCCGCGGCGGACGTCGCCATGTGGCTGGCCATCATGACGAAGCGCGGCAAGGACGACCCGTCCGTGACGGTTGCCATGCAGACCAGCTTCATTCGCAGCGCGCGCAGGGAGGACCTGCGGTGCAGCGCGAAGCTGCTGAAGCTGGGGAAGCGCCTGATCCACGGGGTGGCGGCGTGCGCCACGCTCGATGGGACACTGTTGACGCATCACACCATCACCTACATGCGACCCGACGAGGCGGCGGCTGAATAGGCGGCATGCGGACGCTCATGCGGGGCCGTTCCCCGGAGTGAAGGGAGCGGCGACGTCCACGCCTCCCGGTGTCAGGTCCTGACGCATGCCCTTCGTGTACATCCTGCGGTGCGGCGACGGCTCGCTCTACACGGGAGTCGCCAAGGACCTGGCGAAGCGCCTCGTGCAGCACCGGGCCGGCCGGGCCTCGCGCTACACGCGGGCGCACCTTCCCGTGGCGCTTGTCTGGAAGCGGCGGGTCCGGTCCTGGAGCCTGGCGCTCAGGGAAGAGCATCGCATCAAGAGGTTGCGGCGGGCGGACAAGGATTCCCTCGTGGGTGGCTCACGAACAGCCGGCCCCCGCTCGGCCCGACGGAGAGGTCGCGGCGCGCCATGAGCCCTTCCGTCCTCCTCAGTTGCGAGCGCATCGGCAAGTCGTACGGCCTCCAGCCCCTGTTCCAGGACCTGTCACTGGCCCTGTTCGAGGGGGACCGGGTGGGCCTCGTCGGCCCCAACGGCTCCGGCAAGACGACCCTCCTCAGGATCCTGGCCGGGATAGAGCCGCCGGATACCGGGGCCCGCTCCATCCGACGGACGGTCCGTCTGGGCTATGTTCCCCAGGACCCCAGCTTTCCCGTGGATCGGACGGCGGAGGAGATCCTCGCGGAGGCCGTGCCCTCCGATGGCCTCGATCCCTTCGAGCGGGCCGGCCGGATTGCCGCGACCCTCGGCCGGATGGGGTTCACGGATCCGAATGCGCGCATCGCCACGCTCTCGGGAGGGTGGCGGAAGCGGCTGGCCATCGCCCGCGAGGTGGTCAAGGCCCCCGACGTCCTCCTGATGGACGAGCCGACCAACCATCTCGACGTGGAGGGGATCCTCCGCCTGGAGGACCTGCTCACGACCGGGACCCAGGCCTACCTGGTCGTCAGCCACGACCGCTACTTCCTGGAGAACGTCGCCACGCGGATGGTGGAGATGAACCGGTGCTACCCCGGCGGCTCCTTCGAGGCGGAAGGGCGGTATAGCGATTTTCTGGTGAAGAGGGAGGAGGCCCTCCGGGAGCAGGCGGCGTCCCAGGAGTCTCTGGCGAACAGGGTCCGGCGTGAGGTGGAATGGCTGCGGCAGGGGGCCAAGGCCCGCACGCGCAAGGCCCAGGCCCGCATCAAGCAGGCGGGGCGGCTGATGCAGGAGCTGCAGGACGTCACGGCCCGGACGAAGACGGCCACGGCCGGGATCGCCTTCACGGCCTCGGAGCGCAAGTCGAAGCAGCTCCTGGTCGCCCGGGACCTCACCAAGGCTTTTGGCGCCAGGCGCATCCTGGAGGGTCTGGACCTGACCCTCACCCCCGGCATGCGTCTGGGCCTCCTGGGACCCAACGGCAGCGGCAAGACCACACTCCTGAAGCTCCTCGCCGGCAGCCTGGCGGCGGACCGCGGCCACATCCATCGCGCCGAAGGGCTCCAGATCGTGTCCTTCGGACAGGATCGTGAGGGCCTCGACCCGGCAACCAGCCTGCGACGCGCGCTCGCACCGGCAGGGGATGCGGTGCTCTATCGAGGGCAATCCGTCCACGTGGCCTCCTGGGCCAAGCGCTTCCTCTTCCGTCCGGATCAACTGGAGATCCCGGTGGGGCGGCTCTCGGGCGGGGAGCAGGCGCGCATCCTGATCGCCAGGCTGATGCTGGCGCCGGCCGATCTGCTCATCCTCGACGAGCCGACGAATGACCTGGACATCCCGACGCTGGAGGTCCTGGAGGAAAGCCTCGGCGACTTTCCGGGAGGCGTGGTGCTCGTCACCCGCGATCGCCTCCTGCTGGAGCGCGTCTCGACGCTGATCCTGGCCCTGGACGGGGCCGGGGGCGCGCTGTTCTTCGGCGACTACGCCCAATGGGAGGCGTGGCAGGACGTCCTCCCTTCTCCTGCCCTTCGGGCGGCGGCTTCCCCCCCAAAGCCTCCGCCCAGGGAGGCCGGCGGTACCAAGCGCCTGACCTACCTCGAGAAGCGCGAATGGGAGGAGATGGAGCGGACGATCCTGGAGGCGGAGGCCCGGCTGGCGGCCTGCCGGCAGGCGCTGGAGGACCCCGCCGTGGCCTCGGATCCGATCGCCCTGCAGCAGCGCTTCGAGGCCCTGGAGACGGCCCGGGCCGATGTGGAGAGGCTGTATGCCCGCTGGGCCGAGCTGGAGGGCAGGCAGATCTGACCCGCGCTCCCGGCGTCAGGGCAATTCCGCGGCGACGGGGCGCGGGGGGTTGTCCGGGCGCGCCATCTGTGTGAGAATGGTCTCGCGATGCCGACATGAGCAGCGTGAACCGCTGGGGAGGCGGCGGGGCCTTCGCGGCAATGCCACAAGGAGGGAACGGCCGTCATGACAGAATACACAGGACCCACGTGCGTCCTCTGCGGGGTGAAGGCCTGCGCCGTCGAGCCGGAGGCGAAGACCCCCCCGCCGTTCTGCCCGATGCTGGTCGAGGAGGAGCTGCTCCAGGACGTCGAGCGGCAGTACCTGGAGCGGGAGGATCTGCGGAGACTGGCGGTCGAGTCGGCCCGGACGGAGGCCGCGGGCTACTGCAAGAGCACCCGGGTCGAGGAGATCATGGACTTCGCCCGGCGCCTGGGGGCGCGACGCCTGGGCATCGCGCACTGCGCCGGCCTCATGCAGGAAGCCAAGGCGGCGCGGGACATCTTCCTGGCCGGCGGGTTCGAGGTCTACACGGTGTGCTGCAAGGCAGGCTCCATTGACAAAGAGTGGATCGGCTTGCGCGACGATGAGAAGGTGCATCCCGGCCAGTACGAGGCCTTGTGCAGCCCGGTCGGGCAGGCCGCGCTGCTGCACAAGGCGGACACTCAGCTCAACGTGGTGATCGGTCTCTGCGTCGGACACGACAGCCTGTTCTTCATGCACTCCAAGGTCCCGGCGACGGTCCTGGTGGCCAAGGACCGGGTCCTGGGCCACAACCCGGTCGCCGCCCTGTACACGAGTCATTCCTATTACCGGCGACTGACGGAGGGAGCGCACGGGTAGCGCAGGAACACGCCAGCATCTGGGAGGAGCCGCTCATGCATCGACAGGACATCCTGACGCTCTTGGAGTACAACGCCTGGGCCAACAGCCGGGCGCTGGAGGCCGCAGCCGCGCTCTCGCCTGAGCAGTTCGTCCGGGACCTGGGGAACAGCTTCCCCTCCGTGCGGGACACGCTGGCCCACATCCTGGGGGCCGAGTGGATCTGGCTGTGCCGGTGGCGGGGGGAGTCTCCCACCACGGGGCTCTCGGCGGCCGAGTTCCCCACGGTCCCCAGCCTGGAGGATCGGTACGCCGCCATCGATCGCGAGCGCCGCGCATTCGTCGAGGCGCTGCCCGAGGAGCGTCTGGCCCAGCCGTTCTCGTACCGGGATCTGGCGGGCAAGACGCACAGCCTGCTCCTCGCGCACAGCCTGCAGCACGTCGTGAACCACGGGACGTACCACCGGGGCCAGGTCACGACGCTCCTCCGGCAGCTCGGCGCGAAGCCGGTGTCCACCGACTTGAGCCGGTTTCATCTGGACCGGGGCCCAAGCGGGTAGTCCGGAGCGTCCAAGAATCCGTTCGTGAATTCTCCGGGCTAAGGTCATTGCCGCTCACATAAGCTTCCAGCATGGCGTCGCGTTCAGGCAAATCCCCCCGTTCCCCCCTTTGTCAAAGGGGGGCGGAGGGGGGATTTGGCCAGGCTGACGACCTGCGTGAACAGCATCGAGGGAATGCTGCCGCATGCCGCCGCCGTGGTGATCCCGGGATTCCGCACGCTGGAAGGAGGTGCAGGCCATGGTTGGCAAGGCCAGGGTCAAGGCCAAGGCAAAACCGAGGACTCCGAAGGTTGTCCGTGCGGAGCGATTCGAGCTGGTGGACCGGACGGGACAGGTCTGCGCACAACTCACGTCCCGCCCGGACGGGGAGCCGGGGATGGCCTTTGCCGACCCGGACGGGAAGCCCCGCGTGCTCCTGAGCATGCAAGGGGACGGCTCCGTCACGCTGATCCTTCTGGACAAGCGGGGGACACACCGGGCCAGGCTGGGTGTCACCCCCGGGGACGGGGCGGGTCTCACCCTGGTGGACAAGAATAAGAAAGGTCATGTGCTCCTGTCCGTCACCGCGGACGGCGAGCCCGGGCTGGGTCTCGGAGACAAGGGCGGGATGGGACGCGCCCTGGTGGGCGTGAATGCGGATGGGTCGGTGGCGCTCACATTCTTCGACACGGGGGGCAGGCGCCGCAGCGGCCTGGGGATCCGCGCCGATGGGGCGCCGGCGCTGGCCATGGAGGGCAGGGACGCCAAAGGCTGCATCCACCTGTCGGTGACGTCGGATGGCGAGCCCGGCCTGGGCCTCGGGGGCAAGGACGGGAAGGGCCGCATTCTTCTCGGCGTGAAGCCCGACGATTCGGCGGGCGTGGCCTTCTATGATCAGGCCGGGAGCCTGCGGGCGGTCCTGGGGCTCACCGCGCTCCCGGTGCAGCCCAGCGGAACCATCCCTCCGGAGCCTTCCTCGGCGCTGGCGCTGTTCGACAAGGATGGGAAGATCGTGTACCAGGTGCCGTGAGGCTGGCCCGGGCAGGATGCACGGCAACCGGCGGGTCGCGTGGAGGGGCAGCGGGGTACGCAGGTGACCTGGACGGCGGTGGCGGGCGCATTCCTCTTGGCGAGCTATGTCAAGGGGACGACGGGAATGGGCTTCCCGCTCATCGCCACACCGATGGTCGCCCTCCTGGTGGATATCAAGACCACCTACGCGCTCCTCCTCCTGCCCAACATTCTCATGGATTCGGTCCAGATCGGGCGGGGGAGACTGCCATGGGAAACCTGGCGGCGCCTTGTCCCCTTGCTTGCCATGACGGTGATGGGGGTGTTCCTGGGGACCGAGATCCTGGTCAGCATTCCGGAGCGCGCCATCTACCTGGCCCTGGCCGGAACGATCCTGCTGTTTCTGACTTTCAGGCGGGTGCAGGTGAGCCCTCGGATGCCGCGGGCGTGGGAGAGGTGGGCCGGCGTCGCCACAGGGTTGACGGGCGGCCTCCTGAACGGGGTGACGAATGTCGTCGGCCCCATTGCAGCCATCTACCTCATGGCGCTGCGATTCGAGAAGCGGGACTTCGTCAAGGCATTGGCCTCGATCTTCCTGGTGGCCAAGATCAGCCAGCTCGCCGCCATCTCTCGCTGGGGCCTCTTCACCCCGGAGATCCTCCGCTGGTCGGCCATGCTCAGCGTGATGGCGCTGGCGGCGTTCTGGGTGGGATTGAAGACGCAGGACCGCGTCCGGCAGGAGACCTTCACCCGCATCCTCCACGTCCTGCTCGCGGGCATGGCGCTGTATTTCGTGTACCGGGGGCTGCCCCTGGGTTGAGCAATGCTCGGACTCGAGCCGCTTCTTGGCCCCGAGGAGAGGAAGGTCATCCGGGGTGTCGCCATCCTGCATCGCGATATCACCCGATGACCATTCGAGGATGGCGTCGCGTTCGAGCAAATCCCCCCTCGCCCCCCTTTGCCAAAGGGGGGACGGGGGGATTTGGCCTGAATGACGGTCCAGGTGAACAGCATTGATTCAACGGGGCCCTGCGGGGAGGATCGGGATGACGGAAAGCCTGAGCCGGCCGCGCGCGCGCGACCTCGGCCTGGTCGCGGGAGATCTGCCGACGGGAAGCGGTAACGCCATCACCGACGTGGCCGGGGTCCGGGTGGGGCACGCCACCCTCATCTCCGGCGATGGACCGCTCCGACCGGGCGAGGGACCGGTGCGGACCGGGGTGACCGTCATCCTGCCGCACGGAGACAACCTCTACCGGCAGAAGGTCCGCGGGGCGGTCCATACCATCAACGGGTTCGGGAAGGCCTGCGGTTTCGAGGAGGTCCGCGAGCTGGGGGTGATCGAGGCGCCCATCGCCTTCACGGGCACGCTCAACGTGGGGCTGGTGGCCGATGCCGTGGTGCAATACGCCGTGCGCCAGAGCCCGGAGATCGGCGTCCGGACCAGCAGTGTCAACGTGGTCGTGGGGGAGTGCAGCGACGGGTTCCTGAACGATCTGCAGGGAAGGCACGTCCGCGCCGAGCACGTCTGGGCTGCCCTGGAGACCGCGACAGCGGGGCCCGTCCAGGAAGGGGTCGTGGGCGCGGGCACCGGCACCAGTTGCTTCGGCTGGAAGGGTGGGATCGGAACGGCCAGCCGGGTGGTCCCACCGGAATCGGGAGGCTTCACCGTAGGTGCATTGGTGCAATCGAACTTCGGCCGGCCGCGGGACCTGGTGGTCTTCGGCGTCCCCGTCGGAAGGCAGTTGCAGCCCCCCGGCCCGTCCGGCCCGCCCCCGGCGGAACGGGGCTCGGCCATGATCGTCCTGGCCACCGACGCGCCTCTGTCTTCGCGCCAGCTTCACCGGCTGTGCGTGCGGGCGGCCGCGGGGCTGGTGCGAACGGGCAGCCATCACGGCCACGGGAGCGGCGACTTCGTGATCGCCTTCAGCACCGCGACGCGGATCGAGCATGCGCCGGCCAGCATCACGACGACCCAGACGGTGCTGGCCGATGAGCCGAGGGCCATGGCCTGGCTCTTCCCCGCGGTGGTCGAGAGTGTCGAGGAGGCGGTCCTGAACTCCCTCACCCGGGCCGAGACGGTCGTGGGCCGTGACGGCAACACGCGCCACGCGCTGCCGATCGCGGAGGTGGTAGAGCTGGTCCGGCGCTTCAGGCCAGCGGCGAATAGCGCTCCGTGAAGGATGGAGGGTCTCCGGGGCGGGTCGAAAAGTCGTAAGCGTTCACCTATGCCTGATTGTGCCGACTGGCGCTGCTCCTCTGTCCGTCATTCCGGCCCGGTTTTCACCGGGGTAGACTCCAGCCGGAATCCAGCGCCCGTGCCCGAGAAGGGGGGCCGGTCGATCCCGTCGTAGATCGCGGTGGCCCTATGTCCCACGCTCTTTGCACTGTGCCCTGTTCCTTGACAGCCGTGCCGGGTCGAGAGTAGGCTCCCGGCCAGTGCACTTCCGCGGGACACCCCACGCACGGAGGGCCAGATGCGGACGGCTCGCGATCACTCTCCGGTCCCGACTCGGACCCCCTGCGGGGCGCGGCTGCCCCCGCCCACCCGTCCGCGTTTCCAGCCCATCGTCTCGACCGAGTCCCCGGGTCCCACCCCGCCCCGGCAGGAGCCGCCAGGATCCGGCAGCGCCGCCCCGGTCCCGTCGCTTCGCTCTCCCGACACGGTACGTTGACCCTGCTGATGAGTATGGCTATACTACGGATAGCCGCAGGAGGGAAAGCGATGATCACGAAAGTCCAGAAATGGGGGAATAGCCAGGGGCTTCGCTTGAGCAAGGCGCTGCTCTCGGACGTCGAAATCAACGTCGGGGATGCGGTGGATGTGGCGGTGCGCGATGGCGTCCTCGTCGTGACCCCTGTGCGCCGAGTGCGAGGCGGTCATGACTTGCGTGAGCTCGTCAGGCGCATCCCCAAGAACTACAAGCCGGAAGAACTCGACTGGGGGCATCCTGTCGGCCGGGAGGTCTGGTAGATGGCGGGGTATGTCCCCCGGAAGGGGGACCTCATTGCTCTCACCTTCGACCCGCAGTCGGGTCACGAGCAGCGCGGGCGTCGGCCCGCCCTCGTGGTCAGCAACGACCTCTTCAACAGGCACACGGGTCTGTGTATCGTCTGTCCCATCACCACCACGCGCCGCGACTACCCTTTCCACGTGTCGATTCCTCCAGGCCAAGACGTGACCGGTTTCGTCATGGTCGAGCAGGTCAAGTCGATCGACTTCCGTTCCCGGAAAGCCAAGCGCATCGGGAGGGCGCCGGAACAAGTCTTGGCCGAAGCGCTGTCAATTCTCGACGCGTGTATTTACTGAGCGCCAACTCGGGCATCCACCGGGCACCAGCGCCGCGACCGAATTCTGGGGACACCAGACTTAATTCTTGATTTGGAGGCGAGGGAAGAATAGGGTCTTGACATGGTGCGCCTCGCTCGGGTCGTGACGCCGGGGATCACCCACCACATCACCCAACGAGGGAACCTCCGGCAGGAGACGTGCTCCTGCGCCGAGGACTATCAGGAATAACTCGCCCGGAGGGGGGAGTGGTGTCGAGCGTGTGTGGTGGACGGCCGGGCGTCCTGTCTGAGGCTCAACCCCGGCCGCTCGGTTGGACTCTCGGATTCGGCAGACGGCTTCCGGCGCGCCATCGGGGAAGCCCATCGGCGGGATCCCCGACGGGTGAACTGCCGCGAGGGGTGGCGTGGGCATCGCTGGCCAGGCCGCGTCGCCTCCGGGCCGAGGGAGGAGCCCTCTCGCCTGACGACCGCGCGCGATATCGAGCCGACCCCCGTCCGGCAGGGGCTCGCGGCGAGTCCCGGGGAAGATCCCTGGATCAATGCCAGGGCCCATGTAGCGGGGTGGGACGATCCCCATCGAGCAAGCGGCACCGCTCCTGAAGCGGGTGGACAATTGGCAGGACTTCCTCTCGCCGGAGACGCCTGAGGTGGCGAGCCGTCTTACCCGCTACGAACGCACCGGACGGCCCCTGGGGGACGAGCCATTCACCGTGGAGGTTGAAAGAAACCTCCGTCGGACGTTGCGGCGGGGAAAACCGGGTCCCCGGGGCAGCAGAGCATCATGGATGAGTATGGTGTTCCCGGAATTCAAGAAGTCTACACCCAATTCTTGAATCGGGGGGAGGGCGTCCGGAGCCGCATGGATTTTCTCTGAGCCTGCCCGGGGGGTCTTCTGCGGAAACCAGATAACCTCCCGGCAGGCGGGGTGTTATTCATTCAACTACATGCAAGGCCAGTTCCTGCCGGCTGAATCAAAGAACTACTTTCGAAACTCGAATCACGACGCCCACGGACTGGCCAATGAGCCCTCACCTAATGCTGATGCCGACGGGCTGCATGCATCGCGCCTCATCCACCGTCGTGCCGGCCTGCGGCACAGCAGCACGTTACACCTTGGGGTCGGGCCCCTACGAGGTTGCACCATGACCCTTGCCGAGTTACTCCCCGCCTTGCGCGGGCTACCCCGTGCCGACAAGCTCCGCGTGATCCAACTCCTGGCCTCGGATGTCGCGCGAGAGGAAGGGGTCGAGGCGGAGGCAGCCGACAAGCCGTACCCGATCTGGTCGCCCTACGACGCTTTCGAAGGCGCCGCGACGTTGTTGCGAGTGTTGGATGGGGAGCGGGCCGCGTGACCCCACCGCCCACGGAACGCTTCACCTACGTCGAGGTGGATCCATCCCTCGGTTCCGCCAGCGCGTTGCCCTACGTGCCGATCATCCTCGGGTACGGCGAACGCGAGATGTCCGCCTCGGGCTTGGTCGACAGCGGTGCGACCCTGAATGTGCTCCCGTACGATTTGGGGTTGCGGTTGGGCGCAGTCTGGGAGCAACAAACCGTCCCGGTTCCTTTGGCAGGTAACTTGGTGGATTCTGAGGCCCGCGCGATCGTTCAACGCGGGACGGTCGGGCGATTCGCTCCAGTGCGATTGGCCTTTGCATGGACTCGGAGTAACCGTGTTCCCGTGATCCTTGGCCAAGTGAACTTCTTCCTGGAATTCGACGTGCGGTTTTCCCGTTCGCGGTTCTTCTTTGATATCACGCCGAAGGACACGCTCAGTGATTGATCGCGGTGTGCAGGTGTAACCGTGGCATGCTGCCGCCCGGGGTGGCCAGTCGGCGCTGGATCGCAAGGGCACGGTCGGTCGCCGGCCACCCCGGCGCCTGATGCTCTTCGTTAGGGAAACACTAGGGCCGGGGAGCCACTGCGGAGTGATCGAGAGGCTGTGGGATGGCCGAGAGACCAGGGGCGGATCTGAGAAAGGTGGGATGCGTTGGCCACTCGAATGCTGGCGCTGACCATCCAGATCCCGACGAACACCGGTCACAGGCAACCCGTTGCTTCCAGGCAGGATGCTTCCGGGACGACCACGCGTTCCGACGATGGACGAGACCTCCTGTGAAGACTCAAGACGTACCCGGAGTCTGAGGATGCATGCCCACCAAAGGGAGGTGAGATCCGGAGACGTTTCGTGCGACGCACTGGCTCAAACCCTCGTGACTTGGAAGGAGGGAGGAAAGATGCGGAAGCGAATGCGTGTGCTCTTCGGGATCGCGATGCTCATGTTCCTGGCGGTCTCGCTGGTTGTCCCTGCCACCGAGGTCAGCGCAGGCGAATCCGGGCTGGCCTACTTCCAGCAGGCCAAGATCAACTGGCGACAGTTCGAGGGACAGAAGCTGACCATCGGCCTCAACAAGCACCCGTACACCGAGTCGCTGTTGCCACTGATCCCCGAGTTCGAGAGCCTCACGGGGATCAAGGTGGACTACCTGATCCTCCCGGAAAACGAATACGGCGCGAAGCTGACCGCCGACCTCTCCAACCAGCGCGGGGAGTTCACCGTCATCATGGCTGGGGCCATGCGCAACTGGGCCTACGTGCCGCCCGGCTGGATGGTGCCGCTGGATCCGTTCCTGAACGATCCCAAGCTGACGGACCGATCGTGGTTCAAGCTGGAGGACTTCTTTCCCGGTCTGGTCTCCGCCAACCGCTGGAACGGGAAGGCCGGGGGCGGGACGGGGGAGGGGCCGCTCTGGTCGATCCCCGTGATGTCCGAAAGTTACGTCCTGGCCTACCGCAAGGACATCTTCGACCAGCACAATATCAAGGTTCCCAAGACCTACGAGGAGATGGCCGAGGCCGCCCGCCTGGTGAAGAAGCATGGGGGGATCGACGGGTTGGTGTCCCGCGGGACGCCGAACTTCCCCACCATCGCGACGGGCTACCTCAGCGGGGTGAAATCATTCACCGACGGGAAGTGGGCCGAGCTGGACGAGAAGATGAACGCCCAGTTCCACGATCCGCGGGTGGTCAAGTTCAGCAAGCTGTGGACCGACATGCTGCGGGAGAGCGGCCCGGCCAACTGGGCCAACATGACGTGGTATGACGCCATGGAGACGTTCGCCGCGGGCCAGGCCGGAATGTATCCGGACTGCGATTTCTTCGCCGCGACCTACGAGGACCCCAAGAAGTCCAAGGTCGCGGGGAAGGTCGCCTACGCCCTCTTGCCCTCCGGGCCCGCCGGCACCACCTACTCGGGGCTATTCACGTGGGCGCTCGGCATGAGCAACGGGACCAAGAACAAGGGGGCGGCCTGGCTGTTCATCCAGTGGGCCACCTCGCCGCGCACGCTCCTGAACGCCACGGTGGAGCACAAGAATTATAATCCGACCCGGCTCTCGGTGATGAATGATCCCCGGACCCAGAAGATCATGGGCGGCTGGGGGAATGGGACCTATGTGAAGACGGTACAGGAGAACCTCAAGACCGCGCGAATCGCCTGGGTGCCCGAGCCGGAGCGCCCCAGGCTGGGGGACACCTGGGCCCGGGCCCTGCACGAGATCTACTTCAAGCGCCTCACCGCGGAAGACGCCATGAAGCGCGCCACGGATGAGGTGAACAAGATCTTCACCGAGATCGGACTGCGGAAGTAGGCGGCAACCGGCGGGCCCATGGCCCCTGGCGATCGGGGTCATGGGCCCGCGCTGTGTCACGGGGACGAGGGGTCGATGGCCACGCCACGCGCACGGGCCCGGCAGAGGGAGGCCTGGCTCCCGTATCTGCTGCTCACGCCGGGGCTCCTGTTGCTGGTGGGGATGCTGTACCCGTTCTTCCTGGGGGCCTACTACAGCCTGACCAGCTACTTCCTTCAATATCCGCACCTGTTCCGGTTCGTCTGGCTCGGCAACTACCTGAAGCTCCTGCAGGACCCCCTCTTCGTGCATTCGTTCAAGTTCACGATCGCGTACACGGTCATTGCCGTGCTGATCCAGGTGGTCCTCGGGTTGGGGGTGGCCCTGCTGCTCAACAGCCGGATCGCGGGACGATCCGCCCTGCGGGCGATGATGCTCATGCCCCTCATGATGCCGCCGGTCATCACGGCGCTCATGTGGAAGGTCATGATGGCCGCCACCAAGGCGGGGATATTGAATCACCTCCTCTCCTTCCTCGGGGTGGGGCCGGTCAACTGGCTGGGGTCGGTGGATTTCGCCGCGGTCTCCATCCTGATCATCGACACCTGGGGGAACCTGCCCTTTGTCTCGCTGATCCTGCTGGGAGGGCTCCAGTCGCTGCCGTACGAGCCCTACGAGGCGGCGCTGGTGGACGGGGCGTCGGGGTGGGGGGTCTTGCGGTTCATCACGCTGCCCCTGCTCAAGCCGTTCATCATCCTGGCCGCCACCTTCCGGGTCATGGACGCGCTGCGCATCTTCGATGTCATCTACGCGACGACGGTCGGGGGGCCGGCCGACGCCACCATGAACCTGCACATGCGGGCCTTCTGGCATGCCTTCCAGTGGTACTCGATGGGGATGGGGATGGCGTACGCCATGGTCCTGCTCGTCCTGGTCTTCCTGGCCAGCTACTTCCTCATGGGATACTGGCGGCGGGCGGCCGAAGAGACTGTGATCTGATCCGAGGGGAACGATGCCGGCGACATCCATTCCCGGGATTGGCAGGCTGGTCTGGGTGCGGAGGCTCCTGGTGAGCCTGGCAGTCCTGGCGCTCGTCTTCTGGACGGTCTTCCCGTTCTTCTGGATCCTCCTCACCTCGCTCAAGCAGCCGCTGGATGTGATCGCCGCGCCGCCCAAGCTGCTCTTCGAGCCGACGGCAGAGAACTACCGGGCCATCTTCATCGGACAGCAGCGGGGGCTGTACGCCTCGGCCCGCCCGGACTTCCCGCTGTTCTTCCTGAACAGCATCGTCATCTCCTGCGGCGCGGTGGGCCTGTCGTTCCTGGCGGGCGTGCCGGCCAGCTTCGCCCTGGCGCGCTACCGCTTCCGGTTCAAGGAGCAGCTCGCGTTTCTGTTCCTGAGCTTCCGCTTCGCGCCGTTCATCACCTTCCTGATCCCGCTATACATCCTGTTCCAGCGGCTGGGGCTCTACAACACGTACGGCGGCCTCATCCTCGCCTACCAGCTCATCACGCTGCCCTTCACCGTCTGGATGCTCCGGAGCTTCTTCATGGAGATCCCCCTGGAGGTGGAGGAGGCGGCCAAGATCGACGGCTGCTCCTGGTGGGGGGTCCTCACCAAGGTCATCCTGCCCCTCAGCCTGCCGGGCATGGCGGTCACGGTCATCCTGGGATTCATGTTTAGCTGGAACGCCTTCAACTACCCCCTTATGCTGGCAGGGCGGCAGACCTTTCCGGTGACGGTGGGGGCCATCCAGTTCATCTCCTACGAGCAGGTGCTGTGGGGCCAGATGGCCGCGGCGTCCCTGGTCGCGGTCCTGCCGCAATTGATCCTGAGCCTCTTCGTCCAGAAGTACATCGTCCGGGGGCTCACCATGGGCGCGATCCGGTAGGACGCGCCAGACGTGGCTGCATGAGAAAAGGGAGGCGAGAGGCAATGATCCGACGTGGCTGGATAGCGGGTGGAATCATCGGCGCGGTGCTGCTCCTCGCGGGGGCTCCGGATGCCCGAGCGGCCGGGGAGGAGATCGGGGAGGTCATCGCCCTGGACAACGAGTCGGTGATCGTGGCGCTCTTGACCTTCCCGCCCGGATCGGCCGCCGAGCAGCACGTGAATCCCGTGCCGGAGCTTGGAATCATCCTGGAAGGGGAGCTGACGCTGATCACCCCCGCGGGACGGGAGGTTCTCAAGGCCGGGACCGTCCGCTGGCTTGACCCCCTGACCCCCCACGAGACGCGAAATGAAGGCACGGTCCCGGTCAAGATGTGGGCCCTGCTGCTGAAGAAGTCGCAGTGACGGGCGCCGTCCGGGCCGACACGCCGTGTACTGTCGGTTCTATCAGGCCGACGCCTTGACGGAGACCCAGGCGCGGCATGCGGCGGAGTGGCACGCCGCCGACTCCCGGTGACATGGCCAGCCGCGACTCCCGCTTCGTCCAGGAATCCAATCGACAGCGGCAAAGGGAGGCTGTAAGCTACGCCCGCACCGGGGTGAGGCGAGTGCCTTTCGCCTTGACTCGCATGGCGCCGAGAGGTCGGGATGCCGCGAGATCGCACGACACGGACAGTACACACTCCTCCTCGGGTGAGCCGTTCCGACGCAGCGGGGCGGGAGGGGTCGCTCCGGGACCTCCTCGCCCATTTCCGGGAGCACCGGGAACGCCTCCGGCGCACGTGGCTCGACGAGATGGACAGTCGCGGTCTGCTGAAGGGTCTGACCCCGGGGGAGGTCGAGGCCGAATCGGCGTCGATCTACGACGCCCTGGTCAACTGCCTGGAGACCGGGCGGTATCACAGCGCCCAGGCCTACGCCCGCGCCGTCGCGGAGCGGGGCATCATCCGCGGCATCGGACCCAAGCAGGTCATCGGAGGTCTGCTGGCCCTGCGGGACGTCTGCGTCGGGTCCCTGCTCCAATTGTACCGGGGCCGGCCGGGTGCTCTGAGGCAGGCGCTGGATCTGTACGATCCGGTCGTCAATCGCATCCTGACCATCGCCGCCCTGGCATTCGTGCAGGAACGGGAAAAGGCGGTCGGCCGGGGGCGGGAGCAACTGTCCGCGCTGGTCGAGGCCGGCATGGTCCTGGCGGTGGAGCGCTCGCTGGAGTCCGTCCTGCAGCGCATCGTGGAGGTGGCCTGCAAGCTGCTGCACGCCCGCTACGGGGCCCTGGGCGTCCTGGACGGCAAGGGAGGACTGGAGCGGTTCATCACCACCGGGATGGACGAGGAGATGCGGGGGCGGATCGGGAGCCTCCCGGTCGGCAAGGGCATCCTGGGTCTCGTCGTCCGGGAAGCCCGACCCATCCGGCTGCGGGACCTCACACAGGACCCCCGGGCCCACGGCTTCCCGCCGAATCATCCCCCGATGCGGTCGTTCCTCGGGGTACCCATCATCTGCAAGGGGAAGATCTTCGGGAACCTCTACCTCACGGAAAAGCAGGGGGCCGAGGAGTTCAGCAAGGAGGACGAGCGACTGGCCATGACCCTCGCCGCTCAGGCGGGGATCGCCATCGAGAACGCCAGCCTCTACGAGGAGCTGCGGCGCTCCTACGAGGAGCTGAAGCAGTCCCAGGCCCTGCTCGTCCGGCAGGAGAAGCTCGCCTCCCTGGGACGGTTGGCCGCGGGCGTCGCCCACGAGCTCAACAACCCGCTCTCCTCCGTGGCCGGGTTCGCGGAGGCGCTGCAGCGTCGCGCCGCAGAGGGGGAGGGTACGAAGCACCCCATCCTCGCCGACTGCCATGAGTACCTCGGCGTGATCCAGGCCGAGGTCGCCCGCGCGGCGGGGATCGTGCGTCGCTTGCTGGATTTCTCGCGACAGCGCGAGCCGACCTTCGGCCCGGTGGACCTCTGCTCCGTGGTGGCGGACGCCGTGTCCTTCGTGCGGCGACAGGCCAGCCTGGCGAATCAGCGGATCATCACGACGCCATTTCCCGAGGCGTTCGAAGTCCAGGGCGATGTCCAGATGCTGCAGCAGGTGTTCCTCAACCTCCTGACGAATGCCCTGGACGCCGTCGAGACCGGGGGTGACGTGACCATCTCCGCCGAGCGTGAGGGCCTTCCCGGGGATCGCGGCGGTGCGCGGGCCTGGGTCGTGGTGCATGTGGCCGACAACGGCACGGGGATCTCGGCGGAGGATCTGGCCCGGATCTTCGACCCCTTCTTCACCACCAAGGAAGTGGGGAAGGGAACCGGCTTGGGCCTTGCCATCTGCCAGAGCATCGTGGAACAGCACGGCGGGACCATGGCGGTCCGCAGCGAGGGGCGGGGAAAGGGGACCGTTGTGACCGTACGGCTGCCCCTGGCCCGGTGAAATCCATCCGGCTGCCCAGCGGTCCCAGATTTCCTCCGAGAACGGCGTCGCCTTCACGCAAATCCCCCCGTTCCCCCCTTTGTCAAAGGGGGGCGGAGGGGGGATTTGGTCAAAGGAGGGGAGGGGGGATCTGGCCGGACTGACGGCCACACTGAGCGGTCGTGGGGCTAGGCCTGAATGAGGGAGCGGTGGGCATGGGGCAGGATCAGCAGCGGGCCGGGACCGTGCGCGTGCTTGTGGTGGACGACGAGCGCCCCACCCGCCTGCTCATGGAAAGGGAACTGCCGCGCTCGGGCTGCGACGTCACCACCGCAGAGAGCGGGGAGCAGGCGCTGGAGCAGGTGCGGGGGCAGGAGTTCGACGTCGTCCTCCTGGACCTCATGATGCCCGGCATCGGCGGAATGGAGACGCTGCGACGCATCCGGGAGTCGGAGGTCTCTGCCGAGGTGGTGATCCTCACCGGCCACCCGGACGTGAACACGGCCATCGAGGCCATGAAGCTCGGGGCGTACGACTATCTCACGAAACCGTTCAGGCTGGCCGAGGTCGAAGCGGTGGTCCGGCGGGCCGCGGAGCGAAAGCGGCTGGAGAGGGAGAATGTGGCTCTCCGCCGCATGGTGGCCCAGCGGACCCCCCCCTCCCCCATCGTGGGCCAGAGCCGGGTCATGGCGGACGTGCTGCAACGGATCGAGCGCATCGCGGCGAGCGACGCCAACGTCCTCATCGAGGGAGAGAGCGGCACAGGGAAGGGGTTGATCGCCCAGGCCATTCACCAGCGGAGCGGGCGGGCCGCAGGGCCGTTCCTCGTCATCAACTGTAGCGGCTTCCAGGATCAGCTCCTGGAAAGTGAACTCTTCGGCCATGAGAAAGGGGCCTTCACCGGCGCCAGCAGCGTCAAGCCGGGACTTTTCGAGGTGGCGGACCACGGGACGCTGTTCATGGACGAGGTGGCCGAGATGAGCCCGGCCATGCAGGCCAAGCTCCTCCAGGTACTGGATTCGCGGGAGCTGCGCCGGGTCGGCGGCACGCGGGTGCACCGCGTGGACGTGCGCATCATCGGAGCGACGAACAAGGACTTGAGCCGGGAGGTCCGGGACGGACGCTTCCGAGAAGATCTCTACTATCGCATGAATGTCGTCGGTGTGAGGATGCCTCCCCTGCGCGAGCGGAAGGAGGATATCCCACTCCTGATCGAGCATTTCCTGCAGCGGTTGCAGGGGAGCGGCAAGCCGCCGAAGACCATCACGCCGGAGGCTCTCCGGCTCCTGCAGGAGTACGCGTGGCCGGGGAACGTGCGAGAGCTGGCCAACGCGGTCGAGCGCCTGCTGATCCTCGCGCCCGGGGAGGTCGTCGGCCGCGAGGATCTCCCACCGAGCCTCCGGTCGGCCGCCGAGACCGGTCCGGGCACCCCCGGGGGACCGCTGTCCCTCTCGGAGATGGAGCGGCTGCACATCGCCAGGATCCTCTCCGAAACGAAGGGCAAGAAGATGCAGGCCGCCCGCCTCCTCGGGATCGACCTCAAGACGCTGAACCAGAAGATCAAGCGGTACGCCATTCAGCTCTGACGCGTCCTCTGATGATGGCCATCGCATGGAGACAGGCCAAATGGGTGTCATGGGAAAGGTCGCTCTGGTGACAGGAGCGGGAAGCGGCATTGGCAGGTGCACGGCGCTCGCCCTGCTGCGGGAAGGCTATTGCGTTGCCCTGGCTGGACGGCGTGTGGAACCCTTGGAGATGACCATGCGGGAGGCCGGGCCCTCCGGCTCGAAGGCACTCGTGGCCCCGGCGGACGTGCGTGAGCCCGCCTCTGTGCGTGCGTTGTTCGCCAGGATACGCGAGACCTTCGGCCGACTCGACCTGCTGTTCAACAATGCGGGGACAGGCGCACCGGCCGTCCCCCTGGAAGATCTCACCTACGAGCAGTGGCAAGCGGTCGTGGATATCAACCTGACCGGAGCATTCCTGTGCACACAGGAAGCCTTCAGGCTCATGAAGACTCAGACCCCCCGGGGTGGGCGCATCATCAACAACGGCTCCATCTCGGCGCACGCACCGCGGCCCAACTCGGCGCCGTATACGGCTACCAAGCATGCGATCACGGGCTTGACCAAGGCGACGGCGCTGGACGGGCGCAAGTACGATATCGCGTGCGGCCAGATTGACATCGGCAACGCCGCGACCGAGCTGACGGCAAAGATGAAAGACGGTGTGCTGCAGGCCAATGGGGCCATCGCGGCGGAACCGACCATGGATGTCGAGAACGTGGCGCGCGCCGTCGTGTACATGGCCGGTCTGCCGCTGGATGCGAACGTGCAGTTCATGACCGTCATGGCGACCAAGATGCCCTTTGTCGGGCGAGGGTGATTCGCAGTATCCCCGCTGCGCGCCTTGAGACGAATGATCGGTCTCCCCCCCTGGTGGCCACATCCTCCTGACCGCAGCGCCTCCGCTCTTGCCTTGCTCCCCCGGTCGGGGACGCGGCCACCGCCGGGGGGTGGGAGGATCTCCGGCCCCCCCGGAGAAACTCCCACCCGGCCCAGCCCATCCCGGTTCTTCATCTGTTTGCCATCATTTTAGTGTCCTCAACAGTTTCAGTAAGTTAGAAGATATTGTTGAGGAATCTTCTCGACAGGATGTCTGTGGTATGCGCTTTGCTCCTCTAGCTGGAAGAACAGACTGCAGATGTGAAGGCGAGTCCGGAAATGTTGGGTGAGTCGAGGCGTATGCACACGATAATCTGCTCTGCCAATCCGGCGATCGTAAGCGCAGTCTCGCATGGGCTTGATCATGGCGAGGGTCGCCAGACGGTGTGCGAGTCCGGGCTGGAGGTTCTCGGGCTGGTGGGTGTCCTGCACTCGGACCTCTTGGTCCTGGATCTGGAGACGCCGGGACTCGGCGGGCTTCTCTTGATCTCCGCCATCAGGGAGCTGGCGCCCGAGCTGCCGATCCTGGCCGTGTCCACGACGCCCGTGGCCGACGCACGGGCCCTGGCTCAGAAGGGGGTGCCGCACGCCATCCTGGGGGAAGGTCTCGGGGATGGAGCGCCCAGCCTCCTGGCTGCCCTGGCGAGCGTCCCGAGGAGGGCAGGGATCGGCGCCAGCCCGAGGTAACGGGATCGGCATCACGCAACTCACCGACCTGCATGGAAGAACCCAGAGGGGAATAGCGACATCATGGTGACGGAACAGGCGGTCCTGCGCGCACTGGCAACCATACAAGATCCGGATCTGCATCGGGACATCGTGTCGCTCGGCTTCATCAAGGGTCTCAAGATCGATGGCGGCAAGGTGGCCTTCAGCATCGAACTCACGACGCCCGCCTGTCCGGTCCGACAGCAGATGGAGGACGGGGCGCGCACGGCGGTTTCGGCCCTCCCGGGCGTCCAGGAAGTGGACGTGACGATGACCTCGCGGGTGACGACCGCCCGGACCTCGCACTCCGACTACCTGCCGGGGGTACGCAACACGGTGGCCGTGGCGAGCGGCAAGGGCGGCGTCGGCAAGTCCACCGTGGCCGCGAATCTGGCCGTGGCCCTGATGCGATCCGGCGCCCGGGTCGGTCTCCTGGATACGGACGTGTACGGCCCAAGCATCCCGACCCTGATGGGAGCCAGCGGGGAGCTCACGCACGGGACGAACGGCAAGGTCATCCCGCCGGTCTTGCACGGAGTGAAGATCATGTCCATGGGGTTCTTCCTGCCCAGGAACGACGCGGTGATCTGGCGCGGCCCCATGCTGCACAAGATGATCCAGGAATTCCTGGGCCGCGTGGAGTGGGGGGAGCTCGACTACCTGGTGATGGATCTGCCTCCGGGGACGGGCGACATCCAGTTGAGTCTGTGCCAATCCATCCCGCTCACCGGGGCCGTGATCGTCTCCACACCCCAGGACCTGGCGCTGCAGGTGGCCTCCAAGGCCGTCCTCATGTTCAACAAGCTGAAGGTCCCGATCCTCGGGATCGTGGAGAACATGAGCTACCATGCTTGCTCGCACTGCGGCCAGCGGGATGACATCTTCGGCCACGGGGGCGCGCGGGAGGCGAGTCTTCAGACCGGGCTCCCGTTCCTCGGGGAGATCCCGCTGGATGCCGGAATCCGGATAAAGAGCGACGGCGGGACGCCGGTGGCGCTGGAGGGACCGGAGGTGCCCGTGGCGGCCGCCTTCCATGAGGTCGCGGCGAGGCTGGCCGCGCAGATCAGCATCCTGAATGCCGCAGCGCCGGCCCAGGCCCCGGAGCCGGTTGTGGTGATGCAATAGTCGCTTGGGATGCTATAGTTGAGCGCTCGGCTGAGCGAAAGTCCTGAGGCTGCGTGTCACAAGGGAGAGACAATGAGCACGTCCACGGATGCGATCGAGGCCCTGGCGAACCAGGAATACAAGTACGGGTTCGTGACGGACATCGAAGCGGATGCGGCGCCTCGCGGCTTGAGCGAGGACATCATCCGTCTGATCTCCGCCAAGAAGCAGGAGCCCCAGTTCATGCTGGAGTGGCGCCTCCGCTCCTACCGGTACTGGGAGAAGATGGCCCGCTCCGAGGGGGAGCCGCGCTGGGCCAACGTGACGTTCCCCCCCATCGATTATCAGGACATCATCTACTACTCGGCGCCCAAGTCCAAGAAGCCCCTGAAGAGCCTGGAGGAGGTGGACCCGGAGATTCTCCGGACCTTCGAGAAGCTGGGGATCCCCCTGGAGGAACAGAAGCAGTTCGCCGGGGTGGCGGTGGACGCGGTCTTCGACAGCGTGTCCGTCGCGACCACCTTCAAGAAGAAGCTGGCGGAGCTGGGAATCATCTTCTGCTCCTTCTCCGAGGCGGTGCAGAATCACCCGGATCTGGTCCAGAAGTATCTCGGCTCGGTCGTGCCCTACACCGACAACTTCTACGCGGCGCTGAACTCCGCGGTCTTCAGCGACGGGTCGTTCTGCTACATCCCCAAGGGGGTGCGCTGCCCCATGGAGCTGTCCACCTACTTCCGGATCAACGCGCTGGACACCGGACAGTTCGAGCGCACCCTGATCGTCGCCGACGAGGGCGCCTACGTGAGCTACCTGGAGGGCTGCACCGCCCCCATGCGGGACACCAACCAGTTGCACGCGGCGGTGGTGGAGCTGGTCGCCCACGACGACGCCACGATCAAGTATTCGACCATCCAGAACTGGTACCCGGGGGACAAGGAGGGGAAGGGCGGCATCTACAACTTCGTCACCAAGCGCGGCAAGTGCCTGGGGCGGAACTCCCACATCTCCTGGACGCAGGTGGAGACAGGCTCCTCCATCACCTGGAAGTACCCAAGCTGCATCCTGCAGGGAGACAACTCGGTGGGTGAGTTCTACTCGGTGGCCCTCACCAACAATTACCAGCAGGCCGACACCGGCACCAAGATGATTCATATCGGCAAGAACACCAAGAGCACCATCGTGTCCAAGGGCATCTCGGCGGGCCACGGCCAGAACACGTACCGCGGGATGGTCAAGATCTTGAAGGGGGCCGGGGGGGCGCGCAATTACACCCAGTGCGACTCGCTGCTCATCGGCGACAAGTGCGGGGCCCATACCTTCCCGTACATCGAGGTGAAGAACGCCTCGGCCCGGATGGAGCACGAGGCCTCCACCTCCAAGATCGGAGAGGACCAGATCTTCTACTGCAACCAGCGGGGGATCTCCAAGGAGGACGCGGTCTCGCTCATCGTCGGCGGCTTCTGCAAGCAGGTCTTCAAGGAATTGCCGATGGAGTTCGCCGTCGAGGCGCAGAAGCTGCTGAGCGTCAGTCTCGAGGGCAGCGTCGGCTAGCGAGTGCATCTCACGCTGCCTTGCATCAACAAGGCTGTCATGCCGTCCCCGGCTTTCACCGGGGGGCGAATGCCCAGAGGCGCATGCGGCCGTACACTGAATCGTCAACCACTCACCAGAAGGACGGGCGATGCTTGAGATCAAGAACCTCCACGCGAAGGTTGGGAATCGCGAGATCCTGCGCGGTGTGACCCTCAGGATCAACGCGGGCGAGGTCCACTCCATCATGGGGCCCAACGGCTCGGGCAAGAGCACGCTGGCGCAGGTCCTGGCCGGCCGGGAGACGTACGAGGTCACGGAGGGAGCGGTCCTCTACAACGGGAAGAACCTGCTGGAGATGTCGCCGGAAGAGCGGGCCTGCGAGGGGGTCTTCATGGCTTTCCAGTACCCCGTGGAGATTCCCGGTGTCAACAACGTGTATTTCCTCAAGGCGGCCGCCAACGCCATCCGCAAGTACCGGGGCGAGGACGAGCTGGACGCCATGGACTTCCTGGCCCTGGTCAAGGACAAGATGAAGCTCCTGGACATGGATGACCGCCTGCTGAACCGGTCGGTGAACGAGGGCTTCTCGGGCGGCGAGAAGAAGCGCAACGAGATCTTCCAGATGGCCATCCTGCAGCCCAAGCTCGCCATCCTGGACGAGACCGATTCCGGCCTGGACATCGACGCCCTGCGGATCGTGGCCAGCGGCGTCAACGCCCTGCGGAGCTCCGAGCGCGCCATCCTGGTCGTGACCCACTACCAGCGGCTGCTCAACTACATCGTGCCGGATTTCGTCCACGTCCTGGTGGACGGCCGGATCGTCAAGTCCGGCGGCAAGGAGCTGGCCCTGGAGCTGGAGGACAAGGGCTACAACTGGGTGGAAAGCGAGGCGCGCCTCGCTGCTCCGGCAACCACGTAGAGGGGGCGGACGGGCATGGCGGTCACACAGACGCAAGAGACATCCAAGTACCTGGCGCGCTTTGCCGAGCTGGAGCACGCCACGTCGAAGGACCAGGCCTGGCTCACCCCCATACGCAAGGCGGCGATCCTGCGCTTCTCCGAGTTGGGATTTCCGAGCGTCCGGGATGAGGATTGGCGGTTCACCAGCGTGGCGCCGATCTCGCGAACCGACTTCCAGGTCGCCCCGGACGCCCGGGCGGAAGTCTCGCCGGATTCGCTGTCGCCGTTTACGGTGCCGGGGATGCCCTGCACGGCGCTCGTCTTCGTGAACGGCCGGTTCGCGCCACGGCTGTCCTCCCTGCACGCGCTGCCCAAGGGGGTGAAGGTGACCAGCCTGGGCCAAGCCATGGCCGAGGATCGCGCCTCCCTGGAGCCGCACCTGGCCCGCTACGCGGATTTTCACCAGGATGCCTTCTCGGCCCTGAACACCGCCTTCATGGAGGACGGGGCCTTCATCTCGATCCCCCGGGGCGTGGTGCTGGAGGAGCCGATCCACCTGCTCTACGTCTCGACGGACGCGGCCTTCCCGACGGTCACCTACCCCCGCAACCTGATCGTGATGGGGGAAAACACCCAGGCGAGCGTCGTGGAGGACTACGGCTCGCTGGGCGACGGGGTGGCCTTCTCGAACGCCATCACGGAGCTGGTGGTCGGCGGCAACAGCGTGGCGAGCCACTACCTGATCGAGCGGGAGAACACGCACTCCTTCAACGTCTCGACGCTGCGGGTGGAGCAGGGCCGGAGCAGCAACGTGACCTCCCACTCCGTGCTGCTCGGGGGCGCCCTGGTGCGGAACAACATCCACCCGGTTCTGGCCGGCGAGGGGTGCGAGTGCGTGATCAACGGGCTGTTCGTTCCCACCGGCCGCCAGCACATGGACAACTACATGAAGGTGGAGCACTCGAGCCCCCACGGCGCCAGCCGGCAATTCTACAAGGGCATCCTGGACGGGCAGTCGCGGGGGGTGTTCCACGGCCGGATCATCGTCCACAAGGACGCGCAGAAGACCGACGCCAAGCAGACCAACATGAACCTGCTGCTCTCCGAGGACGCGCAGATCGACACCAAGCCGCAACTGGAGATCTACGCCGACGACGTGAAGTGCACGCACGGGGCGACCATCGGCCAGATCGACGACGAGGCGATCTTCTACCTCCGCTCCCGCGGCATCGCCGAGGCGCCGGCCAAAGCCCTGCTGCTCTTCGCCTTCGCGCAGGAGAGTCTCCAGCGCATGAAGATCGCGCCGCTTCGCAAGTACCTCGAGGGGCTGGTCACGGAGTGGCTGCCCCAGGCAAAACCGTTGGAGGACGTTCGATGAAGAGCACGGGCCGCCGGGTTCCAGAGGAGCCGTGTGAGGACTGCCTGGTCGGGTTCGGCGCCGAGAAGATCCGGCAGGATTTTCCGGCCCTCCAGGCGAAGGTCCACGGCAAGCCGCTGGTGTACCTCGACAACGCCGCCACCACGCACAAGCCGCAGGCCGTCATCGACACCCTGATCCGGTACTACACGGAGGAGAACTCGAACGTCCATCGGGGCGTCCACTTCCTGAGCCAGGTGGCCACCCAGGCCTACGAATCCGGGCGGACCCGCGTGCGGCAGTTCCTGAACGCGGCCCACGATCGGGAGATCCTCTTCACCCGCGGGACCACCGAGGGCATCAACCTCGTGGCCCAGAGCTACGGCCGGAGCCATCTCCGCGCGGGTGACGAGGTCATCATCTCGGCCATGGAGCATCATTCGAACATCGTCCCGTGGCAGATGGTCTGCGATGAGCGGGGGGCGCTCCTGCGGGTCATCCCCATGAACGACGCGGGGGAGCTGCTGCTCGACGAGTACCAGCGGCTGCTGGGGGAGCGCACCAAGCTGGTGGCGGTGGCGTACGTGTCCAACGCCCTGGGGACGGTGAACCCCGTCCGGCAGATCATCGAGCTGGCGCACCGGCGCGGCGTCCCGGTGCTGCTGGACGGCGCCCAGGCCGCCCCGCACATGCCGGTGGATGTCCGGGCGCTGGACTGCGACTTCTTCGCCTTCTCCGGTCACAAGCTGTACGGCCCCACGGGGATCGGCATCCTGTACGGCAAGGCCGATCTGCTGGAGGCCATGCCTCCCTACCAGGGCGGGGGAGACATGATCAGCGCCGTCAGCTTCGAGAAGACCGTGTACAACACGCTGCCCCACAAGTTCGAGGCCGGTACGCCCCACATCGCCGGGGTCATCGGCCTCAGCGCCGCCATCGAGTACGTCGAGCGGATCGGCCTCCACCAGATCCAAACCTACGAGGCCGACCTCCTGGAATACGGGACCGAGCTGCTGTCGGCCATCCCGGGGCTCCGCCTGATCGGCACGGCGGGGCACAAGGCCGGCGTGCTGTCCTTCGTGGTGGACGGCATCCACGCGCATGACGTCGGCACGATCCTGGACCTGGAGGGGGTGGCGGTCCGGGCGGGGCATCACTGCGCCATGCCGGTCATGAAGCGGTACGGGCTGGCGGCCACGGCGCGGGCGTCGCTGGCGTTCTACAACACACGCGCGGATCTGGACGCCCTGGTGAAGGCGATCCACAAGGCCATCGAGGTCTTTGCCTGATGTCGGACCTTCGGGAGCTGTACCAGCAGGTCATCCTCGACCATTACAAGAAGCCCCGCAACTTCCAGAAGCTGACGGATGCGAATCGCCAGGCGGAGGGACACAACCCCCTGTGCGGCGACGAGATCACCGTCTATCTCCACATGGATGGGGACGTGATCAAGGAGATCAGCTTCCAGGGGGCGGGCTGCGCCATCTCGCAGTCGGCCGCGTCCCTGATGACGACCGTCCTGAAGGGGAAGACCCGCGCCGAGGCCGAAGAGATCTTCACGAAGTTCCACGACATGGTGACCGGGACGGGGGGGACCGCCGCCGATCCCATGGAGCTGGGCAAGCTCGCCGTGTTCTGCGGCGTGAGCGAGTTTCCGGTCCGCGTCAAGTGCGCCAGCCTGCCGTGGCACACGCTGCGCGCCGCCCTGGAGGGCAACGGGAAGCCCGTTTCGACGGAGTAGGGTAGACGATGGATGATACAGTCATCGACACCATGGTCATCGAGGCGCAGGCCGTCGAGGCGATCCGGACCTGCTTCGACCCCGAGATCCCGGTCAACATCTACGACCTGGGCCTGATCTATACCGTCAAGGTGGATCCGGCGGGAGCCGCCACGGTCCAGATGACCCTCACCTCGCCGAACTGCCCCTCGGCGGCCTCGCTTCCCGAGGAGGTGCGGCAGAAGGTGGAGGGCATCCCGGGTGTGACCTCCGCGAGCGTGGAGGTGGTCTGGGACCCGCCCTGGGATCCCAGCCGGATGTCCGAGGTGGCCAAGCTCCAGCTCGGGATGCTGTGAGCGGGGAAGACCCGCGGGGGACATATGCCGTACGTCGTGACGGAACCGTGCATCAGCGTGGAGGAGCACGCCTGCGTGGATGCCTGCCCGGTGGATTGCATCTACCAGGGCGAGGATCAACTCCTCATCCACCCGGAGGAGTGCATCGATTGCGGCGCGTGCCTCCCCGAGTGCCCCGTGAATGCCATCTTCGAGGTGGGAAACGTGCCGGAGAAGTGGAAGAGCTACATCGGCAAGAACATGGCCCCCTTCCAGGCGAATGCGGACCTTCCCAAGGCGGTCCCGCAGGACAAGTGGGAGGCGCAGCGGCGAGTGGCGGAGAGCCTTGCCCACCCGTACCGCCGAAAGCTTCCGCAGTCCTCTTGAGCTTGCCGAAGCAGGAACCCCCGCACCTCGACAGGCCTGTCCTGAGCGACCGTTCGTCCCTCGACTGGCTTCGTCGTGAGCTCAGTCGAACGGCTCAGGACGAGCGGAGACGAAGGGCTCAGTGCGACTGGCTGGGTTGGCTGGATACGTCGCCGTGATTTCGGCCCAGAGTACCACGACCCGCCAGGTTGGGTGACACACCTTTCCTCGCCCGCTTCCACACCCGTGGTCCGCTTCCACACCTTGACAATCTCCCAGCCTTGCGATACACAGCCGGTGTACCTCTGCCACAGGCGGTACCGTGATGCCGCCAGGCGGCGAACCGTCGCGCATACCGAAAGGAGCGAACCATGGGTGCCAAGAAGATCCTGATGCTCGTGGGGGACTACGTCGAGGACTACGAGGTGATGGTGCCGTTCCAGGCCCTGCAGATGGTGGGGCACACGGTCCACGCGGTCTGCGCCGGCAAGAAGTCCGGCGAGAGAGTCCGGACGGCCGTGCACGACTTCGAGGGAGACCAGACCTACAGCGAGAAGCCAGGGCACGGCTTCACGCTGAACGCCACCTTCGACCAGGTGAAGCCCGAAACCTACGACGCGCTGGTCATCCCGGGTGGGCGCGCGCCGGAGTACATCCGCTTGAACCAGGAGGTCCTGAAGGCCGTGCGCCACTTCGCCGAGGCGAACAAGCCCATCGCATCCATCTGTCACGGGGCCCAGCTCCTCGCAGCCGCCGGCGTGATCGAGGGAAAGCGCTGCGCCGCGTATCCGGCCGTGGGTCCCGAGGTGACGCGGGCCGGCGGCAAGTACATGGAGATTCCGGTGGACGCGGCGCACGTGGACGGCAACCTGGTCACGGCGCCCGCCTGGCCCGCCCATCCGGCCTGGCTGGCCAAGTTCCTGGAGGTCCTGGGCACGAAGATCGCCCTGTAAGCGGCGACCGGACGCTGGGCCGGAAGGGCAGGGATCGAGAGCACAGCATCTCTCGGTCCCTGTCCCCCGGCCCGCAGTGTGCGCGAACGCCCAGGTCAGCCTCACCCGCGCCCCTCCCCCCGGTACCCGTTGATTGCGGGGAGGGCCGGGGTGGGGGTGCGAGGCGGGTTACCGGCTTACAGGGAACCACACAGGAGAGGGCATGCCGACGCCACGGGACGGATGGTTGCGGTTGACGGCGGAGGATCCACTGGAGCCGGCGCTTCCGATCTGCGACCCCCATCACCATCTGTGGGATCGCCCCGACGATCGGTATCTCCTCGACGAGCTGCTCCAGGACATCCAGGGCGGGCACAAGATCGTCTCCACGGTCTTCATCGAGTGCCGCTCCATGTATCGCCAGGACGGCCCGGAGGAGATGAAGCCGGTGGGCGAGACCGAGTTCGTGCAGGGCGTCGCCGCCCGGCGCGCCGGGGGGCAGCCCGGGTCGGCCAATGTGGCGGCAGGGATCATCGGCCACGCCGATCTCACGCTGGGCGCGGCGGTGGCGCGCGTGCTGGAAGGGCACCTGGCGGCGAGCCCGGACCGCTTCCGGGGCATTCGCCACATCTGCGTGTGGGACGCGAGTCCCGCCGTCCCCATCACGGCCCCGGTCCGGAGACCGGGCGTGATGCTGGACCGCACCTTCCGTGAGGGCTTCGCCTGTCTGCAGGCATACGGTCTGAGCTTCGAGGCCTGGTTGTATTTCCCCCAGTTGCCGGAGCTGGCGTCGCTGGCGCGAGCCTTCCCCGGGGTGCCCATCATCCTGAATCACATCGGGGGGGTCCTGGGCATAGGCCCCTATGCGGGGAGACGGGACGAGGTCTTCCAGGCCTGGAAGCGCGGCAGTGCCGAGGTGGCTGCCTGCCCCAACGTGGTCGTGAAGCTGGGGGGACTGGGAATGCCCCGCAGCGGCTTCGGCTGGGAGGCGCGGACAGCCCCGCCCGCCTCCGCCGAACTGGTCGTGGCGACGGCCCCGTACTATCTCACCTGCATCGAGCTGTTCGGGCCCAGGCGCTGCATGTTCGAGAGCAACTTCCCCGTGGACAAGGCATCGTACTCGTACGGCGTCGTCTGGAACTCCTTCAAGCGCATGACCCAGAGCTTCTCGGCCGCAGAGCGCGCCGCGCTGTTCCACGACACCGCCGCGCGCGTCTACCGCCTCGCGTCTCCCGCCGCCACGTAAGAGGGCAGCCGCGCCGGATCAGTTCCGCTTCGGTCACGCGCAGATCCTTCGCCAGCGCCTTCAGAAGTCGTTCGTGGCGCGCCTCGATATACACCTGCTTTCGCATCATCTCGGCCATCGGACCCTCACCACCGTTCCCGAGGAACACATCGCAATATACGTCATGCGAAGAGCCCCGGCAAGGCGGGCGGATATGCCAGCCGTGGGACTCGATCTGCAGGAGGCGCATCCTCGGATGACTGCCGGGCAAGCTCGGCTAGTTCTCGGCGACGGTGCGCAGCAGCTCCAGCTCATCCAGGACTTTCCCGGCACCGCGCACCACGCAGGTGAGGGGGTCGTCCGCCAGGCGCACCGGGAGGAGCGTCTCGCGGGCGAGCAGGGTGTCGAGTCGCCGCAGGAGCGAGCCACCCCCGGAGAGGACGATGCCGTTGTCCGCGATGTCCGCGCTGAGCTCGGGTGGCGTGCGCTCGAGGGCGGTCTTCACGGCGGCGACGATCGCGGCGAGGGTCTCGCGGAGCGCCTCGCGCACCTCGGTGCTGGTGAGGGTGATCGTGTTCGGCACCCCGGTGAGGAGATCCCGACCCGTGACCTCCAAGGACTCCTCGGGAGCGCCGTTGGTGGCGGAGCCGATGCGGATCTTCACGCCCTCGGCGGTCTGCTCGCCGACCAGGAGGTTGTGCTTCCGCTTGAGGTGCTGGATGATCGCCTCGTCCATCTCGTCGCCGGCGACCCGCAGGGAGTGGCTGTAGACGATGCCCGCCAGCGAGATCACGGCCACCTCGGTGGTCCCCCCGCCGATGTCGACGATCATGGTGCCGGTCGGCTCGGTGACGGGGAGTCCGGCGCCGATGGCGGCGGCGAGCGGCTCCTCGATCAGATAGACCTCCCGCGCTCCCGCGAGGGTCGCCGAGTCGCGGATCGCGCGCCGCTCGACCTGGGTGATGCCGGAGGGGATCCCGACCACCACCCGGGGCCGGACCATGCGGCGGCGATTGTGCGCCTTCTGGGCGAAGGCCCGGAGCATGCGCTCGGCATACTCGAAGTCCGCGATGACCCCGTCTTTCATGGGCCGCAGGGCCAGGATATTCCCCGGGGTCCGCCCCAGCATCTCCTTGGCGGCTTTCCCCACCGTGAGCACCTGCCGGCTCCCGCGATGGACGGCGACCACGGAGGGCTCGTTCAGGACGACCCCTTTCCCCTTGGCGTAGATGAGGGTGTTGGCGGTGCCGAGGTCGATCCCGAGGTCGGTGGAGAAGCGGCCGTGGAGCCAGTTCATCAACATGCATAGACTCCCTGCCGTCCTTGGGACGGCTGTTGAATGAGGAAGAGGGGGACCCAGCCCGACTGTCGCCGATCGGGAGGCAAGACCAGGGGTTCCAGGCCATCTCCTTCGGGGCGACGTGAAAAGCGCGATGGACAGGACCATGCCTGACGGTTCGGGTTCCTGCAAGTGCGTTCAGCAGCACCGGCCCATTTGTTCGGTCAATGGGCCGATTGAAGGGGAGGGGAAGCGGATGCACTTCCGTCTGCTGTTGTGTTGGGGGAGGCTTTGGGCGGGGTAGTCCTGCCGGTTCTCCTCCGCGAGCGCGGATCCAGGAGGTCGCGGAGGCCGTCGCCCACGAGGTGGAGACCCTCCCGTGAGTAGCTGACCGCGCGACCGGCGTCAAACGTGGGACCGGGTGGCTCTGGTTTTTGCTCAGGCACCTCCCAGGATCCGCCGGGCCGCGCGGACCAGGAGTTCCGCCCCGATCTCCATCGCCGACTCGTCCAGGTCAAATTTCGCATTGTGGTGCGCGGGGGCCGGCGACCACTCGGGCCGGGCCGAGCCGACGAAGGCGTAGCAGCCGGGGACCTGCTGCCAGAAGTAGGCCACGTCGTCGGAGCCCGTGAGGGGATCGGGCTGGATGACATGCTCTCCGCCGACGATCGTCCCGGCGACCTCGCGCGTGACGGCCGTCACGGCGGGGTCGTTCAGCACGGCCGGCGTGAGGAACTCGCTCTGCACCCGGGCCGTGCAGCGGAGGGACGCGGCGATGCCCTCCCCCGTCCGCGCGAGGCTCTGGAGCAGCTTCTCGCGGAGATCGGCGTCGAAGCAGCGGAAGGTGCCGGTCATCTCCACCGTGTCGGGGATGATGTTGAAGGCGCTGCCGGCCCTGAGGGTGGTGATGCTCAGGACCGCGGCCTTCAGGGGAGGGGTCTCGCGGCTCACGAGGGTCTGGAGCGCCGTGATCACCTGGGCTGCGGCCACGACGGGATCGACGGCCAGGTGAGGGTTCGCCCCATGGCCCCCCCGCCCGGTCACGTGGAGCGTCAGCTTGTCGGCCGAGGTCATGGCCGGACCGCTGCAGATGGCCACGCTGCCCGCGGGCCAGCGATTCATGAGATGGACGGCGAACGCCGCATCCGCGCGGACGCCATCCAGGGCGCCGTCCTCGAGCATGGCCTGGGCCCCGACCAGGAGCTCCTCGGCGGGTTGAAAGACGAAGCACACGCTGCCGGCCAGGGACGGCATCTCCTGCGACAGGATCTCGGCCGCCATGAGACCCATGGCGGTGTGGGCGTCGTGCCCTCAGGCGTGCATCACGCCCGGTGTCTGGGATCTCCAGGCAACCTCGGTCTCTTCCGGAATGGGCAGAGCATCGATGTCCGCCCGGAGGAGGACGGTCTTGCCGGGCCTGCCACCCCGCAGGAACCCGGTGACGCCGGTCTTTCCCACACCGGTCCGGACGGCGTACCCGAGCTGCGTGAGCCGCCGGGCCACGATACCCGCCGTCCGCACCTCCTGGAACCCCAGCTCGGGGTGCTGATGGAGGTCGCGCCGCAAGCCGATCATGGCCGGGGCGAGCGCCTTGACCTGCTCCGAGATGCTGGCCATCGTCTGCCTCCTCCTCTCAAGGGGTGAATGGCGCTGGCGTGATGCACGGCATTATCGAACACCTCCCTCCATGGGTCCAGCGTGAAGTGGGGGGGGAGAGAAAGGGTGGGCAGGGTGGAGGTCGGGCGTTTCCTGTTGACAGGGTCCCACGCCTTTGGATAGGGTTCGGGTCGGTGATGGGCCCCAAGGGACCGGGCCGACCCCCCGGGAGCCGCGGGCGGCCACCTGGGTTGCGGATGGACCCAGGAGAAGGAGCGACATGAAACCGGCCGGCACGGGGAAGCGCCGACATGCCAGACTCACCTTCAAGGAGCCGGTGGCCGAGCAGGTCACGGCGACCCACGACGTGCTCATCCTGGACGTCAGCCTCGGCGGCTCGCGGGTGGAGCACACGACCATCCTTCGCCCGGGCGGCACGTGTTACCTCCGCCTCCCGCTCGGGCGCCAGGCCGTCACCGTCCTGTGCCACATCGTCTGGTCGCGAGCCATCGGCCGGGCCGAGGGAGAGCAGCGCGGAACAGGTCTCCTGTTCCAGAGCGGCCTGCAGTTTGCGGCCCTGACGCCGGAGGTCCAGAAGCTCCTGACGGCATTCCTGGAGGCCCAAGGCGTCCCGGCCGGCGACCAGCAGACGTCCCATTGACCAGCCGCTGAAGGTGCCGGACGGGCGGGTCCTCGCCCGGAGGCGGAACGCGAGCCGCCAGGCCACAGGTGCGACGCCATGAAGGCCCTCTACTATCCCGTCTGGGATCAGCTGGAAATCTGCGATGTGGACGAACCCGCTCCAGGGCCCGGCGAGGTGATCGTCAAAGTGGCCGCGGTGGGGATCTGCGGGTCGGAGCTGCACGGGTTCGCCACCCGTGCGGCGCGCCGGACGCCGCCCCTCATCATGGGCCATGAGTTCGGCGGGACGGTGGCGACGGTCGGCCATGGCGTCACGGGGGTTCGGTCCGGGGACCGGGTGGCGGTCAACTCGGTCATCTCCTGTGGCCGCTGCCAGGAATGCCTCGAGGGCCAGAGTCACCTCTGCCGCGAGGGGGAGGTCTTCGGGACCAGGCGAGCCGGCGCCTTCGCCGAGCTGTGCGCCGCCCCCGCCACCACGCTCTTGCCGCTCCCCCAGGACGTCTCTTTCCTCCAGGCGGCCCTCACGGAGCCGCTGGCCAACGCGGTCCACGCGCTGTCGCTCACGCGCCAGCGATTCCCCGAGACGGTGGTCATCTTCGGGGCGGGGACCATCGGGCTCCTCGTGTTGCAGGTCATGCGGGTGGCCGGCGCCTTCCGGCTGGTCGTGGTGGACGTCTCCGATGTCCGGCTGGAGGTGGCGCGGTGCCTGGGGGCGGACGCCACCTTCAACCCGCGAAGGGACGATGTCGTGGCGGGGGTCCGGGGCCTCACGCGGGAGCGGGGGGCCGATGTGGCCGTGGATGCGGTCGGAGCCTCGGATACCCGCCAGGCCGCCGTGATGGCAACTCGCCCGGGGGGCGAGATCGTCTGGCTCGGCCTGCACGACGATCCGACGCACCTGTCGGGGTTTGCGGTGGTGCTGGGGGAGCGGCGGATCTCGGGCTCCTTCGGTGTGACCCCACGGGACCTGCGGACCGCGATCGGTCTGTTTGCCGCGGGGAGGATCGAGCTCACACCCTGGGTTCGCACGTTTCCGCTGACCGAGGGGGCGCGGGTCTTCCGACAGCTCGTGACCGCTCCCCCGCAGGACTACATCAAGGCCGTCCTGCTCCCGTAGCCTTCGTCCCACGGCGTGCTCTCCAGTTCCGTCCGCATCTGCGAGTCGAGGTGCTGCGTGGACAGGAAACCCTGGAGCCCCCACGGGCTCGCCCTGCTGGATTTCCTGAAGGGGAAGAGCCTGGCCGAGGTCGTCGTCCACGACGAGGGCGGCGAGATGGAGGTCGTACCCGCCCGCGTGTTCTTCCGGGGACCGGAGGAGTTCTCGGCCCTGGAGGAGGCCGCCCTGGAGCTCTGCCTGGGGCGGGTCCTGGACGTGGGTGCGGGTGCCGGGTGCCACAGCGTGATTCTGCAGCAGCGCCATGTCCCGGTGTGCGCCATCGACGTCGCGCCCGAGGCGGTGGAGGTCATGCGCAAGCGGGGCGTGCGGGACGTCCTCTGCGCGGACGTGTTCAGCCTGCGGGCGGGGCCCTTCGATACGCTGCTCATGCTGATGAACGGCATCGGGATCGTGGGCAACCTGGCCGGGCTCCGCCGATTTCTGGCAAAGGCGGGTCGGCTGGTGAGGCCCGACGGCCAGATCCTGCTGGACTCCTACGATCCTGGCCCGGACGCTGTCGAAGGGGCCGCCAGGGAGGACGGCACCCTGGGTGCGCGCCGGTATCCGGGGGAGATGCGATTCCAGCTGGAATACGAGGGGAAGCGGGGGCCGACCCTCGAATGGCTCTTCGTGGACTTCGAGACCCTGGCCGATCGAGCCGCCCATGAAGGCTGGTCGGCCGAAATGATCTGGCGGGAAGAGGAGGGTCATTATCTGGCCCGCCTGACGCGCGCGGGGGGGAAGGAGCGTTCGGCTGTACGACGGAACGGCAGCGCGGTCGGTCTGTCGCATGAGTCACGGGGGTGGAGCGAGCGGTGTGAAACCTCAACCGCGGGAGAGGATGAGTCCGCATGAGCCCGACCTCGGATCCTCCTGCCCCGGGAAGCGAGATTCCTTGAGCCGGGTGAGCCGGATGCGATGATGGGGGGAACGGCCCAGCGGCTCTGGTTCGGGCAGGGGCCGATTGGACCGCACGCTCGGATCGCCCTCCGAATTCCAGGTGCAAGGGCAGATGGCGGGGCCATGAAGCTCACCGGTGCGCACACCCTTCGGGCTGCCTTCCGCACGGCCAACGCGGCCAGCTTCCTGTTCAACACCTGCGGGTCCTTCTTCCTGCTTCTGCCCGTCTATCTGCATCAGGTCGGCAGCTCACCCGCCCAGATCGGCCTGGTGGCGGGACTGCTGCGGGCGAGCTCGCTGATGGCGCGACCCGTCGGCGGTCGCCTGCTGGATCGGTTCGGCCGCCGACGCGTCATCTCGATCGGGACCGTGCTGGGGATCCTCGGGGTCCTGTCGCTCTTCCTTTTCCCCAAGGTGGGCCCTCCCTTCCTCCTCATGCGAGTCCTGCAAGGGATCGGAACCTCGCTCATCGACTCCGGGCTGGGCGCGGTCGTGGCCGATCTCAGCCCGCCGGGCGCCAGGGCTCAGGTCTTCGCCATCTACACCGTCTGGATCAACCTGGCGGGCGCCGTGATGCCGGGCGCAGGGGAAGCGATCGTGCGACGGGCGGGTTTCTTCCCGCTGTTCGGCGCCGCCGCCCTTGCCCTGGCGGCCGGACTTGCGCTGGTGTGGCGGCTTCCGGAAACGGCGCGACCGCACACCGAACAACCGGGGTCGCTGCATGGCAGCATGGCCGGATGGGGTCCCGGGATCCTCGGCGGAGTCATCGTGGGGTTCGCCTTCGGCACCTTGTCCGTGTTCGTGCCGGTGGCCCAGATTGCGGCCGCCCCCGGGCGGGTCGGGTTATTCTTCTTCGCCTACTCCGCGGGGCTCATCGCCGTGCGGCTGGCCGGGGGCCTGGGGATCGCCGGCCTGGCGCGCCCCGCGGTCCTGCTTCCCGCCTATGCCATGCTGGCCGCCGGTCTGGCCGTGCTGCCGCTCGGAAACTCGGCCATCCTCCTGGTGGGGGTGGGGCTCGGCTGTGGGGCGAGCCACGGGGTCGTGATGCCCGTTCTGTATGCCTTGATCCTCTTCGGGGTGCCGCGCGACCGCCGCGGCTGGGGCGTGGCGTCCTTGGCGGCGGGATACGACTTGGGCGTGGTCTTGAGCACGGTGGGTCTGGGCCTCCTGGCGGAATGGATAGGGTATCGGGGGATCTTCGCCTTGGCGGGGGGAGCGGTTGCCCTGGGTGCGGCGGTGGCCCACGTGTGGGTGCGCCGGTGATTCTCCAGGAGACCACCAAGGATTGTTTCTTGGCGGTGGACGAAACCTTCGACGATCTGACCAGTAATGGACACGCTTCTTGGAGGAAGCACCGGAGAATTGATGCCTCCAGAGCGAAAGAGGATGATTGACCGGGGCGGCGGCTTCATGTAGATTGCTGCCCTTCCGAGCGGGATTGGTGTGGTCAGTGGCCCAGATCAACAGGGCCCTGAGAGGAGCCCACGGGGTCAGGCAGGCGTTCCAGTGAGGTACTGGATTCCGCAATCTGCCATGAACCTGGGGGCAAGGGAGGTCGGGAATGCGAGCTAAGTGGTTCCGCCACGTCGGGGGCAGCAGGGGGATACGCCCATGGCTGGCGGGTCTGCTGGCGGTTCTGACGGCAATCCCTGCGCCCGCCATCGCTCAGGTGTCCCCCGGAACCCAATCACCCTTTTCGTCGCCCTTCTCGGTTCCCGGCACGCCGGGGTCGCCGGAACAGCGTTCCGTCCCCTCGACTCCCCGGACGATGCGGGAACTGTTCACCTTTCCAGTGATCATGATCATCGAGCCGCGCAACGGCGCCATCATCACGCGCGACGATCCCTCAGTCGTCATCACCTATGCCGATCCGAGGAACGAGCTGGACCTTAGCTCGCTTCGGATCTTTGTAAACGGCGTGGACCGGACGCGGGAGTTCCAGGCCACCCAGGGCGGGGCGACTTGGCGACCCGACCTACGGCGTGCCGCCGACAGCATCCAGGGGACGGGTCAATCGGGTCAAGACCGACAAAGCGTTCTCGAAGGATTGGGTTTGTTGCGCGGGCTTCGATCCGATGCGGTGACTCGAGGGTCTGCCACCTCGGACCAGCAAGCCGTCCTGGAAGAAGGACAGAACACCATCATCGCCAGCATCAAGAACCTCTCGGGAAACTTGGCGACTGTCTCGTCCGCGTTCATTCTGGACCGGTCCACTCTCCTGGCCACTCGAGCCGTTCCGCGGTCACCCTTGGAGCGGGCCTTCCTGCAGCCGCCCACTCCACCGCCCAGCGAGACCGTCCAACGGGCAGCGCCGACGGGTCCCGTGATCTCCCGAGACCTCACCCAATTCGGCTACGACATGTTCGGGAGTTTGCTCCCTTCCTTGACGCCCGCCACGAACCTTCCCGTGAGCCCCGACTACCAACTTGGACCGGGAGATGGCCTGATCCTTTACTTCTGGAACATTCCGGGAGCGGGCCTCTACGACAGCGTGCCACTTCTGGTGGACCGAAGCGGGTCTGTGTTTGTTCCCCGAGTCGGCTCCGTGCCCCTCCAGGGACTCACACTGGCTCAGGCCCAGGAGGTCATTCGCTCGCGGGTGGGGCGGTACTATTCGGGCTTCGAGCTGCGCCTGACACTGGGAGAACTTCGGGGGATTTCGGTGTACGTGGTAGGCGAGGTGGCGCGACCCGGGACGTACACCATCAGTCCATTTTCCACGTTGCTGGACGCCTTGATCGCGGCTGGCGGCCCCACCAAGATGGGAACGCTTCGAACGATTCGGCTGGTCCGCAACGGCAAGACGCAGGAGGAGGTGGACCTGTACGATTTCCTGCTTCGCGGCGAGCGGAGCCTGGGTCCGACCCTTCAGGCGGGGGACACCGTGTTCGCTCCTCCTGTCGGTGCGGTGGCGGGTGTCACGGGGGAGGTGAAACGCCCTGGTATCTACGAGATTCGGGCTGGCACCACCGTCGGGGCCCTGGTGGCTATGGCGGGCGGACCTCTCCCGACCGCGCAGCTCGATCGGATCCAGGTCGAACGGCAGGCAGGGGGTGCCGGGAAGCTCATCCTGGACCTGGCGTTCGCTCCGACTCGAGGAGCAGGGGCCTCGGAACTGGTCCGGGACGGCGACCTCGTCACCATCTTCCCCGGAGAGGATCGGTTGCGGAATGCCGTGATGGTCGAGGGGTTTGTGCGGACGCCCGGCCAGTACGAGTGGAAGCCCGGTATGCATGTGAGTGATCTCCTCCAGCTGGACGCCCTCCTTCCCGAGGCCTACTTGAATCGTGTGGAGGTCGTCCGGATGCGTCCAGATTTCTCCAGGGAGATCCTCGACGTTGACCTGCGCAAGCTCTGGGCCTCGGCTCCCACCCCCGATCCGTCCCAGGACCTTCCCCTCCAACCCATGGACCGCATCAGCGTGAAGTCGGAGGTCGTGGGACCGGAGACCGTCACCATTTCCGGTCAGGTGAGGCGACCGGGGGCGTATGCGATCACCAAAGGGGAGCGACTCAGCGGTCTGCTCGACCGCGCGGGCGGCTACCTGCCCGAGGCCTTCCCGAGGGGTGCCGTTTTCACCCGAGAATCTATTCGCCAGCTCGAGCGCCAGCAAATCGAGAAGTTCGTCCGCACACAGGAGCAGACGCTGCTGGCGGAAACTGCGGCGCTCGCCGGCGGATCTGTCTCCACGGGTGCTCCGGCTGAGGTCGGCACCCTGGCTGCCATCAACGCGCTCCGGCGAGATCTGGTACGCTCGCTGACGAGCGTGTTGACGGTCGGTCGGCTCTCGATCCGACTGGCCGAGCCCGAGAAACTCAAGGGGACCCCGGACGATATTCTGCTGGAAGCCGGGGACTCCCTCGTCGTTCCTCAGACTCCAACCTCTGTACTGGTGATCGGCGCGGTTCGCAACAGTACCTCGATCCTGCACAAGCCGGGTGAGAATACGGAGTACTATATCTCCCAGGCAGGAGGACCCAGGCCCGAGGCGGCCGCCAAGGAGACCTACATCCTCAAGGCGGACGGCAGCGCCATCGCGAGCTTTGTCAACATGCGGAACTTGGAGCCCGGTGACGCCGTCATCGTCCCGATTTCGACGGAAGGGAAGATTCAGTGGGTTCCCTTCCTGAAGGACATGCTCACCATCGTGGCCCAGGCGTTCATTCCCATCGGCGTCATCGGGGGACTCCTGAAATAGCCGGATCGGCCACGTCGCTGGGGCGCTCTCGGGAAGTTGGTCACACATTCGAGTGGCTCAGGAAGGGGATCCCTGTGGACGAATGCTCCCGGGTCGATTCGCACTGCCCCGGGGATCGCCGCCCCTTCCCGAACCCGTGGCTCCCGCAGGCGCTGCGCGCCGAAGCCCCGCCTCCCGCCGGCGCGTGGTATCGCGCCGTAGCCAAGGATTCCGTGGAATGAGGCACCGCTCGCTGTGGCTCGTCATGGTCCTCGGGAGTCTCCTTGGGTCCCTGCCGGGCGCTGCCTGGGCGCAGAACCTGGGCATCCGCGACGTCCCGTTGAAGCC